>JAICYS010000028.1 GCA_025934105.1 Myxococcota bacterium | reverse complement strand
CGAGCTTGGCCGCGTTCGGGCCGCTCGGCGGGCGCCAGGGGCTCCGCCGGGCCACCCCCACCCTCGATCGCGCGCGCCTCCTCCGCCGACGCGCTGAGCGCGCGGCCCACCCGGCTCCGCAGGCAGGCCACCCCCAGCACCGCCTGGAACAGCAGCGGGACCGCCTGCGCCACCAAGCTGGCGGCCAGCACGGCCGCTTGCTGCGCCTCATGATCGCCCGGCGCGTACCGCGAGAAGAAGAAGATCATGGTGGCCTGGGTGGTGCCGAGCCCCTGGACCGAGATGGGCAGCACCGCCACCAGGAACACCACCGGCAGCGCCGCCATCGCCTGCACGATCGGCACGCGCACCCCGAACGCCCACAGCATCGAGATCTGCAGCGCCATCAGCGCCGCGATGTGGGGCAGGCGGACCACCAGCGCGCGAAGGTGGCCGCCCGCGCCCGAGTTCAGCAGCACCTCGAACACCGGGCGCGCGGCCAGCCAGCGGGGGCGGATGGCCACCGCCGCGACGTACACCGCCAGGCCGGCGTAGGCGACCAGCACCAGGATCAGCACCGCGTGGGGGACCACCGGCGCCGCGACCAGCCCGGCGGTGGCCAGGAACAGCAGCGCCAGCACGTTGATCCCCATGATGAAGAGGACCGTCGCCACGCCGCGGATCACCGGCACGCGCGCCACGCGATGGACGAAGTAGACGATGGCCCCCTGGCCGACGTTGTAGTTGATGGCGGCCAGCAGATACGTCGCCCCCCGGACCAGCAGGATGTCGGCGAAGGACAGCGGCGCCAGGAACCAGCCGAACGTCTTCCAGATCGCGAACGAGTCGCCCAGATAGATCGCCAGCGCCGAGAGCAGCGCGGCCGGGATGGTCCAGGTCGCGGCGCCGCGCGCGGCGGCCATCACCTGGGCCAGCGGGATGCGCCGGAACAGCAACACCAGCAGTCCGGCCGTGACGATCCAGGCCAGCAGGCGGACCAGGCGCTTTCGCATCGCCCGCTTGCTATCACGTCCGGCGCGCGTTGGGCAGGCCGTCCCACTCGCGCTAGAGGTCGACCAGGGGCGCCGTCGACGACGGATCGTGACCGCGGCGGGTCAGCCGGAAGAAGGCCGCGTATTGGACGTGCGGCCCGACGTTGACCGCCGCCGCGTGCGCCAGTCGATAGTGCGCCAGGACGGTGTCGCCGGCGCGCGCGGTGAGCTGGCGCGGCCGCCGGCAGGGCGATGCGCGGGAACCCTCCGCAGCTCGCCGGTGCCGCGGGCGGCGAAATGCGCCGCCAGCGCGCGGTGCGACCCCGGCAGACCGTGAAGCTGTTCGGCCGGGTGGCCGTCGCGGTCGATGAGGGCCGGACGCTGGCGTCGGTCGGGTCCTCGACCTTGGCCGCCATGAGCAGCAGTTGCTCGCGCAGCGGCGGAGCTCCAGTTCGTGTTCGCGGTTCGGGCGTTCGCGCCAGGGATCGTGGCCGCGGATCAGCCGAACCGCCCCTTGATGTAGTCCTCCGTTCTCGGGTCGCTGGGCTTGGTGAACAGCACGTCGGTGCGGTCGAACTCGACCAGCTCGCCCAGGTAGAAGAACGCGGTGTCGTCCGCGACGCGCGCCGCCTGCTGCATGTTGTGGGTCACGATCACGACGGTGTAGTTCTGGGAGAGCTGGCCGATCAGCTCTTCGATGTGCGCCGTCGCGATCGGGTCCAGCGCCGACGCCGGTTCGTCCATCAGCAGGACCTCCGGCTCGACGGCCAGCGCGCGCGCGATGCAGAGGCGCTGCTGCTGGCCACCCGACAGGCCCAGCGCGCTGTCGTTCAGGCGATCCTTCACCTCTTGCCACAGCGCCGCCTGCGACAGCGCGCGCTCGACGCGCCCCGCGATCTCGCGCGAGTCCTTCACGCCGCCGATGCGCAGCCCGTAGGCGACGTTCTCGCGGATCGACTTCGGGAACGGATTCGAGCGCTGGAACACCATCCCGATGCGCCGCCGCACGCCGACGGCGTCGATGCCGTGCCCGTAGATCGGATCGCCGTCCAGGCGGACGTCCCCCTCGATCCGGCAGCCCGGGATCAGCTCGTTCATCCGGTTGAGCGAGCGCAAAAAGGTCGACTTGCCGCAGCCCGACGGGCCGATGAGGGCCGTCACGTGCTGGGCGACGATGTCCAGCGTGACCGGCCCGACGGCCTTCTTCTCGCCGTAGTAGACGGTCAGGCCGCGGACCTTCAGCTTGGGCGGGGGCCCGGAGGCGCCGGCGGTCATCCGGCGCCTCCCGGCAGCCGGCGCCGCATCCGGCCGCGCAGCCCGACGGTGGCGATGTCCAGTGTGAACGCCAGCGCGCGCAGCACCAGCCCCGTTGCATGAGGCCTGGTCGCGTCGACGTGGGGCGACCGCGTGGACAGCACGTGCACGTGATAGCTCGGAGACATGAACTGAGACCACAAGTGTTTGGGCAGGCGCGGCAGGAAGTACGCCGCGCCCGTGAACAGGACGGCCGCCACCTCGCCGGCCGCAAAAACTCGGGCCGGCCTTTTTCGGGGCCGGCCCGAGCTGAAGCGACGCGTCCACCGGCACCCTGACCGTGGACCCATGGACCAGCGCGCGCGCCGGGTCTCGGGGCCGCCCCCGGCTGCAGGCCGCTTTTGATACAGTCGGCCCCGATGCCGGCAATTCCCGCCAGCCTGCGGCTGGCCAATCAGGCGACCATCCTCGAACGACTGCTGGGCCGCAAGGCGGCGACCCGGGCCGAGCTCGCCAAGGCCACCGGCATGAGCAAGCCGACCGCCGGCAAGATCATCGACGACATGATCCGGGCCGGCGTGGTCGAAGAGGTGAAGATCGTCGACGGGGTGCGGCCGGGTGTGGGCCGGCCGGGCAATCACGTGCGCCTCGCGACCAGCCGCCCGCACTTCATCGTCATGGCGCTGGGGGTCGAGTCGACCAAGATCGCCGCGCTGCCGCCGGCGCCCCCCGAGACCGAGCACTGGGACACGGAGTTCCAGACGCCCGAGAACGCCGACGCCTGGCTGGAGCGTTTGATCCAGGCCGCGCGCCACATCGAGATCAAGCGGCCCTGGGCCGTCCTGCTCAGCACGCCCGGGATCGTCGACGAGCGCGGCGGCCGCGTGCTCTTGTCCCCCAATCTGCACTGGTCCGAGAACGCCGACCTGGTCTGGATGCTCAAGCAGGTCTGGGCGGCCCCGGTGGCGCTGGTCCAGGAGGTCCGGGCGCTGGCGCTGGGCGAGCTGGGCGCGCGGCCGGACGCCGACGATTTCCTGATGGTCGATATCGCCGACGGCGTGGGTGGCGCGCTGATGCTGCGCGGCCGGCTCTACAACGGGGTGCTGCCGCTGAGCGGCGAGATCGGGCACACCCCGATTCCCGGCAACCTCCGCCCCTGCGGCTGCGGCGGGCGCGGCTGCCTGGAGACGCTGGCCTCCGAGCGCGGGTTGATCCAGAGCCTCCGCGACGCCAAGGGCAGCGGCAGCACGTTCGCCGACGTGGTGCGGGCGGTCCAGCGCGAGCTGCCGACCTGGATGCGGGCCACGCTGGACGCGGTGGCGACCGGCGTGGGCGCCGCGCTCAACATCTACGGGGTCCGCCGCGTCGTCCTGGTGGGCCGCGTCACCGAGCTGCCCACGGCGGCCACCGACTACCTGAGCGCCGCCATCCAGCGCGCCGCCGTCTGGAGCCGGTTCGACGCGGTGGCCGTCATCCTGGCCCCCAAGCGGTTCGCGCGCGGGCTGCTGATGGCCGGCATCCACAAATTCGTGATGCCGATGGACTGGTCGGGCGCGAGCTGACCGCGGTGGGAAGCGCTTGTGACAGACGGACCGCTCGTGGTAGTTGATAAAGTATGCTTACAAATTCGACGCGATGGCTCGGTCTGACGGCCGCTCTGGGGCTGCCCCTGGCCCTGACGGTGCTCTCGTGCTCGAGCAGCAACGCGCCCGTCACCGGAACCGGCGGCACGAACGGGAGCGGGGGCGCCAGCAGCACGGGCGGTTTCTCGGCGGGCGAGGGCGGTAACACCGGCGCCGGCACCGGCGGGACCACGGCCGCCGGCGGCTCGGTGGGGACGGGCGGAACCGCCGGGTCCTCGTCGTCCGGCAGCGGGGGTGTGGTCGGATCCGGCGGCACCGGCGGGCACGGCACCGGTGGCGGCGGGGGGCAGGCCACGGGGGGGACCGCCGGCCGAGGCGAGGGCGGAACCCCGGGCCAGGGCGGCTCGTCCGGCCACGCCGGCGGCGGGGCGGGCGGCACCAACTGCGCGGGGCACGCCATCTCTTTCAATGCCGACGTCGCCGGGAACAACGATCCCGCCAAGGCGGCGGTCCTGGTCGCGTTCAACGGCAGCGCCGATCTGCCGCTGGGGAACGCCAACCGCACCATCGAATTTTGGGCCTACGTGTTGACGACGAGCTGGTCGGGCGACGCGAACACGATGTTCTTTTACGGCACGAACAATCGCAAGGCGGACGGCTTCGGCCTGGATTTCGGCGGGACGAAGGGGAGCATCGACCCGTTCACGAACAACTATTTCGACAACGACAATCAGCCCACCGGTCTCGGCACTTCAATGAACCAATGGGTGCACTTCGCGATGACCTGGGACGGCACGACCGTGCGCGCTTACGTCAACGGTGTCCTGAAGGCCAGCAAGACCTCGGACTCCAGCTCGCAGACGACCCTGATGACCGGCATGTCGGATCTGGTGATCGGCGGCTATCCACCCGCCTACTTCAACGGTCAGATCGACGAGTTCCGGATCTGGAACGTGGCCCGCTCGGCGGCGGAGATCACCAGCACGATGAACCACACGCTAGTGGGGAACGAGCCTGGCCTGACCGGGTACTGGAAATTCGACGAGACGTCCGGGACCACCGCCACCGATTCGGTCACGTCGGCCGGGCACACGGCGCCCCCGGGCATGCTGTCGGCCGACAAGGCCTCGGACGACCCGACCTTCGTCGTGTCGACGGCGCCGATCTCCTGCCCGTGAGTCAGATGGTCGGCCGCGGCACGGCCGCCCACTCCTCATTTGTAAGCGATCTTTATTTATATTAGCGTGCCGCCTTCAGGCTGCGACAAGAACGCCCACGAACCGACAGTAGTGGAAGACTGACCTTTTTCTCGATTGATGGAGGCCCCTATGAAGTCCACGCTCCTGGCACCTGCCGCCGCGCTGTTGCTGTTCGGCGCCGCCTGCTCAAACACGCCCCCCAACTCGCCCACCGGCGAAGGCGGCTCTGGCACGCCCGGCAGCGGCGGCGCCACGGCGTCGGGAGGCGCGACCGGCGCCGGCGGGACCGAGGCCAAGGGCGGCTCGACCGGTAGCGGCGGCGAGGTGACCAGCGGTGCCGGTGGCAGCGCGTCGGGCGGCACGACCGGGTCGGGCGGCACCACCGGGGCGGGCGGCGCGGCCGGCACGACCGGGGCGGGCGGCACCACCGGGTCCGGCGGAGCCAACCCGGGCGGCTCGACTGGCAGCGGCGGGCACGTGAGCGGTTCGGGCGGCATGATGGGCGCCGGGGGCACCGGCATGGCGGGAAGCGGCGGCGGCGACCTGTTATCGATCGTGGGCGGCTTGGACGGCGCGCTCATGACTCACGACTGCGCCAAGGCCAGCGCCGACGGGTACGACTGTCCCAACATCGGTCCTTGCAGCGGCAACAAGGTCACCTGGACGAAGATGTTCCCGATCTCCGGGACCTCCGGTCAGAAGTACAACATGACGTTCCACGTGTACGGCGTCGTCGAGCCGTACAACTACGTCAACACCACGCGCGACGCGGGCAACAACACGTCGGTCACGCAGAGCCTCGATCTGTTCGCCAAGGGCGGCACCCCGCAGCCGGCCAACGGCAACGGGTACGACTACAACACCTACCAGGTGGACGTGTACCCGGCCGGCAGCGGCATGATGCCGGACACGTATTACCTCAACTCGGTCGACAACGCGGACAACCCGCACATCAACACGACCACCACCCAGCACACCACCTTCCCGATCGACTACACCAAGACCATCCCGATCTACGGCGGCGGACAGATCACTTTCACGACCTTCGATTCGAACTGCGTCCAGGTCATGAACTGCGGGACCATCGCGCAGAACGCGGGCAACGTTTGCAACCAGCACCACTCGGTGAGCCTGACGGGAGCCAATCCGCCGGCCCCCTCGACGTTCCACCAGCCGTATGACGGGCCCAACGGAAACGGCGAGCAGTACGGTCAGTGGGTGTTCATCGACGTCACTGCGGTCACGGCAGCCCAGTGATTCGCCGACTTCGCGTCGAAATTCTCCTGGCCGTTCTGGTCTCGGTCGGCGTGGGCTCTCGGGCCCGCGCCGAGATCACCCTGGTGAAGTCCGAGGGCGGCTGGGAGTTCTACACGGAAGGGCGCGTCGGAGCCTTCGTCGAGGTGTTGCACGGCGATGGCTTCCCGGACGGGCTCGACCGCAACACCGGGATGATGTTGCACTCGGTGGGCGACGGAGGGATCAACATTCCCGGCGATTCGGTCAATCTTCCGAACAACGCGGTGGGCAACGGCCCTATCGACGGTTCGCGGGTCCGCAGCGGCTTTTTGGGAAATATTTTGGCGTTTGGGCTGCGCCGGAAGCTGACCGAGCAAACCACCGTTCGCGGGTACGTCTCGCTCTGGGCGGCAGCCGAGACCCTCGGCGAACGAAAGTACCTGCTGAATCAAACAGACTTCCGCGAAGGTTATGTCGAGGTGGCGGGCCCGGCCGGGACCCTGCTGGTGGGGCGCGCGCTGACCCTTTACTCGCGGGGCGCGACAGAAATCGACTTCCTCTACGCTCATCGTTACGGGGTCGGCAATCCGGCCGGCTTCACTAGCCAGGGGCCGAGCGGCGGGCAAATCGGGTACGGCGTTCTGGCGAACGGCTTTTCGGCCGGTGTCGCGTACGCCACCCCGTCGCTTTACGGCCTGAAATTGACCGCCGGCTATTACGATCCCAGCACCTTCGTCGGACTCTACTGGGGTCGGACGAAGTATGGGCGCCCCGAGGCCGAGCTGACATTCGATCAGCCGCTCGGAGATTTTGGCAAGATCCACCTGTTCCTGAACGGAGCCTGGCAGAAGGTCTACGCTGTCGCCGCTGATCGAAGCGCCACCGTATACGGCGGCGGGGCGGGCGGCCGACTTGAACTGGGGTGGTTTCACTTGGGCGTCGCCGGCCACTACGGACAGGGGCTTGGACTCAATTACGCGTTCGACAACAACGAGACGATCTTCGAACAAGCCCACACCCAGCAGATGCGCAAGTTCGACGGACTCTACGTTCAGACCCAGTTCGTGCTGGGCCACTTCGATCTGGCCGCCGGTTGGGGCGAGACCCGCGTCCACGAAGTTCCCGGGGACGTGATCCCCGATCCGGCGACCGGCACGCCGGCGATCAGCGTGCTCAAGGATCAGGTGGGGATCAACGCCAGCGTGGTCTATCACTTCTCCGCGGACCTCCACTTTGACATCGACTACTTCCGGGCCGATGCGGAGTGGTGGCTGGGTGACCGTCAGGTCGTCAACACCGTCAACTCGGGGCTGACGCTGACCTGGTGAGAGACGGGAGGTTTCCCATGGCGCCAAAAACCAACGTTCACAACCGGCTGATCCTCGCCGCCGTCCTGGCGGCCGCGATCGGCGGCGCTCCGTCCTGCAAGCGCCAGTCGTCTGGCTCGGCGGGCGCCCGGGGGACGGTGCGCTTCGCCTTCGTGACCAACAACTCGTCGGACTTCTGGAACATCGGCGAAAAGGGCCTGCGCAAGGCGGAGAAGGATTTCGGCGTCAAGGTCGACATGTTTCGCCCGCTCAAGGGCGAGGTCGCCGATCAGCAGCGCTTTCTCGAGGACATCATGGTCCAGGGCTACGACGGGGTGGCGATCAGCCCCATCAACCCGGACGCCATGACGGAGGTGTTCAACCGGGTCGCGGCGAAGATGCCGCTGGTGACGACCGACTCGGACGCGCCGAAGTCGGGCCGCAAGGTCTACGTCGGCACCAACAACGTCGAAGCCGGCCAGGTGGCGGGCAAAACGGCCACGGCGGCGCTGGCGGCCGCGCACATCACCAAGGGGAAGGTGGCGCTGTTCGTCGGCCGCATGGACATGCAGAACGCCATCGAACGGAAGCAGGGCCTCGACGAGACGCTGGGCAAGGTCCCCGGGCTCGAGATCCTGCCGGTCTTCCTGGACCACGCCGACCGCGCGCTGGCCAAGAAGAACGTCGAGGACGCGCTGGCGCGCTACCCTGATCTGGTGCTGGCGATCGGGATCTGGTCGTACAACGGCCCGTGCATGGCGGACGCCGTGCGCGCGTCGACCCGCAAGGACAAACCGGTGCTGGTGGTGTTCGACGAGGAACAGGAGACGCTGAAGGCCGTCAAGGACGGCCTCATCGCCGCCACCATCGTCCAGCGGCCGTTCGAATTTGGTTACCAGTCGGTGAAGGCGCTGAAGGAGCTGCACGACGGCAAGACCGTCCCGCCCACCATCAACACCGGCATCCGCGTCATCGATCGGTCGAACGTGGACGCCTTTTGGAGCGAGCTGCGCGAGCTGAAGAAGTGATGCTCGAGCTGACCGGGGTCGAAAAATCGTTCGGCGGCCTGCGGGCGCTCCGCGGGGTGGATTTCTCCGTCGGGCCGGGCGAGATCGTCGGCCTCCTGGGCGGCAACGGCGCCGGCAAATCGACCCTGATGAAGGTCGCCGCCGGCATCCATCGCCCCGACGCCGGCAGCGTGTCGATCAACGGCCAGGCGCCGCAGGATCCGGCGCACGCCATCCGGCTGGGCCTGTCGCTGGTGCGCCAGGAGCTGATCCAGGCGCAGGACCTGGACGTGGGTTCGAACGTCATGCTGGGGCACGAGCCGCGCCGCCTCGGGCTCATCGATCGCCGCGCGCTCTACAGCCGCGCCCAGGCGGTGCTGGACCGCGTGGGCGGCGACATCGACCCGCGAACGCCGCTGCGCTGGCTGTCGCCCGGCCAGCGCCAGCGCACCGAGATCGCCCGGGCGCTGTCGCTGGATTCGAAGGTCCTGCTGCTGGACGAGCCCACCGCCACGTTGAGCGAGACCGACGCCAGCCGGCTGTTCGAGCTGCTGGACGAGCTGCGGCGCAACGGGATCGCCATCGTCTACATCTCGCACCGGCTGCGCGAGGTCCTGAAGATCACCGATCGCGTGGTCTGCTTGCGCGACGGCGAGCGGGTGGCGGAGATGCCCACCCGCGAGGCGACCATCGACAAGCTGGTCGGCCTGCTGGCGGGCAGCACCCAGGTCTCCGAGAAGGCGCCGCCCCCGCCCCAGGCCAAGGTGCTGCTGTCGGTGCGCGGCCGGGTGTCGTTCGACCTGCGGGCCGGCGAGATCCTGGGGCTGGCCGGCCTGGTCGGCGCCGGCCGCAGCAGCATCTTGCGCGAGCTGTTCGGGGTACGGCCTTGCGAGCTGGCCGTGCAGGTGGGCGGCCGCCCGGTCAGGATCCGCAACCCGCGCGACGCCATGGCGGCCGGGTTCGCGCTGGTGCCCGAGGAGCGCGCTTCGCAAGGCTTGATCCTGAGCATGCTGGTCGAGCGCAACCTGGCGCTGCCGTCGCTGAAGCGGTTCGTGCTGGAGGACGAGATGCGGATCGCGCGTCCCTACATCGACCGGTTTCGGTTCCGGGCCGGCGAGCCGGCGGGCGGTCTGTCCGGCGGCAACCAGCAGAAGATCGTCCTCGGCAAATGGATGGCGCGCAATCCCAGCGTGCTGCTGCTGGACGAGCCGACGCGCGGCCTGGACGTGCGCGCCAAGGGCGACGTCCACGACGTGGTGCGCGAGCTGGCCGCCGCCGGAAAGGGGATCATCGTCTCCAGCTCGGAGGCCGAGGAGATCGCGGCGCTCTGCCACCGGGCCATCGTCCTGGCGCAGGGCACCGCCCGTGGCGAGCTGGACCGCGACGAGCTCACCGACGCCAACATCCTGAGGTACGCCACCGCATGAGCGCGCAAATGACGGATCTTACTTTGCGGCCCGACCCCCTGCCGGGCGCGGTCTCGGCCATGCCGGCTCCCGGGCGGCTCACGCACGTCAAGAAAGAGCTGACGATGCTGGCCGTCATGATCGGCCTGGCCGTCCTGACGGCGGTGTTGAACCCGATCTTCCTCGACGGCGACAACCTGCGGAACACCATCCGCCACATCTCGCTCATCTCGCTGTTCGCGCTGGGCGAGGCGGTCGTCATCATCGCCGGCGGCATCGATCTGTCGGTCGGCTCGATCATCTGCGTCGCGGCGGTCACGACCAGCTACCTGACGATGTACTCCGGGATGGGGATCGGCGCGGCGGTGACGATCGCGCTCGGCCTGTCGCTGGTCATCGGAGCCGCCCAGGGCCTGGTGATCACCTGGCTGGGCGTCCAGCCCTTCGTCGTCACGTTGGGCTCGATGCTGCTCCTGCGCGGCATCGCCGAAGTGCTGACCGGCGGGACGGACATCGGGTTTCAGGGGAAGTTCCCCCGGTTTCGCTTCCTGGGCGAAGGGGTGGGGCTGGGGCTGCCCATGCCCTTCTGGTTCGCGCTGATCGCCATCGCGCTCACCGCGTTCGTGATGCACCGGTCGGTGTTCGGGCGCTATTGCTACGCGATCGGCTCGAACCCCGAGGCGGCGCGGCTGTCGGGCGTGCCGGTCCGCTGGGTCAGCCTGGCCACCTACGTGGCCAGCGCGGGGCTGTCCGGCGTGGCCGGCGTCCTTTACGTCGCCTACCTGCCCAGCGCGACGCCGTCGCTGGGATCGGCCTACGAGCTGCACGCGGTGGCGGCCGCGGTGCTGGGCGGCTGCTCGCTCCTGGGCGGGCGGGGCTCCGTGTTCGGCGTCCTCATCGGCGCCGGCATCATGCAGATCACCTTCAACGCCGTGAACCTGGTGGGCAAGTCGCTGTGGCAGAACGTGGTCGCGGGCGGCGTGATCCTGGCCGCCGTGATCGTGGATCGCGTGTTCGAGAAGACCTCGGCGCGCAAGAGGGCGCGGTAACGTGGCCGCCTCCGCCGACCATCCTCTGCTGCTGGTCACGGGCGCGACCGGCAAGGTGGGCCAGTCCTTCATCGCCCGCCTGCTGGCGGCGCCGGCCTTCTCGCGGTTTCGGCTGCGGGCGCTCTGCCACAACCGCAAGCTGCCGGAGCAACCGCGGCTGGAGGTAGTGTCGGGCGCCATCGAAGAGCGCGGCGTGGCCGAGCGCGCGATCGCCGGCGTGACGCACGTGCTGCACCTGGCGACCAGCAAGGAGACGCCCGACACGATCATCGACGTCGCCATCAAGGGGATGTTCTGGATGCTGGAAGCCTGCCGGGTCAGCCCGACGTTCCGGCAGTTCATCTTGATCGGCGGCGACGCCGGGATGGGCCACTTCTTCTACCCGCACCCCGTCCCGGTGACCGAGACCCAGCGGCACTCGGCGTACCCCGGCTGCTATGCGCTGTCGAAGGTGCTGGAGGAGGTGCTGCTGGAACAGGTCGTCATCCAGTACGGGTTGAACGCCTGCTGCCTGCGCGCCCCCTGGATCATGGAGAAGGACGACTTCAAGTATCAGCTCTCCTTCGGCGAGGACGTGTTCGGCGGGCCCCGCTGGCGCGACCTGGTTGGCGCCGCGGCCGCCGATCGTTACGTTCGAAGCGGCGCGGTGCCCGTGATGCTGGACCCCGACGGCCGGCCCGTGAAGCGGAACTTCGTTCACGTCGAGGATCTGATCGACGCGATCCTGAAGGCCGTCGACCACCCGGCCGCGCGCGGCCAGACGTTCAACGTCTGCATGGACGAGCCGGTCGACTACGGCGAGCTGGCCGCCTACCTGGGCCGGACGCGCGGGCTGGAAGGCGTGCCCGTCAAGACGCCCTATCAATCGACCTGGCTGGACAACGCCAAGGCGAAATTCCTGCTGGGATGGCGTCCCCGATACGACCTGGCCAAGATGGTCGAGTCGGCCTGGACGTACCAGCGCGCAGCGGACGATCCGCGGAAAGTGTGGTACCCGGGGTGAGCTCGTTACCGGCAGATTTGCCCGCGTGGATGTCGTCGCGGCCTCTTTCGCCGCCGCCTCGGCTGGCGAAGACCGCGGCGCGCCTGTTCTCCGATCGGTTCGGCGCGGCTCCCCGCTGGGTGGTGGCGGCCCCCGGACGCGTCAACCTGATCGGCGAGCACACCGACTACAACGGCGGCTACGTGCTGCCGCTGGCCATCGATCGCCACGTGGTGGTCGCCGGCGGCCCGGCGGCGGGATCCGAAATCCGCCTGCAGGCGTACAGCGCGGCGCTGGACCGATCGGTCGACATCCGGCTGGACGGCTCGGACGCGCCCGGCGAGCCGTCGTGGGCCAACTACCTGCGCGGCATCGTCAGCGCCTTTTGCCAGCGCGGGCTGGCGCCGCCGTCGCTGAACGCGGTCATCTTGTCCGACGTTCCGATCGGCGGCGGGCTGTCCAGCAGCGCCGCGCTGGAGGTGGCGACGGCCACGTTGCTGGAGGCGGCCACCGGCGCGCGGCTGGACCCGTGGGACAAGGCGCGGCTCTGCCAGCGGGCCGAGCACGACTTCGCGGGCGTCCCTTGCGGCATGATGGATCAGCTGACCTCCGTTCTCGGCGACGAGACGGGCGCGCTCCTCATCGATTGCGGCTCGCAGGACGTGCGCGTGGTCCCGTTCGGCGACCCGGACGTCGAGGTCGTGATCTGCAACTCGAACGTGAAGCACGCGCTGGCCGACGGGTTTTACGCGCGCCGCCGCAGCGAGTGCGCGGACGCGGCCCGGCTGCTGGGCGTCTCCAGCTTGCGCGACGCGACGCCCGACATGGTGGAGGCCAGCGGAAAGATCGCCGACCCCACCGTGCGCCGGCGCGCGCGCCACGTGGTGACCGAGAACCTGCGCACCCTGGCCGCGGCCGGCCACCTGGAGGCCTGCGAGTTCGCGAAGGTGGGCGCCCTCATGTACGAGAGCCACCGGTCGCTGCGCGACGACTTCGAGGTCAGCTCGACCGAACTCGACGTGCTGGTCGACATCGCGCGCGAGCTCGGCGAGGCCAACGGCGTGCTGGGCGCGCGCATGACGGGCGGCGGATTCGGCGGCTGCATCGTTTCACTGGTTCGCTCGAAGCACGTCGAGACAGTGGCCACGCGCCTCGAGCGCGACTACGCCGCGCGCACCGGAAATACCGCGACGACCTTCGTGTCGCGGCCGACGCGCGGAGCCGGCCTGATCGAACCGGCGGCCATGGCCTGAGCGGCGAAGCGCGCGGATGTCGTTCGATCCGGAAGCCCAGCCGCATCGCCGGTACAACCCGCTGACCGGGGAATGGGTGCTGGTCTCACCGCACCGCAATCAACGCCCGTGGCAGGGGCAGAACGAACCGATCCCGCCCGCGCGGCGGCCGGCCCACGATCCCGACTGCTACCTTTGCCCCGGCAACCGGCGCGCCGGCGGCGCGGTGAACCCGCCCTACGCGGGCACGTTCGTGTTCGACAACGACTTCCCGGCGCTGCTGCCGGCTTCGGCCGGGGCCGAATCCGGCGCCGATGCCGCGGACCCGTTGTTGCGGGCCGAGCCGACGAGCGGCGTGTGCCGGGTCATCTGTTTTAGCCCCCGCCACGATCTGACGCTGGCCGAGCTGGACCGGGCAGGGACGCGCGCCGTGATCGACACCTGGGCCGGCGAGACGGCGGCGCTGGGCAAGACCCACCGCTGGGTGCAGATCTTCGAGAACAAGGGCCCCATGATGGGGTGTTCGAACCCGCACCCGCACGGGCAGGTCTGGGCATCGAGCGTGGTGCCCAGCGACGCCGCCGCCGAGGATCGCCACCAGCGGGCCTACGCGGCGTCGGCGGGATCGCCGCTGCTGGTCGACTACGCCGATCGCGAGACGCGGCTCTCGGCGCGGGTCGTCTGCCAGAACGACGAGTTCCTGGCCGTCGTCCCGTTCTGGGCCGTCTGGCCGTTCGAGACGTTGCTGTTGCCGCGCCGGCGAACCGCGCGGCTGTGCGACCTCGACGCCGGGCAGCGGGACGGGCTGGCCAGCTTGCTGCACCGGCTGTTGGCGGCATACGACACACTTTTCGACGTGTCGCTCCCTTATTGTTTGGGATGGCACGGGGCGCCGTTCGACGACCAGCCGCCGGAGCCCTGGCAGCTTCACGCCCACGTTTACCCACCTCTGCTGCGATCTGCCACCGTGAAGAAGTTCATGGTGGGGTACGAAATGCTGGCCGAACCTCAACGGGACCTGACGCCGGAGCAAGCGGCGTCGCGCCTCCGCGGGCTGGCGGCGGCAATTCCGCCGTGAGCGGAACGAATCTCATAAAACATCCGGAGCTGTCGGACAGTATTTGAGAAGAGAGAGCCGTGACCAGCCCGACCGGCCCCCGACGGGGTTCGACGGGACTTGATTAGTAAAGTAAGTTTGTTTAAAAATAGCCATTGCAGGGACGTCCAGAAACAAGTTATTGACGTGCTCGATCGGGAGGCAGGAATGCAGAACATGCATCGTTGGGCCCGTCTCGTGGTAACGACAGCCTGCCTGGTGGCTTTCGGCTGCCAAGGAAACATTGATGACCAATTAGGTCCTCACGCCGGTTCCGGCGGCACGGGCTCCGGCTCGACCGGCACCGGCTCCTCGGTCGGAAATCCTGGAAGCGGCGGCTCCGGATCGTCGACCGGCGGCGGCTCGACCACCGGGGCAGGTGGGACGGCGTCCGGCAGCGGTGGCTCGGCGGCGTGCACGCCGCTCGCTCCGGTCACCCGGCGCATTTGGCGGCTCTCGGCCGCTCAGTGGGGAGCCGCGGTCAAGGACCTGCTGGGCCTCTCCGCCGCGCCCAATCTGACGTCCAAGGGGAGCGAGGCGCAGTTCGCGTTCATCGTGGATCCCACGATGGAGGTGGACGCCCCGATGCTCTGGGACATGTATCAGCAGTCGCAGACCGTGCTGACCCAGATTGATTCCACGGTCACCACGTCGCTGGCGCCGTGCAGCGGAACCACCGCGTCGGCCCAGACCACCTGCGCGACCAATTTCATCCAGACGCTGGCGGCCAAGGCGTACCGGCGGCCCCTCGATTCCACCGAGGTGCCGAACCTGATGAAGGTCTACGCGCAGGGCGCGATGACCGACTACAAGACCGGCATCGAGAACATGATCCAGGCGGTCATTCTCTCCAGCTCGTTCGTGTATCGGACCGAGCTCGGGCCCACCACCCTGACGGCGGACGCCAGCGGCAACTTCCCAAACACCACGCTGACGCCGTACGAAGTGGCCAGCCAGCTCAGCTTCACGCTGCTCGGCTCGCTGCCGGACGCGCAGCTGACACAGGCGGCCTCCAGCGGCAGCCTGTCGAGCGCGTCCGGGATCATGACGCAGATCGATCGTCTGTTCTCGGTGCCGGCGGTGCAGGCCAACGTCACCAACATCATCCTCAGCTGGTTGAACGTGAACCAGATGTTCTCGAAGGTGAAGGACACGTCGCTGTTCACCTCGCTGTCGTCCTCGGAGCAGAATCAAACGGCCATCGAGAGCGACCTGCTGACCGCCTCGCAGGATTGGGTGAACAGCATTCTGTGGGGGAATGGGTCGGGGAAGTTGGCCGACCTCATGACCTCGCAGACCGTCTACGTCAACCAGCGCCTGGCGACCCTCTACCCCGGATTGACCTACGCGAACGGCAAGGCGCCCACCAGCGACTCGACGTTCGTCGCCGCCACCTGGCCCGCCTCGCAGGGGCGCAGCGGCCTTTTGACTCAGCCGGCTTTCCTCTGGTCGGCCTCGGACCCGTCGGTGACCTCGATCGTCAAGCGCGGGCGGTTGATCCACGACTCGATCGTCTGCGCCGACCCGCTGCCGGGGCCCATCGACCTGTCCACGCCCAGCGCCATGAACGTGCTGGCCTGCAAGTCGCCGACGGCGTCGGCCAGCGATCCGCCGCTGTCGGCCTGTAACAGCGAGGTCCTTCTGTCGGACGCCCGGATGCAGTTCCAGCCCTGCCAGGGCTGCCACTCGCAAATGGATCCTTACTCGCGCGTGTTGCTCAACTTCGGTCCGATCGGAAACTACCGGACCGTGGACGAGGCGGGGAACAAGATCGATCCCACGGTGAGCTTCGTTCCCACTTCGCCGTTCGCGGGCCAGTCCATGACGGGCGCGCCGGCGTTCGCGCAGGCCATGGTCTCGAGCGGCGTGTTCGCCGGTTGCGCCGTCCAGCAGATGACGTCGTACGCCGTCGGGTCCCAGATTGGCACGTACAACACGTGCGAGCTGAACACCTTGCGCGGTCAGAACGATGGGACGGTGAAGGGTCTGTTCGAGAGCCTGCTGGTCTCCGACTTCGTCCGAGCACGCACGGGAGGCACGAAATGATGTCTTACAAGTTCGCGCGCCGATCGTTCCTTCGAGGACTGGGCGGTACGGCGCCCTTGCTGGTTCCGCTCCTGCGTTCGATCGAGGCGCGCGCGGCCGGGGCCCCCGCGCCGTTGCGGCTGCTCATCCTTCACCACCCGCTGGGCGCGACGCCTGACCTCAGCGGCTGGCGGCCGAACGCGTCGGCGACGACCACCAGCTTCACGCTGCCGACCGAGACGGCCCCGTTCGCGCCGGTGCAGAAGTACATGTGCATGATCGACGGCCTCAACGTCGTCACCGCCACCAGCGGCAAGGACACCACCGGCAATCACGGCGGACAGAATACCCACGAAGGCGGCATGGTCGCCATCATGACCGGTGTTCCCACGCTGGGAAGCACCAGCCAGCAGGACCACTGCGCGGGCGGACCGTCCATCGATCAGCTGTTCCTGCAGAAGTCGGCGGTGCTGGGCGGCCCGAACACGTCCAATCCGACGCCGTTCGGTTCGTTGCAGCTGGCGGCGGACGTTCGCTCGGACCGCAACGAGGTCGCGCCGCGAACGCTGTCGTATCTGGCGCCCAAGTCCGGCGTCTCCGACCCGGCCTCGGCCCGCCAGCCTCTGGCGCCTGTGACCGACTGCCTGGGCACCTTCAACCGGATCTTCGGCGGCGGGATGACCGGCAGCGGGGGCAGCAGCGGCAACAACGCAAACATCCTGTCGCAAAAGATGAGCGTGGTCAGCTATCTGCAGAGCGATCTGCAGCGGCTGCAGGCGCTGGTGCCGGCCAGCGAGAAGGACAAGATCACCGCCCACGCGGACGCGATCAACCAGCTCCAGAAGAGCTTGCAGGGCACGTACGGCGGCGGCATGGGCGGCAGCGGCGGCGGGGCGACCTGCACGAAGCCGACCGCGCCTCCCAGCTTCATGAACAGCGAGAGCGGCACGCAGACGTCGAACGGCGTCTCGACCAGCCTGGCGGGGGTCGACTATTACGTTCCCAACCAGCCCTCCAGCCACCCGCACTACGACCTGGGGCTGGCGCAGCTTCGCCTGATCAAGGCGGCGTTTCAGTGCGACCTGGTGCGGGTTGCCACGTTCATGTGGTCGGCCGGCACGAACTGGGTGGTCTTTCCGGGCTCGTTCCAGGGGGCGACCATCCAGGGGAGCCCGCAGTCGACGCCTCACCATCCGCCCAGCCACACGACCAACTCGATGACGCAGGGTTGGCTGAATCAGATCAACGAGTTCTATTCACAGGCCAACGCCAACATCATTCAAGAGTTCGCCACCACGCCCGACGTCGACGGCAACATGCTGATCGACAACACCGTCATCGTCTACATCACCGAGGTCGGCCGGGCCTGGGACCACGACCAGACCAACATGCCGCTCATCGTGTTCGGCGGGAAGAACACGAAGGTGAACGGGGGCACCTACCTGAAGGTGTCGGGCGGATCGCTGCCGACGCGCGATGGGAAGAGCGGCAACCGTCCGTACAACGACCTCTGGCTGGCCATGGCGCCCGTGTTCGGCGTGACCATGAACAGCCTGGGGGCGCAGAGCCAGTACACCGGCCCGCTGCCCGGGGTGTTCTCGACGTAGCGCCGCGCGGCCCCCGCGCCGGCGCTCATCGAAAGTTGAAGGTCACCACGATCCGGTGTGAGCTCTTCATCGGGTGCATGCTGGCGTGGTAATGCCTTCCCTCGAAGAACACCATGCGTCCCTTCTTGGGCGGGATCCGAGCCAGCTCGGTGAACCCGCCCGAATTGGCGAGCGCCGCGGACTGCTGAACGGTCACCTGGTCGGCCGTTTGATTGAAGACCACCGTGTCCCCGTCAGAGTCGTTCACGTAGTAAAGGCCGACCAGATGCGGCTCGTAAAAGTCGACGTGCGGGTTGTGGTAGGGGACGTTCAGCGCGTTGCTGGCAAACAGACCAAGCCGGACTCGGATCAGGTCGCTGAAGCTCAGTCCGGCTTTCTCGCAGGAGACGAACAAGAGCGGAACCAGCATGGCGTTGATGGCCGAGACGACCGGCACCGGAGACGCGGCGTCGAAAGCCATGTGGTAAAAGCCGCCGTAGTTGGCCGCGAACTCGAGGCCCGGACGTGCGCTCTCCTGGTGAAAAAACCAACCCAGGGCCGAGATCTCCGCCTCTAATTGATTCTGATACGGTTTGGGGATGACGTCGTCGAGCTGGACCAACTGCATTGCGCGAATGGTAGATCGATCGGCGAATCCACCACAACGCATTCGCGCGGTGGTTGCGTGACGACCGGGCCCGTCGGTTGCCCGCGCTGTGACGGTCGGCCGCTGGACCTGGCCGCCGAGCCGCCCCGCTGCTCGGCCTGCGGAACGGCCTATCCGCCGGTGGGCGACCTTCCCTGCCTGATGCCCGACCCGAGGTTGTGGCGGGCGGTCTGGATCCATCGCCTGGCGGACTTCACGGCCGAGACCGAGCGCAGCCTGCAGCAGTGGCGCGCCGAGGCGGCCGGCGCCGAGGCGCTGCCTCGGACGCGGGCCCGAGTCGAAGCCGTGGTGGCCGCTTGCGAGCAACAGCGCTTGGAGGTCCAGCGGCTGTTCCAGGACGTCACCGGGGGCGAGCGCCAGCTGTTGCCGGCGGCGCCCGGCGCCGGCGGCGCCGACGAGCTGCTGCGCTTCGGGGAGAACGTGTTTCGGGATTGGGCCTGGGGGCAGGCCGAGGTGGACGCGACCCGCGCCGTCGTCCAGCGGATGGTCCGGCAGCCGCTGGGCCGCCTGGCCGCCTACGGGGTGGGGGCCGGCCGGCTGGCCGTCGACGTGCATCGGGCGCTGGGGCCGACGGAGACCTGGGCCATCGATCTCAACCCGTTTCCGTTGCTGGTGGCCGCTCGCCTGATGCGCGGCGAGACCGTCGTGTTGCCGGAGTTTCCGGTGGCCCCGCACTCCCAGCAGGGGGTCGTGGTCCAGCACCAGCTCCGGTCGGACGTTCGGCCGGGGCCGGGGTTCACGTTCGCCGTGGCGGACGCGCTGGCTCCGCCGTTTCCGCCCGAGTCGTTCGACACGGTCCTCACGCCGTGGTTCATCGACGCCAACGAGCGCGACTTTCGCGAGACCGCTGCAGCCGTCAATCGCGTGCTTCGGACGGGCGGGACCTGGCTCAACGTCGGTCCCCTGCGGTTCAAACAGAGCTTGGGCACCACCTACACGATCGAAGAGATTTGGGACCTCACGGCGGCCTCGGGTTTCGAACTGGTCAGCCGGTCGCGCGACGACGTCCCCTATTTCGACTCGCCGGCCAGCGGTTCGCGGCGAATCGAGACGGTGTTTTCGTTTGCCGCCCGCAAAATCGCCCCCGCCGCGGCTCCCCCGCCCGCCGCGGCGGAGCTGCCCTGGATCGCCGATCCGTCACGGCCGATTCCCCTGACGGACCCGCTGATCGCGTTCGGCCGCCAGTCGGTGTTCGCGGGCAGCGTCATCTCGCTCCTCGACGGACAGCGCTCGTTGAACGACGTGGCCGCCGAGATGGGGCGCCTGTGGGGGTTCGACACGCCGCGAATCGGCGATCAGCTGCGAGCGTTCTTTGCCACGCTGCCTCCGGGGGTGGTGTGACCGCCCGTCGCCGGTCCGCGCTGCTGGCGGCCCTGAGCCTCCTTGGCTGCTGTTCCTGCAAGCGAGCCGCGCCGCCGCTGCCCGCGGCACCGTCCGCGGCGGTGCCGCAGCCGCACCGCGCGCCGTCAGGGGTCGACGTCTGGCCGGGGCTGGTCGAATCGGGGTCGGACGATCTGGAGGTCGGTTGGACGGCGCCCTGGCTGAACGGCACCATCGTGCTCAAGGATGGTCACGCGCCGAACCGCCTCCGGCGTCATCTGATCAATTGTGCCGACCTGGACGGCATTCAGGAGACTGACGTCGAGCTGGGCCCGCAATGGGAGCGCGACACGTTCAAGGAAAAGTCGATCCGTTGTCGCGCGCTGGCTCTGGTCCGGCGGGCCAGCGCGCCCCGCGCCGCCTACCTGGCGGACGTGGTGTCGTCGAACCATCCCGGCGACCTCCTGCCGGCCGCGCTGTCACCGGCGCCGGCGAAGCCAGGGCAGACGCGGTCCTGGCACGCCGTCGATCCGACGCTGGCCTTCGACCGCGCCGCGGCGCGCGCCAACTATCGCGAGCTGGTGGTGCGCGGCCGCTACCAGGGCCGGCTCACCTGGTGGGCCGGCGGCGACTTCAACGGCGACGGCATCGGCGACGCCATCGTGTTCCTGAACCTGGCCCGCACCGCCGATCTCAACGCCCCCAACGTGATGCGCGCCTTTGTCCTCACCCGCCGTCAGCCCGGCGGCCCGGTCACCGTCCTGGAGACGCTCGAGTGACGCCGCGGCGGACCTCAGCGGACCAGCTGTTGCGCCCGCTGGAGCACCTGGCGCGCTGCCCGCTCGTCCGGCGTCGTGAGCCGCACCTCGAACGCGTTGCCGGCCGACAGAACGTTCACCGTCAAATGGGACGTTCCGAAGTCGCAATCGCCGTTGGCAACGCTGCGCTCGATCGACTTTTGCAACCACTCCTGCGTCAGGCCCGGTTGGGCGGCGATGTGGATGTCGGCGCCGCGCAGCCGCTGCACGTCCTGGCCGTAGCCTTGCTCGCGGGCATGGTCGGGCGTCACCGCGGTGGCCCGATAGGTGCGTCCCAGCGGGCATTGATTCGCCGCCGACGTATCACGCGGCTGGTCATTCGCTTGCGCGCCGGCGGCCGCCCCCATCGCCAGTGCGCAACCCATTCCCGCGATTCGCGCCCATCGACCCACCATGTGTCCCTCCCGCACCTCCAACCTAAGGCCGGCCCTGGCGATGGCAAACCCGGCCTTCAACGATCGGGCCCGCGCCCGCCAAACACCAGCGCCGCAACGCGAAACCCAATGGATGTGACATGTCGATCTTGATTGTGGGCGGGGCCGGGTACATCGGAAGCCACACGGCCAAGCTTTGCGCCCGGGCCGGCCTGCAGCCGATCGTCCTCGACAACCTGGTGTTCGGGCACCGCGAGGCCGTCAAGTGGGGCCCGCTGGTCGAGGGCGATCTGGCGGACCGCGACCTGGTCTGTCGGGTAATGGAAGAGCACCGGGTCAGCGCGGTCGTCCACTTCGCCGCCTACACCTACGTCGGCGAGTCGATGACCGATCCCGGCAAGTACTTCCGCAACAACGTGGTCGGCACGATCAACCTGCTCGACGCGATGGTGAAGCAGGGCGTGCGCGACCTGGTGTTCTCGTCCACCTGCGCCACCTACGGCGAACCGGTGCGCGTCCCCATCGACGAAGACCACCCGCAGGCCCCCGTCAGCCCGTACGGCGAGTCGAAGCTGATCGTCGAGAAGATGCTGCGCTGGTACCAGACGGCGCACCGGATCCGCTTCGCCGTCCTGCGCTACTTCAACGCGGCGGGCGCCGATCCCGACGGTGAGCTGGGCGAGGAGCACGAGCCCGAATCGCATCTCATCCCGCTGGCGATCCGGTCGGCGCTGGGCCAGCGGCCGCCGCTCGACATTTACGGGACCGATTATCCGACGCCGGACGGCACCGCGGTGCGCGACTACATCCACGTGACCGACCTGGGCGAGGCGCACCTGGCTGCCCTGCGCCGCTTGAACGAGGGCGCCAGCAGCCTGGCCGCCAACCTGGGGACCGGTCGCGGCCACTCGGTGCGCGAGGTGATCCGCTCGGTCGAGCTCGCGAGCGGGCGGAAGGTCCCGACGCGCGAGGTTGGACGGCGCGCCGGCGATCCGCCCATCCTGGTGGCGGACGCCCGCAAGGCCGCCGAGCTCCTCGGGTGGCGGCCCCGCTACGCGGAGCTGGACACCATCGTCGGCCACGCCCTTCGCTGGCACGAGCGGCCCGGCCGTTTCGGCCGGCGTCCTACGCCTTGACGACGACCTGGTGCTCCGCCCGCAGCCGGTCTCCGGTCGCGCGGACGGTCTCGACCAGGGAGCCGGCGCCCCCAAGCTTGTCGGGCAGCCGCTTGACGTGGGTGTCGATGGTCCGGGGGCTCACGCCCGGTTTGTCGCCCCCGCACGTCCTCCGCAGGTTCTGCGCGTGCGCACCCGCGCCCGCCCGCCTGACGCAGGTTGTAGGCCAGCACCTCCCGCAGATCTTTTCGTCCTCGACCACCAGGATGCGGCCGTCGATCCCCGGGCCGCGGCTTAATCAAGAACGGTCCAAGCGGCGTCAGTAGGTCTTCTTCCAGATGAGGTCCGCCGAGCCGGTGCCCACGTCGCCGTATTCGCCCGCGAACTGCCAGCGGGATCCCAGCTCGTACTCGACGTGGACCGCGTTCCGGTTCTGATAGCGGGTCGGGTCGGCGCCGATGCGGCCCACGTACCCGACGTACAGCCGGTCGGTCATGTAGCGTCCGGCCTCGAATTGCGTGCCGGTCAGGCCGCCGCCGCCGGCGTCGATCGTCAACACGTCGACGGGCAGGCGTTTGGCCAGCGTCTTTTGCAGGCCGCCCGCGATGGCGCTGGCGATCAGGCCCGACGCCTCGTTGGCCGCCGCCGAGCCGCCCGACCCGCCGCCGGTTCCGCCCATCTGCACGTGCCCGGTGATGATCAGCGTGTAGAGCTGCGACTGACTGAGCTCGGGCCGGTTGGGCGAGCTCACGCCGATGGCCAGGTGGTCGAGCGGCCCCTTGGCGGTCAGCAGCACCGTCGCGTTCTCGGCGTCGTTCTGGTACTGGGCCGTCACGTCCAGCGTGGGCTGGTCGGCGGGGCCGCCGAAGTTCAGCGTGGAGTTGGCCTTGAGGTCGAACCGTCGCCCGAAGGCGTTGATGCGCCCGCGGTGCGTGATGACCTGGCCGTAGACCTGCACCTCGCGCCCGACGCGCACGCGGAAATTCTGGGCCAGGCCCAGCTCCAGGTTGGCGTTGTTGCCGCTCACCCACAGCTTGCGGGGCGCGTCGATCGCGATGAGCAAGCTGCGCCACGGGCCGACGCTGGCGGCTTGACCGGCGGCGGCCGGCGGCGCCTGGTCCTCGCCCGCGGCGGCGGCCGGGCCGCCCGCCCGCAGCCGGTCGAGCCGCGCGGTGACGGCCCGCAGCCGCTTGGCCTGGCGGCGGTTGATGGGTCGCCCGTTCTCGAGGAGGATGATGTCGTCGGCCGCCTTCAGCGATTGCAGGTTCTTGCGCTTCTGGTCGGACAGCGCGATGCGCGCGTCGGCGATGTGAATCTTGGCGCGCGCATGGGCGCCGCCCGCCGAGCCGGAGAGGTCGGCATGCAGCGTGAGCGTCGCCAGCTCCTGCCCCTCCTGGTAGATGGGCATGGTGGTCGCCTTGATGGCGCCCGACAGATCGTAGGACGTGTGTCCGGCGTTGCTGGTCAGCGCCGCGGTGATCCGGGCCTGGCCGGCTCCGCTCTTGGCGGTCAGCTCGTCGAGGACGATCTTGTCGGTGTCTCCGTGCAGCGCCAGGTGGATGTCGTGGAAGTCGCCCATGCTGTCGACCTCCACCTCGCAGCGCGTGCACTCGACGCGCCCCGAAAAGCGCGGGTCGGCCGGCGTCCCCCGCGCCTGGATCTGCAGGTCGAGCAGGCCGCCCACCTGGGGCAGCATGTCCGTCAGCCCGGAGAAGCCGCGCAGGTCCAGCTGCTGCGCCTTGACCGTCAGCTCGAACGGCAGCCGCTGCACGTCGGGCGGATGGGCCGCCAGCGCCGGCAGGCCCAGGTTCGCGCGCACGCTGCCCCCGGCGGTCAGCTTGCCGCCGTTGGCCGACGCCACCAGCAGGTCCATCCCGGCGCGTTCCTGTTCGTAGCGCGCCGTCAGCCGCGCGTAGCCGACGGCGGTGCGGTCCAGCCGCACGTCGTCGGCCTGCACGTGCGCCAGCAAGCGCGGCGCGCGCAGCGTGCCGTCGACGGCCAGGTCGGCGTGAAGCCGGCCGGACAGCTCGGACCGCCGCACGTCCGGCTGATCGGGCCGCGGCAGTCCGGCGTGCTTGACGGCCACCGGGCCCACCACGGCCCGCACGCGCAGCGGCAGCTCGGGCCAGGCGGCGCGGTCCCGCAGCTCGCGCCAGGTGGCCTCCACCCGGGCCGTCAGCGCCAGCAACGCGTGCCGCGCCTGGACCAGGCGGACGTTCAGCCGGGCCGCGCGCCCGTCCAGCGCCCCCTCGATGCGGGCGTCGGTGGCCGGCACGTGCGGCGCGGTCAGGCCGGATACGTCGACGGCCAGCGTCCCTTCGGGGGCCTGCGCCGTGCCGTGCAGATCGGCGTGCAACGCCACGGTCCCGCGCGCCTGCACGGGCGGGCTGGCCAGCTTGCCGGCGGCGGCCACCGACAGGCGGCGCGCGTCCAGGTGGGCTTCGAACGGCAGCCGAGCCAGGGCTTTTCCGTCGGGGGGCCGCCGCACCATCGCCCGCAGCGACTCGTTCGTTTGCGCGGTCACCTGCAACGGCCCGGTCAGCACGCCGCCGGCCGCGCCCTTGGCCTGCAGCCGCAGCGCGAGCGGTCGGTCGCCGTTCCCCTCGACGGACAGGTCGACGTCGCCCACCGGTTGATCGGCGATGGCCAGCCCGCGCCCGTGCAGCGTCACCGCGACGTGCGGGCTGCCGGCGCGTCCGTCGGCGTCGACGTTCAGCTGGAGGCGGCCGCGCGCGGCGACCGGAAGGGGCCGTCCGGTCACCGTCTCGACGGTCCGGGCGAGCTGGCCGAGGTCGGTCTCGGGCGTGACCAGCTTGATTCGCACCGGCTGCCTCGCGTCGCGGGGCGGCCAGGCGGCCGGCAGGTCGAAGCGGGCGTCCACCCCGGTTCCGGCCGCCCGGGCGCCGATCCGACCGCGCAGGCGCGACGCCGAAAATCGGACGTCGGCGTCCAGATCGATCTTGCCCAGCCGCGCCACCGCGGGCGGCACCAGCGGCCGGGGCAGGCGCCCGAGGTCGAAGTGAGACACGGCCACCCGCGCCCGCCCGGCCTTGCCGAGCTTGGACACGTCGGCCCGGATCCGCTGTCCGCGGCCGCGAAGGTCCAGCCCGGCCAGCTCCAGCCGGTCGCCGTCGACGACCAGCTTGGTGGGCCCGGCCAGCGCCCATGACTCTCCCGGATAGCGCAAGGTCAGCGCGTCGACGCGCAGGGCGTGCGGCGTCAGCCGCCAGCCGTCGGCCGTCAAGGCCAGCGGATAGGGCGTGGCCGTGCGCGCGTTGACGGTGATGTGCGGCCCGATGATGTGCAGCGCCAGCTCCAGCCCCGTGATGCGCCGGTCCGCCAGCCGGATCCCGGCCGCCGCGACGTCCAGCCGCACCTCTTGCGGCTGATCGATGCGGGGCAGCGTCGCGCTGATCTTCAGGTCCCGGACGGCGTCATCCTGGTAGACGAGCTGCGGAACCCGCGCCGCCAGCGTCACCTTCGGGTGCGCCAGGGTCCCGCTGGCCGCCACGTCGACGGTGCCGGCGCCGGCCAGCTCCAGGGGCGGCGCCAGATGGCAGCGGGCCAGGCTGCGGGCCGTGGCGTCCAGATCCGTCGCGTTCACGCCCAGGTGCGCGTCCACGTGAACCCCGTCCGTCGAGGCGTGCCCCTTCGCGATCAAGCCGGGCGAGCGCGCCTTCAGATCGACCGCCGCGTTCGTCCCGAAGGCGTCCAGGTTCAGCGCCAGGTCCGATTGCGGCGCGTCGCGCATCAGATCGGCCAGGTTCACGTCGTGCACGCGCAGCGCGAACCCGTCCTGGGCGGCGCGGCGGGCGCCCAGCTCCAGCCCGCCCCGCGCCTCGAAGCGGGCGCCCACCGCCACCACGCGCAGGTCCGTCCGGACCCGCTCGGTGCCCGTCTCGTAGCGGACCGACCCGTCGACGTTCAGCGAGCGCACGTGCACCGGCGGCGCGCCGGCGTGCAGCGACAGGTTGCCGCCGCGGACCGCCAAGCGGCGCAGATCGACGACGAACCCCGGGCCGGTCGAGCGCGACGGCGGCGCGGGCTTGGCCGGGGCCGCCCGGGACGGATGCCGGCTGGCCAGGGCCCGCGACAGGTTGGAGCTGTCGGGGCCCGAGATCACGCGCAGGTCCGGCCGGTCGATCTGCAGGCGATCGATCCGAAGCGTGCCGCCCAACAGCGCCAGCGGCGCAAACCGCAGGTCGACGGCGCCGACACGCGCGACCACGCCGCCGGCGGGATCGCGCAACACCACGCCCGACAGAGACAGCCGGTCGCCGCCGAATCGCAGCCGGTCGATGGCCAGGTCTCCGGCGATGGCGCCGTTCACCTGCCGCAGCGCCAGCCGCCGGATGAGATCGCCGCCGCGCGCGCTCTCGGCGAACGTCCAGAGGCCGCCGATGGCCAGGAACACCACCGCCAGCACCGCGAAGAGCACCTTGCCGGTGACGCGCGCCGCCCGCCGCATGTCAGAATGCCTCTCCGATCGAAATCTGAAGCACGCAGGCGCTGTCGGTCGTCACCGTCATGTCCTGCGTGGCGGGGCGGGGAGCGAACAGGCCGAAGCAGCTCCAGTCGGGCGGGTTGTCGAGCTGCACGATGTTCCCGTTCCTCGCGCCGTAAAGCGGCGGCAGCGTGCCGAACGGCAACCGCCGGGCCAGGTCCAGGCGGATGGGCCCCACCGACGTGATGTAGCGGATGCCGACGCCCGCCGCCCAGAGCGTGCTGGGCAGATCGCTCGGGCCGATCAGCCCGGACGTCACCTGGCCGAAGTCCACGAATCCGGCCAGACGAAAGCTGTCGGTCAGCGAGTAGCGCGCTTCGAAGCTGCCGTCCAGGAGGCCGTTGCCGCCGATCGGCACGGCCTGGACGACCGGCTGGTTGGTGGCCGGGTCCAACGTGCCCGGCACCGGCGCCTCCAGCAGCGGCGACAGCCGCCGCTCGGAGAAGCCCCGCATCGAGTTGGCACCCCCGCCGTAAAACCGGATAACGACCGCGCTGTCCTCGGCGATTCCCGAGGTGGGCCACAGCTCGCCCACCCGCAGCCGCGCCGAGAGCGTCAGCGCCTTGTCGTCGAAGAAGCTGACGTACGCGCGGACGTCGGGCAGCACGCGCAGGTAGCTGAAGTTCCCTTGCAGGGGGCCGCCGCCTTCCTGCAGCGACAGGGCGGCGTAGAAGCCTTGCCGCGGCTCGAGCGGCTTGTCGCGGTGATCCCAGGTCACCGTCTGTTCCAGGTAGGACAGCCACACCAGGCACGAGTCGGACGACGTGTGACAGCCCAGCGTCAGCGGCGCCGTGGCCGCGCTGTTGATCGGCGCGCCGTTCAGATAATCGCCCTCCAGCCGGTAGGAGGGAAAGATCGACACGCGCGCCCGAGGCTGCCAGATGACTCCGGTGCCGAACCGGCCGGCCAGGTTGTCGTAGCTCTGCTCGATCGTCCGCTGCAGCTCGATGCTGCTGTGCTCGCGCAACGACGGGTGGCCCACAAAGCGGGGCTGTTCGAAGGACACGCTGAGGTCCGCGACCGGCCCGTTGCGCGGCGCCTTCGGCAGGTCGTCGCTGGCCACCGCCCAGATGCTGGGCAAAAACGCCCACCCGGCTTCGGCGTGGACGGTCAGCTTGCGCAGGCCGCCGTGGAAATTGCGGTGGCTCCACTCGCCGATGAGGCGCGCCTCCTGGTGGATCTGATCGATCTTGAGGCCGCCGCCGGCGCGCAGCGTCCGGAAGGGAGCCTCGCGAACCGTCACCACCACCGGAATTCGCGCCGTCGTGTCGTCCGGCGTCCCCGGCACCACCCGCACGGTCGAGAACACGCCCATCCCGAACACACGCCGCTGGGCCTCGTCCAGCGCGTCGTCGTTGAACAGCGCGCCCGTCTGGACGGCCAGGCGCGTCTGGTCCCACACCAGCACCGCTGGGATCTGGCCGTCGGGCGGGACCTTCACCTGGATCTCGCCGAACCGGTATTGCAGGCCGGGGTGCACGACGATGGTCAGCTTGGCCTGGTGCGTGTTCTCGCCGACCAGGGCCTCGCCGGCCGCCTCGGCCCGGAAATAGCCGCGGCCCCTCAGCTTGGACACCACGCCGCTCTTGCTGGCGTTCCAGTTCCCCTCGTCGAAGGTCTGCCCGACCCGCACCGACAGCCCGTCCCGCGCCGCCGCCTGGTCGCCGGCCGGCAGATCGTCCAGCCCCGCCACCTGCAGGCTGGCCACCTTCGTCGGCTGACCCTCCTCGACCTTCACCTCCAGCGCCACCCCGTCCCTGCCCTTGGGCGTGACGGAAGCGCGCGCGACCCGCGCCTGGTAGAAGCCGTGCGCCATGTAGAGACGGACGATCCGTTTGAGGTCGGCTTCCCAGGTGACCGGGTCGAAGTACTCCTTGTGCGCGAAGGGCCACCACCCGGTCTTGCTGGTCAAAATCTTCTTCTTGATCTGGCGCGGCGACAGCGCGTCGGTGCCCTCGATGGTCAGGTCGCGAACGACCGGTTCGTGTCGCTGCTCCTCGTGCGCGCACCCGGCCAGACCACCCTGCACGGCCACCCCCAGCCAGACGAATGCCCCCCACGCGAGCGGGACTCGCGCGCGCCGGAGCTCGGCCCCGCGGCGGTCCGCCCTAACTCGCGCCATGTCCGTCCCCGGGCAATATGGCCACGGTCCGGGTTGCGGGAAGGCCGGGCGCGTTCCCGGGCGTTTCCCGAAAAGCGGCCCCGGATCGCGGGGCTGCGGTGCGAAGCTGATACGCTGGCCCGCACATGAATCGGCCCGCCCGCCGCCCGGGGTCCCGGACCGCCGCCGTGCTGCTCAGGCTCGGGGCGGGGCTGGTTGGCGCGGTCCTGCTGGTGGCGCTGTCGTTGCCCTTGCTCGTCCGGGGGCCCGTCGCGCGCTGGGTGGTGGCGCGGGCCACCCGCACGATGTGCGGGACCGTCTCCCTGGGCGGAGCGCACGCCGGCTGGGCGGCCGTCATCGATCTGGTGCTGGGCCGCCCGATGGAAATCGTGGTCGAGGACCTCCGGATCACCGGGCCCGACGGGCAGGTGGTGCTGGCGGCGGCGCGCGTCGAAGCCCAAATCGCCGTGCGCCGCGGCGGCGCCGTGGTCGCGCCGCTCCTGCGCATCGTCCACGGGCGCTGGCGGCTGGACCTGGACTCCGACGGCCTGGGGACGGCGGACGCCTTTCGCGCCGTCCCGCCGGCGGGGCGGCAGGCGTGCCTGGACCCCCACGCCGCGCGGCGGGCCGCGCGCGCCGGTGTCGGCGCTGGCGGATCGCTGGAGCTGCAGCGGGTCGAGCTTGCCGGCGTGGACGCGGAGCTGACCTTCGACAGCTGGGGGATGACGCTGGCCGGGGCGGAGGCGGTCGGGTCGCTGCGGACGGGCGGCGGTGGCCCGGTCCTGCTGTTCGAGGTGCACGACGTCGTCGCGCGCGGCGGCTCGGTGCGCATCGGGGGCCCGCGCAGCCCCTGGCGCACGCGCGTCCCGCTGGACAGCGTGGCCATCCGGCGCGTCGGCGTGTTCCGCGAAGCGCCGACCGATCTGTCGCTGGCCGTCGACAGCGGCACCACCGGGCGGGCGCTGCTGACGGGGCGCGCGCTGTTCCGCAACATCTTTCCGGCGCCGGGCGGCCGCCGCCCGCCGGGGCCGCCCGGCCTGGACGCGGACGTCCGCTGGACTCGGTTCGGCGGCGCGCTGGCCCGGCTCGAGGCCGCCTGGCGTCCGGGCGGGGCCTGGCTGCAGCGGATCGACGGCGACCTGCACGCCTTGGTGAAGGGGCCGTTCAACGCCCTGGAAGGGATCCTCGACATCACCGGCGGCGGAACGAGAGTCTCGGCGCGGCTGGCCGGCGGGTCGGCCGACTTGCAGCTGGCGCTGGCCGGCCTGGACACGACGTGGATGTTGGCGCCGGCGCTGCGTCCGCTCCTGGGCGGCGAGCTGCGGGGGCGCTTTCACGCGACGGCCCAGCTCGCGCCGACCTTCGCGGGAATCCGCGCCCGCATCCCCGACGCCGAGCTGCGTCTGGACCGGCGGCGCGCGCCGCGCGGACCGCGCCGCTACGAGCTGCGCATCGGCGCCGCCAGCCGGACCGCCCCGGCGGGCGACGCTCTTTACGCGTCGATTGGCGCGATCCGGCTGGAGAACGCCACGCTCTTCCTGGACCGCCAGCGGCTGTCGTGGACCGGGCTGTCGGCGGCGCTGGACGCGGAGATCGCGTTTCCATCGGCCCAGCGCTCCCGGTCGCACGTCGACGTCCGCGGCAACCTGGCCGTCGCCGCGCTCGAGGACTGGATCCCGGACGGGATCGCCACCGGACCGCTGCGCGTCGGCGCGGCGGCCAGCGGGACGCTGGAGCGCGTCGACGTGAAGCTGGCGTTTCCGCCGCCGGCGACGGTGTCGGTGCTGGGCCAGCGGTTCGTGCTGCCGCGCCGCCTGGATGCGCTGCTCACGCCGGACGGCGGCGCGCGCGTCGCGCCGTTTCAACTGAAGCGCGTCGGAGGCGGCAGCCTGACCTTCGGCGGGCGGGTGGGACCCGGCGACCGGCTGGGGCTGTCGGTCGGGGCGCGCGATTACCCGATCGCCGCGCTGCCGGGGCTGGATCGGGCCGGGCTGCCGGCTCTGTCCGGGCGGCTGGGCGCCGACCTGAGCCTGGCCGGGACGGCCGGTCGCCCGTCGGTGAAGGGGCACGTCACCGTCAGTGGGCTCAGGATCGCGCACCGGCCGATCGGCGATCTCGCCGCCGAGGTCCGCCTGACCGGCGACGCTGGAGACGTCACCGCGACCGTCGAGCCCGGCCTCCGCCTGCAGGCGCGCGTGCGCCGGCGTGGGCCGCTGTCCGTCGACGCCGAGATCGACGCGCAGGATCGGCCGCTCGAGCCCTGGCTGCCCTCGCGGCTGGCCGGCGCGCCGCTGCGGGCCAGCGGCCGCGTGACGGTGGCGTATCGCAGCGGGGCGCCGCTCAAGGCCGGCGCGGCCCTCAGCGTCGCCGGCCCCGGCCTGACCGGCGTGCGGCTGGAGGCGCGCATGAGCGGGGTCGACGCTTCGGGGCATCTGGCCGGCGCGCTGGACGTGGCGCGCTGGCCGCAGCTGTGGCCGCGGCAGGTGAAGAGCGCGCGGGGCGTGCTGGACCTGGACCTGTCGCTCGAGGACCTGTTCGTGCGCCCGCGCGGCGCTGGCTCGTTGCGGGTCGCGCGCGATCTGGTGGTGCGCGCCGCCGCCTGGCCCGCGCCGCTGACGCTGGCCGCCGGTGGCCGCTTCGATCTCGACGGCCGCTCGTTGACGGCGGTGGGTGTCGCCCTGTCGACGCCGGGAGTGACCGCGCGGGTGGGGGGCGGCGCCACGCTGGACTTCGATCAGCCGGACCGCACCGCGCTGGCCCTGCAACTGGACGCCGACGTCGACGCGACGACTTTTCCGCTGCGCCTGCCGGGCAGCGTGTCGATCGCCGGACGGCTGGGCGTGGCCGCGCGGGTGAGCGGAACCCTGGCCGGCACGCCGGGGCCGCGCGTGGATGGGCGCCTCCAGATGAACGACCTCACCGTGCGCCTGTCGCGGGCCACGCCGGCGGCGCACGGGCAGGGCGTCGTCGAGGCGCACGGCGACCTGGTGCGGACGACGGGCCTCGACGTGCGGCTCGACGGGATCGGGCTGGTCCGGATCGGCAGCCCCGCGCATCCAGCCTGGGCGCGGGTCGATTCGTTGTCGCCGTTCCGGGTTGGCCGGGTGGACGTGCCGTTCACGGGCGCCGACCTGACCTTGGGGAGCCCGTCGTCCGAGTTTTACGTGCCGGATCTCGACGCCGACCTCCGGCTGGTCGGCGACCCGCGCGGCGAGCTGACGCTGGGCGGGGCCGTGACCGTGGCGGGCGGCGTGCTCGATCGATCGAAGCACGCCCCGGCCGTCCTGCAGCCGAAGTCGGGCAAGCCGCGCGCCGCCGGCCCCTGGTGGCGCAGCTTGCCGCCGCACCTGACGCTGGATCTCGAACTGCGCGGCGTGGACAAAGGGATTCGCGTCGAGGTGCCGGTGCTTCCCGACGTCACCGTCGATTTTCGCTGCCACCTGCGCGCCACCAACCGGGGCGCGGCCTGGTCCGGGCGGCTGCGCGGCGACGGCGCCTGGGCGCGCGCGGCGGTCACCGTGTTCGACTGGTTCCGGCCCGAAGACCTGCGGCGCTGTCAGTTGACGGAATAGCGGACGATGTGACTCGAGTCATTTGACGCCCCGGCCGGGCCCGATAGGCTCCTGGCAATGCGACGACTGTTTGCTCTCCTTGGCCTGGCACTCGCCGTCGGCAGCGTGGGCGCCGGCTGCTACGTGGCGCCGGCGCGTGGCCGGCATTGCCCGGGCGGGTACTGGATCGACGGTCACTACGACCGGCGCGGCCGCTGGCACCGGCCACACTGGCGCTGCCCCGGCGTCGTCGAGATCGAGTGAGCGCGCGCGCCCGAGCTGGCGCGCGCTCACGGTCGCGGTTCCCGGAGCAGAATGAATGCCAGGGCTGGCCACGAGGCGGCGCGGGCACACATTCGTCTCCAGGAGGAAAACGACATGGTGTTCATACTTCCAGTCATGGCAGTGGGGCAGGGGCCGGCGGCGCAGCCTCCTACGATTGAAATGCGTGCTCCCGCGGCGCAAGTCGCGGAAGGTGCTCCGTATGCGGGTTGGCGCCTGGTTGCTCAGGCGGGTGCGGGCTCGGGGACCAGCGGGTCCGGGATGGGGTCGGGCAGCAGCGGCCTCGGGACGTCGAACACCCTCGGCGCTCCGGGGTCGTCGGGCTCGACCTACGGCACGCCGGGCAGCTCGGGCGCGGGCCTCGATGACACGACCGCGACGCCCGGCAGCTCGCACAACGCGACCGACACCGGCGCGGGCACGGGCGCGTCGGGCGTGAACTCGACGAACGGCACCACCACGCCCGGGGGTACGGGCCTGGGGACGCCGCCCGCGCAGCCGGGGTCGGCGTCGCCGTCGACGCGCTCGACGCCGGGGACCTCGAGCTCGGGCAGCGCTTCGCCGGGCTCGTCGAACTACGGCGGCAGCTCGTCGAGCTACGGCAGCGGCAGCACCGGCGCCACCGGCAGCTCGGGCACCGGCATGGGGACGGGGACCGGCACCGGCACGACCGGCAGCATGGGGACCGGCACCGGCACGACCGGCAGCTCGGGCTCATCGAGCGGGATGGGCTCGGGCAGCACGCATTAAGCCACGACCACCTGCGCTCCGCCGCCAGGCGGAGCGACGATGGGCGTCGCGGGCCGTGCGGGGTCACCGCACACCGCGGCGCCTTTTTTTACGGGTTGAACGTCACCTTGCTTTCGCCGGGACGAATGGGCCGGTTCGGGTCCTCGGGCAGCGGAATGAATTCCTGCTCGTCGCCTGGAATCCTGGGGAAGCGCGCCTCGTTTCGAACCGCCCAGTCCTGCTTGGCCTGCTCCATCTGCTCGACGGAGCTGGCGACGAAGTTCCACCAGATGTGGCGCTCGCCGTCGACGGCCGCGCCGCCGACGATCACCAGCCTGGTCGCCGCCAGGGCGCGCAGCTCGACGGAGCCGCGATCGAACACGGCCATCGTCCCCTCCCCGAGCTCGTGCCCGGCGACCGCGATCTTGCCCGCCAGCACGTAGACCGCGCGCTCGGGGTGCTGGGGGTCGACCTCCAGCGCCGCGCCCGCCTCCAGCGTGGCCGCCACGTACAGCGTCGGAGACAGGACCCCCACCGGCGATTCGTGCCCGTAAGCGGTGCCGGCCACCACGCGCAGATCGACGCCCGGCCGCTGGACGCGCGGGATGGTGGCGGCCGGGTGGTGCACGAAGCTGGGCGCCGCCCCTTCCCGGTTGGTGGGCAGCGCCACCCACGACTGGATGCCGTGCAGCCGGCCGCCACGCTGCCGGAGCTCCGGGCCGGTCCGCTCCGAATGGACGATGCCATGTCCGGCCAACATCCAGTTCACATCGCCTGGCCGGATCGCCTGGTGCGAGCCCAAGCTGTCCCGATGAACGATCTCGCCCTCGAACAGGAACGTCACCGTCGCCAGCGCGATGTGCGGGTGCGGGCGGACGTCGATTCCGTGCCCGGGGGGAAAATCGGCCGGGCCCATGTGATCGAAGAAAATGAACGGGCCGACCATGCGGCGCCGGCCGTCCGGCAGCGCGCGCCGCACGCTGAATCCGCCCAGGTCGCGGCTGCGGGGAGTGATGACGAGCGAGAGGGGGTCGGCGGCGTTCATGGCGGCTCCAGTTGACGTGCCCCCCAGTATGGTCACAATCCGCGCCGGAGGTGACCATGTCGCGCAAGCACATCGGCCGGACAATGCTGGCCCTGGTCCTTGGCGCCGGCAGCGCCTGCTCGCGGCCCTCCGCGGTGGCCGTCGACGCGGGCGCGCCGCGGCCTGCGCCCGTCGCGGCGGCGCCGGCGGTGCGCGACGCGGCCGCCGACGCGCCTCGGGACGCGCAGCCGGACGT
>JAICYS010000154.1 GCA_025934105.1 Myxococcota bacterium | reverse complement strand
GTGCCCGCGCCGCCGGTCGCGCCCGACGCGCGGGAAGCGCCCGCGCCCGCGTCCCCCGCGCGGGAAGCGCCTGCGCCGGTCGCCGGCCCGTCCGCGGCGTCAGCGCCGGCTGAGCCGGCTTCCGACAAGCAGGAGTAGCTGCATCGCCAGGGCGCGGTCGCCCTCGATCTTGAGGCGCCCGTCCAGCAGCGGCTGCATCGGGGGCAGCGCGCCGCTGCGCAGCCCCTCGAAGGTGGGCGCGTCCAGGCGCACGGTGGTGCGCGGCCGACCGGCGCTGACGCCGGCGGCGCCGAAGCCCACGTCCAGCACCCAGCGCCGGCGCCGCCGCCCCTCGATCTCGACGGCCAGCCGGCCCGACACCTGGCGCACCAGATCCACGTCGGCCGGTTCGATCACCAGGAGGTCGCGCATCGACCAGCCGGGTGGGGCGATGGCGGGCAGGTCGGGATCCGCCGCGCCCAGCGCCACCCGCAGGTCGGCCTGCGAGATGCGCAGCCAGATGTCGGGCGCCTGGCGCGCGGCGATCGTGACGCTGAGGCTGTCGCCGCTGGCGGCCAGATCCCAGGCGCCCCCGCCGGTCACGCTGACCCGCAGCCGGGGCGCGCCAGGGGGAGCCCGCAGTCCGGCCGCCGCGAACGCCTGGGGCAGCCACCGCTCGAACAGCTCGGCGGGCGCGACGTCGGGCGGTGGGCGGTCCCAGCTGTCTGTCATCGGGCGGCGAACGACTATACTCCGCCGCGGAAGATGCGTCCCTGGGTTCGGTGTCTCGGCGTCGCCGCGGCGGCTATGGCGTTGTTGTCGCCGGCGCGCGCGGCCGCGCAGGCCAGCGATCCGGACCTGCGCCCGACGCGCGGCCCCTTCGTCACGGGGGCCGCGCGCGCCGGCATCGGTGACGCCACCGCCACCGAGCTGAACCCGGCGGCCCTGGCGCTGATGCCCGCCGGCGACCTCGAGGTGGTGGGCGCCGCCGGGGCGGGCTCGGCGATCCCGCGGCGCGGCGCCGGGCTCTATCTGGCCGCGCCGTTTTGGTCGAGCGCGCTCGGCTTCGGCCTGAGCCGCGTGACCGAGAACGGAGACGCGCCCATCGACGGCCACACCACGCTGCGGGTCGCGTACGGGCTGCGCCTGGGGCGCCACGCGGCGCTGGGCGCCGCCTGGGCGCACATCTGGGACGGGACCTTCGCGGCCACCGACACCTTCGATCTGGGCCTGTCGGCGCTGGCCGGGCGGCACCTGGCGCTGGGGCTCACCGTCGAGGACGTCGGCCAGCCGCACCCCAGCTCGCGCGCCACCGAGCTGGCCCGGCTGTGGACCGGCGAGCTGGCCTATCGCCCGCTCGGCACCGCGCGGCTGGAGATCGCCGCCGGCGCGGCGCACGCGCAGGCCGACCGCTGGTCCGGCGTGGTCCCCTGGGCGCGCGCCGCCGTCCAGCTCACCGGCGGGGTCGGCGTCTACGCCCAGGCGTCGCGGGTGCCGGCCTACGGCCAGGGGCCGTTCGCCGGCGTCGCGTACACCAACGCCGGGCTGGGCCTGACGCTGGACTTCGATCACCTGGGCCTGTCGGCGGCCACGCAGGGTGACCTGGCCGGCCGCACCGGCGCGGGGCCGGCCACCCCGACCGCGCTGCCGGTGACGCCGGCGCGCACCGTCGGTTTCGCGGGTCGGCTGCGCGTCAACGGCGCCCGGCAGCCGGCGGCGCTGGCGCCCGCCTACGTCGCGCGCGTCAGCCTGGAGAACATCCACGACGACCGCGACTTCTTCCAGCTGGTGCGGCGGCTGCGCGCACTGGCCGTGGACCGCGCGGCCGTCGCCGTGCTGTTCAAGCTGGAAGGGGTCGACCTGGGCTACGGGCGGACGGAGGAGGTGCGCGACCTGGTCGCCGCCCTGCGCGCCCGCGGCAAGCGCACGTTCGCCTACGTGACGTTCCCGTCGACGCGCGAGTATTACCTGGCGTCGGCCTGCGACGTCGTGGTGCTGCATCCGGCCGGCACGTTGGGGCTGAACGGCGTCGCGCAAAACGTGACCTTCTACAAGGGCGCCATGGACCGTTTGGGCGTGCACCTCGAGCTGGTGCGCGCCGGCGCCTACAAGGGCGCGATGGAGCCGTTCGTCATGACGGAGCAGTCGCCGCCGGTGCGCGCCAACAAGAACCAGCTCCTCGACGACATGTTCGGGCGGGTGACGGCGGCCATCGCCGCCGATCGCACCCGGGCCGGGCACCCCATGGACGCCGCGGCCGTGCGGGCGCTGGTCGACCGGGGCGTGTTCGTGCCGGCCGAGGCGATCCAGGCGGGGCTGGTCGACGCGCAGATCGCCGAGGGCGATCTGGAGCCGGCCATCGCGCGCGCTCTCGGCCGGCCGGGCATCGCCGTGCGCGCTCCGGACGGCGCCCCCGAGATGCCGCTGGCCTGGCCGGGCCGGCGCGTGGCGGTGCTGTTCGTCGACGGCACCATCGTCGACGGGCCCAGCACCGAGCTGCCGTTCGGGATGGGCGCCTTCGCCGGCTCCGACACGCTGGTGGCGGCGCTGGAGCGCTGCCGGCGCGAGACGAGCATCGGCGCCGTCGTGCTGCGGGTGAACAGTCCGGGCGGCTCGGCCTTCGCGTCCGACGTGGTGGCCCGCGAGATCCAGAAGGTGCGGGAGGCTGGCAAGCCGATCGTGGTGTCGATGGGCGACCTGGCCGCTTCGGGCGGCTACTACATCGCCGCGCCCTCGGACGTCATCTACGCCGAGCCGTCGACGCTGACCGGGTCGATCGGCGTGTTCGGCTACAAGGTCGACGTCGAGAAGCTGATCGCCTCGCTGGGCCTGACCGTCGAGACCTACCGGCGCGGCGCGCACGCCGACATCCTGTCGCCCTACCGGCCCTGGACCGCAGCCGAGCGCGGCATCGTCGAAGACGAGATCCACCACCTTTACCAGCTGTTCTTGCAGACGGTGGCCAGCGGCCGGCGGCGGGAGGGCCTGACCGTGGCGCGCGTCGACGCGGTGGGCGAGGGGCATGTCTGGACCGGCGCGCTGGCCGGGCCGATCGGGCTGGTCGATCGATTGGGTGGCCTCAGCGCCGCCATCGACGAAGCGGCGCGGCGGGGCGCGGTCCCTCTCGGCAACGATCGGCTGCCCGAGTTGACGCTGTTGCCGGCGCAGGAGCACGGGTTGTTGCGAACCCTGGCCAGCGCCGCGTCGACGCTGGATTCCGGCGGGGAGGCGCAGATCGCCGCGCCGCCGCCGGCACGTCTCCTCGGCGACCAGCTCCGCGCGGCCGTCCGCCTGCTGGCGCCGCTGTTGTTGCACGCCGGAAACATTGGCGTCCAGGCGCGGCTCCCCTATGACCTGGAGCTGCGCTGACGGCGATGCCGTTCATTTTGCGGTCCGCTTGACCGCCGGCCGACGATCCGACCCGCTGGCTGGGCCCGGCCTGCGCTTCAGATTCCTCATTTACCCCCAACTAATATCCGGTCCGGTTCTCGGTCCGGCTTGCCATCGGCCCGGCTTGTCGGCCGCTGACGCTCGACCGAACGGCATGGGCGCCAACGGGGCGGCAAACGGCTATCATCACGCCGCGCGCCGGTCGTGAAGGCGCGTTTGCCCACAAGGAGACCCAGATGAACTTGATCCGCGCCTGCTTCGTCTTCCTGGCCGTCCTGCTCCCGACCACCTGGACGCTCGCCCGCGCCGCCGAGGAACCGGCCGGCGACTCGTCGGGCAGCGACATGAAAAAGACCAGCAAGAAGAAGTCGAAAAAGAAGGCCAAGGGCGACTCCGCCGCCGGCGACGCCGACAAGAAGTAACCCCGCCCGCGGCCGCGCGCAGCTCGCGATGGGCAACACACGCCATCACATCGTCGTGCGCATCACCCACTGGGTGAATGCGCTGGCGCTGTTCATCATGATGGGGAGCGGGCTGCGGATCTTCAACAGCTATCCCGCCTTCGCGCGCAAGGGCGAGACGTTCTGCTGTTATCCGCTGGCCGGGCACAAGATTCCCGCCTGGCTGACCTTCGGCGGGTGGCTGGCCGGCGCCCGCCGCTGGCACTTCGCCACCATGTGGCTGCTGGTCGCCAATGGCCTGGTCTACCTGGGCTTCATCTACCTGCACGGCGAGTGGCGCGACCTGGTCCCGCGGCGCGGCGCCGCCCGCGACGCGCTGGAAATGGTCAAGTTCTACCTGACCGCGCGCAAGGACCACCCGCCGCAAGGCAAGCACAACGCGCTTCAGCGGCTGGCGTACTTCGCCATGCCGCTGGTCGGGGTGGCCGCCGTCGTCAGCGGCTTGGCCGTCTGGAAGCCGGTGCAGCTCTCGCCGCTGACGCGCGTTTTGGGCGGCTTCGTCTGGGCCCGGTATTGGCACTTCCTAGCCATGCTGGCGCTGGTCTTGCTGACCGCCGGCCACGTGTTCATGGTCTTCGCCGTGGATCCCTATTCGTTGCGGTCGATCGTCACCGGCGGCTACGACGAGGCCAAGTCGCCGAAGGCGCGCAATGCCCGGCCGTTCGTCAACCTGTGGGCGAGCGCCCCGCAAACCCCGCCGGCCGGCGACCCGCCCAAGCCGAAACCGCCTGAAGGCGATCCGCCGCCCGCGCAGCCACCCGTCGAGGACCCGCCCCAGCCACCCGACCCGGAGCAGACGTGAGCAAGCTGTGGCTTCCGCCCGGGCGCCCGCGGCACGCGGCCGAAAAGCTGGGCCTCGACCGGCGCGCGTTTCTCGCGGCGGGGGCGGGCGGCGTGGCGGCGCTGGCGCTGGCCGGCTGCAACTCGGAGGGGCCGCGTTCCGCGCAGCCGATCCTGGACCGCGCCGCGCGCTGGAACGAAAAAGTCGAGCGCGCTCTCTTCCGCCACACCGCCATGAACAGCGCGCCCGCCGGGGCCACGCTGGCGGGGACCAAGTTTCCGTCCTACTTCGTCGCCGACGAGCTTCCGATCTGGGATGAGAACCAGCGCGGCGTCTGGCGTCTGGAAATCGCCGGCCTGGTGAAGAACCCGGTGCGCCTGACCTTGGCCGACCTGAAAGAGCTGCCCCGCACCGAGCTGCGGCTGGAGCACTTCTGCGTGGAAGGCTGGTCGGCCGTCTGCGTGCGAACCGGCGTGCGGTTGAGCGAGCTGGCCCGCAGCGCCGGCCTGCTGCCCGACGCCCGCGCCGTCGATTTCCAGTCGTTCGACGACGACTATCATGAGAGCTGGGACCTGGAGAGCGCCCTGCACCCGCAGACCCTGGTCGTGTATGGACAGGACGGCGCCCTGCTGCCGCCGGCCTACGGCGCGCCGGCGCGGCTGTATTCACCGGTCAAGCTCGGCTACAAGAACACCAAGTACCTGACGCGCATCGTCTTCCTGCCGCGGCCGAACGGCGGCTACTGGAGCGACCAGGGGTACGAGTGGTACGCCGGCGTGTAGCCGACCGTAACCGCGGGCCGGCCGTGCGTATCGATAGACGGGAGGATAACTTCATGACGCGTTTCCTGCTGGTCCCCGTCATTGCGCTGGGCGTCGGCCTGACCGCCACCTGCGCCCGCGCGCGCGACCGCGGCGCCACCGTGCTGCCCGGGCCCACCGCCGACCTGCTATGCCCCGCGAAGCCCGGCAAACAGACGGTCGTGTTCGCCGGCGGCTGCTTCTGGGGCATTCAGGCCGTGTTTCAGCACGTGCGCGGCGTGATCGACGCGACCTCCGGCTATTCGGGCGGCGAGGCGAAGACCGCGCAGTACGAGCTCGTGAGCACCGGCGAGACCGGTCACGCCGAATCCGTGCGCGTCATCTACGACCCGTCGAAGGTGAGCTACGGCCAGCTCTTGCAGGTCTTCTTCTCGGTCGCCCACGATCCCACCGAGCTCAACCGGCAGGGCCCCGATGAGGGGACGCAGTACCGGTCGGCCGTGTTCTTCACGACGCCCGAGCAGAAGCGCGTGACGGACGCCTACGTCGCCCAGCTGTCAGCCGCCAAAGTCTTCCCGGCGCCCATCGTCACGCGGATCGTTCCGCTCGAGGGCTTCTATCCGGCCGAGGCCTATCACCAGAATTACGCCGCGCGCCACCCCCACGACCCGTACATCGCCTTCAACGACGCGCCGAAGGTGGAGCACCTGCAGAAGCTGTTCCCCGCCCTCTACCGCGCCGAGTAGAGCGCATTCGCCCGCGCCTGACGTATCTTTTCAGCCCTCCCGTCCGTCAGGCGGGCATGACCATGACGACATCCGACCTGGCCGCCGCCGCGCAGGGCTCGTGGCGCCGTTTTCTGGAGACCTACGAGCCGCTGCGCGGGCAGCTTTACCGCTACTGCCGGTACCTGACCCGCTGCCCCTGGGACGCGGAGGATCTGGCGCAAGACACGCTGGCCCGCGCCTTCGTCACCCTGGCGCGGATGGGCGGGCAGGCGCCCGACAACCCGCGCGCCTGGCTGTTCCGGATCGCCTCGAACCTCTGGATCGACCAGACCCGCCGGCGCCGTGAAACCCTGGCGGATGCCCTGGAGCCGCCCGCGGCGTCGGGCGAACCGCGCGCCTCGCGCGAGGCTGCCGGCACGCTGCTGGTCACGCTGTCGCCGCAAGAACGCGCCGCCGTCGTGCTGAAGGACGTGTTCGACCTGTCGGTGGACGAAATCGCCGAGGCCTTGAGCACCACGCCCGGCGGCGTGAAAGCCGCCTTGCACCGGGGCCGCGGCAAGCTGGCCGAAGACCCGCCGCCCGAGCTCGCCACCTCGCCGGTTCCGGCCGCGCTGGACGCCTTTTGCGCGGCCTTCAACGCCGGCGACCTCGATCGCCTGACCGCGCTGCTGCTGGACACCGCCGTCGTCGAGGTCGTGGGCGCCACCACCCAGTACGGCCCGGCCGCCGCCCGGCGAACCGTGCTGACCGGCATGCTGTTCGGCGTGAAGCGGCTGGCCGATCCCGCCGCGCGCGCCATGTTCGGCGCCGAATTCGAGGGAGGCGCCCTGCCGGAACCGCCGCGCGTCCAGCCGCGCCACCACCGGGGCCGGTGGCTGCTGCTTCACTGGTACAAGCACACCGACGGCGAAGCCGTGCGGGCCGTCAGCACGCTCGAGACCGAGGGAGACCGCGTCGCGCGAGCGCAAAATTACTTTTACAGCGTCGACTTCCTGCGCGACCTCGCCGGCGAGCTGGACGTGCCGGTGCGGGTCAACGGCCATCGCTGGTGGGTGCCGGACGCGCAGGTGGAAGGGCGCGCGGAGGTGCGATCGTGACGTGGGCACCGGCGATGGTGGCCGGGGCGGCGCTGCTGGCCGGCTGGCCGGGCGGGGCGGTCGCCAAGACCGGCGTCGCGACGGTGAACGCGGTGACCGGCCTGGGCTGTGCCCAGCCAAGTCGTCGCGGGGCGTCCGAGGAATCCTTCCAGAGTTCTTGTCTGAGCGCGCTGCGGATGTATTACGAGGAGCAGGGGAGCGGGCCGCCGCTGGTGCTGCTGCACGGAGGTGGGTCGACCGCGCAGACCTCGTTCGGCGCCATCATGCCTCGATTGGCGCGCACGCATCGCGTGATCGCGCCCGAGCAGCAGGCCCACGGGCACTCCGGCGACCGGCCCGGCCCGCTGTCGTTCCAGCAGATGGCCGACGACACCGCCGCGCTGCTCGCGCAGCTGGGCGTGACCCAGGCCGACGTGCTCGGGTTTTCGAACGGAGGCGTCGTCGCCCTGCAGCTGGCCCTGCGTCACCCGAGCGTCGTGCGGCGGCTGATCGTCTGTTCGGCGTATTACGCGCGCGCTGGCATGCCCGCGCAGTTCTGGCAAGGGTTCGCCCACGCCACCACGGCCGACCTGCCGCCCGCCCTGCGCGCCGCGTTCGTCGCCACCGCCCCCGACCGTGCCCAGGTCGGCGTCCGCTTCGCCAAGCAGGTCGCACTGATGAAGGAGTTCAAGGACATCCCCGAAGCCGCCCTGCGCACCATCACGGCCCCGACTTTGGTCATGGTCGGCGACCACGACGTCATGTCCGTCGAGCACGAAGTCCGTCTGGCCCGCCTGCTTCCCCACGCCAGCCTCTGCGTCATGCCCAACTCCGGCCACGGCACCTACCTGGGCAGCGCCGAAGGCGCCCGCCCCGGCAGTCCGCTCCCCGACATCGCCCTGGCCCTCGCCGACGCGTTTCTGGCCGACCGCCTCTGAGGCGGCCGGTGTATAGTTCCCCTCCGACGGGGCGTGGCGCAGCCTGGTAGCGCGTCTGCTTTGGGAGCAGAATGTCGGAGGTTCAAATCCTCTCGCCCCGACCGAGAAATCGCCCGGAGTCTTCCGGGCTTGCGCGGGTCGCGCGGCGGCTCGTCGTCGGGTGATTCCACGGGCTGCAGCACGGGTGCAGCAAACGGGTGGAGCGGGATGGGATCGGGCAGGGGGATGGGGTCGTCGGGCGAGTCGCCCGAGTCGCCTGCGGCGGCCCGAGAGGCCTTTTCGGCCGGGGCCGGTGGGGACTCGAAGGCCAGGCGATCGATCGCGCCGCGCAGGTAGCCGGGCGCGAGGTGGCCGTAGAACTCGGTCGTGATGCGCGGATCGGTGTGGCGCATGATCCGCTGCACCGCCGGGAGGTCGGCGCCGGCCATCATGAGCAGGGAGGCGGTCGTGTGGCGGATGTGGTGGAAGCGGATCGGCCGCACCTGCCCCACCGGCCAAAGCTTCATCTTGCACTTGGGGCACCTGCGGATCTCAGCGTCTGGCGCGTGCTCAACGTGGCCGCAGTCCTTGCGCCGACACGTGTGCCGCCAGCCGGTCAGAATGTTCGCTCGTCGGAGCGCCCGCCGGAGGACCTGCTCGAGCTGGACCCGGCGTGACAGCAGGCGTCCATCGCGGGGCGGGGAAGACGAGATCCGTCTTCGACTCGGCCATCGCCACTTCGAGGTAGGGCGCGAGCTCGGCTGCGATCGGCACGGCGTCGGCATGGCCGCCCTTGGTCGTGTCGCGATCGTGCGACCGGCGGATCGTGATGAGGCGGGCGTCGAAGTCGACGTCCGTCTTGCGGAGCCCGAGCAGCTCGCCTTTGCGCATGCCCGTGTACAGCGCCGCCGCGAAAAGACAGCGCCAACGATCAGGCACGTTCGCAAGCACGGGCACGATCTCCTCCGCGCGCAGGTAGTCGGGTAGGCGGTGGGGCACCTTGCGCTTGGGGACGCTCGCCACCGGGTTCGTGCCCACGAAGCGCTGCGTGCGGAGCGCCATGTTGAACGCGCGCCCGAGATAGCCGCGCAGGTGATTGACCGTCTCGGAGGAGAAGTCGGCGGACTTCTGCTCGAGGAACGCCTCGACCTGACCGGGGCTGACATCGACGAGCCGCCGCGCGCCGAGCGGCGAACCGATGATGTGCTTTCGAATCGTCCCGATGCACTGCGAGTAGGACGCACGCTTCGAGAGGAACTTCTCGACCCACCACATGACCATCGCGTCGACGGTGCCGCCTCCGTCGCGACGCGGGCGCCTATCGACGCCGTTCCGCGCGCGATCCTCGGCGTCCTGGCTCTCGCGCAGCAGCTCGACTGCGTCGCCTGGTGCGGGCGTCGCAAACTCGATCGTGCCAGCGGCCCGACGCGTCCTTGTACTTGAGGTACCAGCGATTCCCACGACGATATGGCTGCGCCAGTTGGCCCGCCTTACTCCCTCTCCGCGTCGTTGCGCGGTCGCATCGACAGGACCTTACCTCCACCAGCCGCCAGACCGTGAACGAACGCCTTCACGGCCTCGGGATCGAATCGGAGCAGCGCTCCGACCCGCAGATGCGGCAGCTTGCCCGCCTCGGCCTGGTGGTAGACCCACGACCGGCTCGCCTTGATGTAGCGAGCCACGTCGTTCGCGTCCCAGAGATCGTTGCTTGATTTGGCGCCGGTGATCATCAGGTCCTCCTGGGGTGTGGGGTCATCGCTCGGGATCAAAAGGGAACCTCGTCGTCGCATCCGGGCTCGCGCTCGGCGCTTCGTGCCGCAACATCCGCCACATCAGCGAAATCGAGATGGTTTCGACCGTTCTCGACGCCCTCAGCGAACGGGGCCTGTGGCGGATCGAATTCGACCTGGTTGTCGAGCAGTTTCGAGGCTGTGGCGGATGTGGCGGAACCGTCGGGGAGGTAGCGCCCAAACGCGTCCGCGAGATCGCCCAGCACGTAGCCCTTCGGGGTCGCCTCCCCTACGCGGATGGTTCCCGGCTTGATTCCGAACCGTCCGAGCAAGCTCCCGAGCTGGCGTGCTGTGAGCGGCCGTCCCCGGTTCCACTCTGCCCATGGCCGACCTTCCAGCTCGGCGAGCGACTCGAGCAACGCCTTGGTCGTGCTCCGCTCGATTCCAGTGCCGAGGAAGACCGCGCGTACGTCCGCGAGGAGCTGCACGCCGGATTCGCCGGTCTCGGCCGAGTCGGCGCGTCCGCCCGACAGCAACAACGCGGTCACGCGGGTGCGGTCGGGCCAGGGGCCACCGGCCTGGTCGGCGATCGCCAGCAACGGCTCCTCGACTCCCTGATGACCGTCATCTTCATGTTCGACGACCCGCCGGTGAACGTACGCTGGTACTACGCTGGGGCCTGGCGCGACCGATACGAGAAGCTTCAGGAGTTGGTGACGAAGTACGGCAGCGATCCTACGTGGAAAGTCCGTCTCGACGTGGAGCGGGCAGACGTCGACCAGATCGCCAAGCTGTCGTCCATAACGCAGGATGAGAGAAATACGGTCGACAAGATCCTCGCGCTGAAGGCGAAGCAACAGGAACCGACGAAGGCGGACAAGAAGGACCTGATCCGGTTTTGGCCGAATCCGGGGAAATTCAGCAAACAGGTAAGTGACACGAGCCGCGGAGTATTTCTGAACCACTTGGACGACTGGTTCTACGGGGATCTGTCCCAGGCGTCGCACCTGAGCTTCACCGGTTTAGAGCGCCGTGGTGGCGCGTATGCCCGGCCAGCCAGAGGGTTCGACCTCGAGAGGCACCACGACGATTCTCGTTCGGCGTTCATGGGCGACTTCCTGGCGATCTACTCGGCGCTACTGTCCGAGGTGAGCTGCCAACTTGGCCTGGACTACGAGAAGAAGCGCCTCCGCGAGGCGGTGTGGCCCGCAATCAACGGACTGGATCCGGCGGAGTTATACAAAAAGCGCTACGAGGACTGGTTGCGCTAGGACCAGACCGCCCACGAAGGCTCCTCGCGCCGACTCGCCGTCCCTAACGCGCCGTGGCTCTCCCGGAATTGGCTGCATGCGCAGCGCCAGCCGACCGACCTCGCGTGTAAGAATGGTCCCGATGAAGCTCAGTCCATCACAGGAGAGGGCGGTCGAGGCGTTGCGGCACGACTGGCCAGACACGGACGCATTCGTGCTGTGGGCCCCTTACGGTCTTGGGCGCTCGACGATGTTGCAGGCCGTGCAGAAGGAGCGCGGCGGGATCGTCCTGGACATGGCGTCGTACCTCGAACGTCTCACCGAGGCAGAGCCGCTCGCACTCGAGGAGACGCTGCACCAGATGCTTATCGGGGCGCTTCGCGAGAACGACGTCGTGCTGGTCGACGACCTCCATCTTCTGAACAGTGTCGTCTGCTGCAACAGCTTCTACCCGAAGAAGGACTTCCTCAACGCGCCACTCGAGGTGGCGGCAGCGTTCGCGCGCGACAAGGGCCGCAAGCTGGTCTTCACGATGCCGAGCGGGATGCCTCAGCCCATCGCCGGGCGCGCCCACTTCCAGGGATACAAGCGGCTCGAGCCGGCCGACTTTCGGTTCTTCTTCGACCTCTATCTGGAGGCCGACGGCGAGTACCTCGACGTCGCGAAGATCCATCGCTTCGCGCCCAAGCTCAATCTGCACCAGATCCGGCTCGCTAGCCGGGAACTCCGGCGCAAGGGGAAGCCCACGACCGACAGCATGATCGACTATCTCCGAACGTCGCAGATGATCAGCAATGTCGACATCGGCGAGGTTCAGGATGTCGATCTCTCCTCGTTGCGCGGCGTTGACGACATCGTCACGGCGCTGGAGGCGAACATCATCCTGCCGCTGGAAGACGACGCGCTCGCGAGCGAGCTCAAGATCAAGCCGAAGCGCGGGGTCCTGATCGCGGGTCCGCCCGGAACGGGAAAGACCACGATCGGCCGGGCCCTCGCGCGGCGGCTGCGCGGAAAGTTCTTCCTCATCGACGGGACGTTCATCAGCGGGTCGCGGAACTTCTACCAGCGCATCCATCAGGTCTTCGAAGGGGCGAAGCAGAACGCGCCGGCCGTCATCTTTATCGACGACAGCGACGTCATCTTCGAGAACGGTAAGGAGCATGGCTTGTACCGGTACCTCCTCACCGCGCTCGACGGGCTTGAGAGCGAGAGTGCCGGTCGGGTGTGCGTGATGATGACGGCCATGGACGTGGGCGCGCTTCCGGCGGCGCTGGTGCGCTCCGGGCGCGTCGAGTTGTGGCTCGAGACGCGGCTGCCGGATCGCGCAGCACGTCTCCAGATCCTGCAGGACCTGATGCGCGACGTACCACCGCCATTTCCAGAGGCCGATCTCGAGAAGCTGGCGGACGAGACCAACGACATGACGGGCGCGGACGTGAAGCGCGTGATCGAAGACGGCAAGGTCCTGTTCGCTTTCGATCGATCGCGGAAGGTCCCGCTGAAGCCGGTGACCGAGTATTTCGTCAGCGCTATCACGACCGTCCGAGAGAACAAGAAGCGCTACGCCGAGGCCGAGGCACGAATCCGCAGCCGCCCCCACGTGCCCGAGAATCCATACAGCTACGTTCCGGACTACAGCGGCGACGACGACTGATGATCAGCCACCTCCACGTCGAGGGTTACCGCTCGATTCGCAACCTCCGCCTGGAGCTCGGCGCGGCCAACGTGATCTTGGGGCCGAACGGGAGCGGCAAGACCAACCTCTATCGCTCGCTCTACCTGCTCGCGGAAGCGGCGCAGGGACGCTTCGCCCGCGCGCTCGCGGACGAGGGCGGCATGCCCTCGGCGCTCTGGGCGGGGGCGCGCCGCAAGGGGCCCGTGCAGATGGTCGTCGGTGCCACCATCGACGCGTTCTCGTACGAGATCGCGTGCGGGTTGCCGCAGGTGGGCTCGCTGATGTGGGAGGGGTATGGCAAGCCGAGCCGCTTTACACTCGACCCGCGCATCAAGCGCGAGACCGCGAGCTTCCTTCAGGGCAAACGCTCGACCCCGCTGCTCGAACGCGAGAACGCGACCACCTGGCTGCGTGATGCCGAGGGTGCGCGGGTCACCTATCCCATAGCGCTCCGCGACGCCGAGTCCGTCCTTTCCCAACTTCAGGACCCGCAGCGCTATCCAGTCGTCGCCAGCCTGTCGGCCGAGCTGCGGTCGTGGCGCTTCTATCACCACTTCCGCACGGACCTCGACTCGCCGCTGCGTCAGCCGCAGGTCGGCATCCAGACGCCGGTGCTCTCACCCGACGGAACCGATCTGGCGGCGGCGCTGCAGACCATCCGAGAGATCGGCGACGGCGAGGCGCTAAACGAGGAAGTGGAACGCGCGTTCCCAGGTGCCAAGCTGGAGATCGACGTCCGTGACGACGAAGCTCGCTTCGCAGTCCAGATGGCGATGCCGGGGATCCAGCGGCCGCTGCGCGCCGCCGAGCTGTCCGACGGTACGCTGCGCTACCTCTGTTTGCTGGCGGCGCTGCTCAGCCCACGCCCGCCGACGTTCCTCGCGCTCAACGAGCCAGAAACCAGCCTGCACCCGGATCTCCTCGAGCCCTTGGCCCACCTCGTCGCGCGCGCGGCGAAGTCCTCGCAGATCTGCCCCCCCTGTGACAGGGTAGTTGCCGCCCGGAGCTGAGGCCGAAAGGCGGCCGTCTCCGATGACGTGACGAGGGGGGCGGAGGAACGATGACGAGACGATGTTGTACACAGAGACGTTCAAGGCGCGGATGGTGCGCCGGAT
>JAICYS010000092.1 GCA_025934105.1 Myxococcota bacterium | reverse complement strand
GGCGCGGGCGAGGAAGAGGTGGTCTGCGGCGCGCCGAACGTCCCCCCGCCGGGCGGCAAGGTCGCCTGGGCCCCCCCGGGCGCGAGCTTGCCTGGCGGCCGCACGCTGGACCGCCGCGAGATCCGCGGCGTCAGCTCGCCCGGCATGCTCTGCAGCGAGGTCGAGCTGGGCATCGGCGAGGCCGCCGACGGGATCCTGATCCTGCCGCCCGACGCGCCGGTGGGCGCCGACCTGGCCCGTCACATTGGCCTGCTCGACGAGGTGCTGGAGGTCAACGTCACGCCGAACCGCCCGGACGCGCTGTCGCACGCCGGCATCGCGCGCGAGGTGGCCGCGCTGTTCGAGACCACCTGGCGGTTGCCGGCCCCCGACGAGGTCGCGCACATCGCGCTGCCACAGGGACGGGGGATCGACGTCGACATCAAGGACCCGACCGCCTGCCCGCGCTACGCGGCCCGCCTCGTGCTGAACCTGAAGGTCGGCCCCAGCCCGCTGCCCATGCGGGTGCGCCTGGCGGCGTGCGGGGTGCGCGCCATCTCGAACCTGGTCGACGTCACGAACTACGTGATGCTGGAGACCGGCCACCCGCTGCACGCGTTCGATCTCGATCGCCTCCGGGGCGCGGTGCAGGTGCGCCGCGCCGGCCGCGCCGAAAAGATGAAGACCCTCGACGGCGTCGAACGCCCGCTGCAAGAGTCGGACGTCGTCATCGCCGACGGCGGCGGGCCGATCGCGCTGGCCGGCGTGATGGGCGGCGCCGAGAGCGAGGTCCACGCCGGCACCACGGCGGTCCTGCTGGAGGCGGCGACCTTCGATCCGCGCGCCGTGCGCCGCACGTCGAAGCGGCTGGCGCTCCGCAGCGAGGCCTCTCACCGGTTCGAGCGCGGCGTCGACCCGAATGGCGTCCCCTACGCCAGCAAGCGGGCTGCCGCCATGCTGGCCCGTCTGGGCGGCGGCGCCGTGGCGGGGGAGGGCATCGACCGCTATCCACAACAGCAGCACCCGCGTCCGGTAACGCTGTCGGCCGGTGGCCTCGAGCGGCTGGCCGGCTTCGAGATTCCGCTGGGCACCGCCGCGGCCAAGCTGTCGGCCATCGGCATCGCCACCAACCCGGAGGGGGCCGACAAGCTGGTGGCCACCGTGCCGACCTTTCGGCCCGACATTTCGATCGAGGAGGACCTGGTCGAGGAGGTCATGCGCCTCGTCGGCTACGACCGCGCGCCGGTCCGCCTTCCGCACGGCAGCGGCGCGCCGGCCCCCAGCCCCGAGGCGACGGCCGAGCGGGCCCGCGACGCCCTGGCCGCCTTGGGTCTGACCGAGATCGTGAGCTGGGGGTTCGTCCCGCGCCCCTGGCTGGCGGCGCTCGGCGCGCCGCTCGACGACGGCATCGCCGTCAAGAACCCGATCTCCGCCGATTACGAGGTGATGCGCACCTCGCTGCTGCCCGGGCTGGTGGACGCCGCCCGCCGCAACCTGGCGCGCAGCGTCCCCGACGTCGCCCTGTTCGAAGTCGGACCGGTGGTGCGGCGGCCGCCCGATCCCAAGGAGGCGCCCGTCGAGACCACGTACGCGGCGGCGATCCTGCTCGGGCGGCGGCCCGACTGGCTGCGCCGCACGGAGCCGGTCGACTTCTACGACCTCAAGCAGATCGCGACCGAGTTGCTGCGCTCCCTGGGCGTGGTCGACCCGCGCTTTCGTCCGGCGGCCGGCCGGGGGCTGCTCCACCCCGGGGTGGGCGCCGAGATCCGGCTGGGCCCGGTCGAGGACGCGCCGGTGATCGGGCAGGTGGGCGAGATCCACCCGCGCCTGCGAAAAACCCTGGGCGTCGAAGAGCGCGCCTTTTACGTCGAGGTCGCGCTGGACGGCGCCCTCAGGGCGCGGGGCGCGATCCGCAGCGCGCCGCCGCCGCGCTTCCCGGCCTCGACCCGCGACATCTCGTTCTGGATCGACGCCGCGGTCACCGCGGACGCGCAGCGGGCGCTGCTGGCGGCCGGCGACGAGCCGCTGCTCCGCGAGCTGGCGGTCCTGGAGGACTACCGGGATCCGCGCTACGCGCCGGCCGGCAAGAAGGGGATGCTCTGGACGTTGACCTACCGGGCCGACGACCGGACGCTGACCGACGCGGAGGTCGACGCGGCGCATGCCCGGATCGTCGAACGCCTCAAGGCCGCCCCGTCCGTCGTGCTCCGCCAATAATTTCAAACCTTTCCAATGCCCGCGCTTCGGTGGTATAGAAGCAGAGGGTCATGACGAAGGCCGACATCGTTGAGAACGTCTACGAGAAGGTTGGCGGCTTCTCGAAGAAAGAGGCGGCGGAGATCGTCGAGACCGTGTTCGACACGATCAAGGAAACTCTCGAGCGCGGCGAGAAGATCAAGATCTCCGGGTTCGGCAACTTCGTCGTCCGCGACAAGAACGCGCGGGCCGGCCGGAATCCGCAAACCGGCCAGGAGATCACGATCAGCGCGCGCCGGGTCCTGACGTTCAAGCCGAGCCAGGTCCTGAAGAACGTCCTCAACGGATAACCCGGCCCCGTGCCGCGACGGGCAAAACCCGACTCCGTCAACGCGACGGCGACGGACGCTTCCGGGATCCCCGACAAGGCCTTCTTCAAGATCGGGGAGGCGGCTCGCCTGGTGGGCGTGAAGCCCTACGTGCTCCGCTACTGGGAGACCGAGTTCAAGTCGCTGCGGCCGCAGAAGACCAAGTCCCAGCAGCGCCTCTACCGGCGCAGCGACGTCGAGCTGCTGCTGAAGATCCGGCACCTGCTCTACGACAAGCGCTACACGATCGAGGGCGCCCGCTCCCGGTTGCGCGGGGCAGGGCACGACGAGGAAGCCATCGCCGTGCCGCCTCCGGCCCCGCCGGAAATCGCGCCGGAGACCCTACGAAAAATCAAGCAAGGTCTTCAAGATCTGATACGTATCTGCGCGGAGTGAGGGCGGCGCGCGTGGGGCGCAGGCGGGCTTTGCCCGCAGGAGCCCATCGCGAAAGGGCGGGGAACCCTCCTGGGGTTCGTACAAAAAAATTGTCGCGGGGCGTGGCGCAGCCTGGTTAGCGCACCTGTCTGGGGGACAGGGGGTCGCTGGTTCAAATCCAGTCGCCCCGACAACACAACTGCTGAAAACCGAAGAGCGAGCCTCGATCCATCACGCAGCGCCGCGGGTGGCGCTGCCCGGATCTTCCCCCGGGGGCTGCGCGGCGTTTCGGCCTTCTTCGAGCCGGCGCGCACGCGCCGGCCGCGAGGCCGCCCGGGCAGGCGCGAGCTCCGGCTCTCCATTGAGCGCCAATCGCGGCGCCGCCACCACCGGCCCCCGACCTGGAAATGGCGTCGAGGCCGACGGCCCGTCGGCCGGCGGTCAAGCGGACCGGGTATTCGGCGCGTCGCTGCTCGTTGCATCCGGCCCCGCCGCGCCCATTTCGTCTCGGTCCCACTTTCCCCAGGGGCCTTAGGGCAGCGGGTCTCGATCGTCGATCGGGCCGGGCTCGGCAGGCTCGAAGCTGCTGGACCAGAGGCTGTTCCGACAGACCCACCACCGGGATTGCTCGGGCAGGGTCCAGTCGACCACGATGCGCGCTTTCGGATACCGATGCCGGGCCAGCTTCTCGTGACGAGGGTGGCACTTGATCTCACGAACCGGCGGCGGAACGTAGCTGACCATCTTCTTGCGGCGCGGCGGCTCGTTCATGGACCGGAGTCTTGCCCGCTTTTTGCCTGCCGGGGACCGAAAACAAGCCTTCTCGATGGACATCCCGGGACCTCGGCGGACGCCGGCGACCGTCACCGCGAAGAGAAAAGCGCACACCTTTCCGTGTGTTATAAGCGCGAACCAAGCTTCCATGGTCATCGCCCCAACGCACCCGAAAGGTTCGAAGCCAGTCACCCCCACAACGGACGGCCAGCGCCGTCGCACCTTGCCGGCCGGTGGGTCGCATGAGTGAAGCGCCGCTCATCCTGGTGACGAACGACGACGGCGTGTCGGCGCCCGGCATCCAGGCGCTGCGCGCCGCGCTCGCCGACGTGGGCGAGGTGATGGTGGCCGCGCCCGACCGCGAGCGCAGCGCCGCCTCCCATTCGATCTCGCTGGACCGACCCTTGCGGGTGGACGAGCTCGAGCCGCGCGTCTTCTCGATCGACGGGACGCCGGTCGACTGCGTGTACCTGGGCCTCTTGCACCTGGCGCCGCGCCGGCCCGCGCTGGTGGTCTCGGGCATCAACAACGGGTTCAACCTCGGCTCGGACGTCTTTTACTCGGGCACGGTGGCCGGCGCGGTCGAAGGGGCGCTGCGGGGCGTACCGGCGCTGGCCGTCTCGCTGGAGCGCCGGCGGCCCCAGGACTTCTCGCACGCGGCGGCCTTCGCGCGCGCGCTGGCGGCCGAGATGATCCGGCGCGGCTCGCGCTCGCTGCCGGATGCCTCGTTGCTGAGCGTGAACCTTCCGGCGGGCCCGATCCGCGGCTACCAGGTGACCTTCCTCGGCCGGCGGGTCTACCGCGACCAGGTCGAGGCGCGGCAGGATCTGCGAGGTCGTTCGTACTACTGGATCGGCGGCCCGGAAGAAAACGCCACCGACCTTCCCGGCTCGGACCTGTCGGCGGTGCGGTCGGGCTTGGCCTCCGTCACGCCGCTGGGACTCGACCTGACACACGCGCAACTCCTCAGCGAGCTGGTCGGCTGGCGGGTGGGGAATTTCGTGCACGAGGCGATCGAACGCGCTAAAAGCGAGCGATGAGCGCGACGCGGGGGAGGGCGGGGGTGGACGAGCGTCACGTGGAGGCGCGCCGGGCCATGGTGATCGAACAGCTCGCGCACCGCGGAATCCGTGACGCGCGTGTGCTGGGCGCGATGGGCGTGGTGCCGCGCCACCTGTTCGTGGAGGACGATCTCGACGAGGTCGCCTACGACGACCGGCCGCTGCCGATCGGGCACGACCAGACGATCTCGCAGCCCTACATGGTGGCGCGGGCGACCGAGCTGGCGGCGCCGCGCGCGGGCGACCGAGCGCTGGAGGTGGGCGCCGGCAGCGGCTACCAGGCCGCGGTGCTGGCGCAGCTTTGCGCGGAGGTGTACGCGGTGGAGATCGTGCCGGCGCTGGCCGCGCGCGCCCGCCGCGTGCTGAGCGAGATCGGCCTCTCGAACGTCACCCTCCAGTGCTTCGACGGCAGCGGCGGCTGGCCGGCCCACGCGCCGTACGACCTCATCATCGTCTCGGCGGGCGCGCCGCGGGTGCCGGCCATGCTGGCCGACCAGCTGGCGGACGGCGGCCGTCTGGTCATCCCCATCGGCGGCAACGACGACCAGGTGCTGGCGCTCATCCAGCGCTCCGGCGACGAGTTCACGACCTCCTACGATACGCGTTGCCGCTACGTCGATCTTCTCGGCCGATTCGGTGTCGGTGGCGGGGCTCCGGCGGCCTGATCGGGATCCGCGCGCGGCGCTGGTCGCCGCCGTCTTGTTGGCGTGCGCCTGCCGTCCGACGCGTCCGCCCATGCACCCGCAGCCGCCCGCCGGCCACTGGGTGACCGTCGCCGAGGGGGACACGCTGGAGGCCATCGCCCGCCGGGCCGGCGTTCCGCCCGAGGACATCCTGGAGGCGAACGGCCTGGAGGTCCCCTCGCAGGTCCGCCCCGGGATGACGCTGTTCGTGCTGGAGCCGCCGGCGGCGCCGGCCGGCCCAGCGGCGCCGGCCGCCGCCACCACGCGGAGCGAGGCGCCGCGCCTGCGATGGCCGCTGGCGACCGTCAAGGTGATCGGCTCGCCGTTCGGCGCCCGCTGGGGCCGCCCGCACGAGGGGATCGATCTGCCGGCGCCCGTCGGCACGCCGGTCTTCGCCGCCGCCGACGGGCAGGTGGTCTACGCCGGGCACGGCGTCCGGGGCTACGGCAACCTGGTGGTCATCAAGCACGCCGGCGATCTGTTGACCGTCTACGCGCACAACTCGGCGCTGCTGGTGTCGCAGGGGCAGCCGGTGCGGGCCGGCGATCGGATCGCGCTCGTCGGCCAGAGCGGCCACGCCACCGGTCCACACTTGCACTTCGAGGTGCGACGCGGGCAAATACCGACGGACCCCATGAGCTACCTGCCGAGCCGCCCATGACCGCCGCCGCCGACCCTCGCATCCAGCTTCTGCGCGCGCGCGTGCGCGACGTGCCCGACTTCCCGAAACCCGGAATCCTGTTTCGGGACCTGACGCCGCTCATGGGCGACGCGTCGGCCTTCCGGCTCTCGATCGAGCTGCTGCGCGAGCGGATCGCGCGTCACGAGCCCGAGCTGATCGTCGCCGTCGAGTCGCGCGGGTTCATCTTCGGCGCGCCGCTGGCGGCCGCGCTGGGAGTCGGCTTCGTTCCGGTCCGCAAGCCCGGCAAGCTGCCGCACAAGACGGCCCGCCGCAGCTACGCGCTGGAGTACGGGACGGACGCGCTGGAGATGCACGCCGACGCCATCGTCTCGGGCGCGCGCGTGGCGCTGGTGGACGACCTGCTGGCCACCGGCGGCACCGCCGCCGCCACCATCGAGCTGGTGCGCGAGCTGGGCGGCACCGTGGTGGTCGCGGCGTTCGTCGTCGAGCTGGCGTTCCTGGCCGGGCGCCAGCGGCTGGCCTGCCAGAGCACCGAGTCGCTGATCGTCTACTGATGCCGGAGCGGGGCCGGTTCGCGCCCAGCCCGACGGGGCTCCTGCACCTGGGGAACGCGCGGACGGCGCTCTTGGCGTGGCTCGACGCGCGCGCCGGCGGCGGCGCGTTCGTCATGCGCGTCGAGGATCTGGATCGCGCGCGGGTCCAGGCCGGCGCCGAGGCGCAGCAGCTGGAGGATCTGCGCTGGCTGGGGCTCGACTGGGACGAAGGCCCGGACCTGGGCGGCCCCTTCGCGCCTTACCGCCAGAGCGAACGAAGCGCCCGTTACGACGCGGCCGTCGACCGCCTGCTGGCGGAGGGGCGAGCGTTCCCCTGCGCCTGTTCGCGCGCCGACGTGGCGCGCGCAGCGACGGCGCCGCACGACGGCGACGCGGAGTCCGAGCCGCGCTACCCGGGAACCTGCCGGGGCCGCGACCCCGCCCAGGTCCGGGCGCAGGCGGCGGCGCAGGGGCGCGCACCCGCCGTGCGGTTCGACGGCGGCGGCGCGCGGATCGCGTTCCTCGACGAGATCTGCGGGACGGCCGAAGGCGAGGTCGACGACTTCGTGCTGCGGCGGGCGGACGGGACCGCCGCCTACCAGCTGGCGGTCGTGGTCGACGACGCGTCCATGCGCATCTCGCGGGTGGTGCGCGGCGGCGACCTCTTGCGTTCCACGCCCCGGCAGATCGCGCTCGGGCGGGCGCTGGGCCTGCCCATCCCGGCCTTCGCGCACGTGCCGCTGGTGGTCACCGCCCACGGCGAGCGCCTGGCCAAGCGGACGCGTCCGCCCTCGCTGAGGTCGCTGCGGGAGCCCGGGCGAACGGCGGCGAGCCTGGTGGGCGCGCTGGCCGCATCGGCGGGCCTGGGCGACGGCTCGCCGCTTCGGCCGCGGCAGCTGCTGGCGGACTTTGCGCTGGACCGGCTTCGGCGCGAGCCGGCCGTCGTCGCGCTCGATCAGCCGGCGAACACCAGCGGGTAAAGCGCGCGCGAGGCCGCTTCGATCTCGGCGATCACGGCCGCCGGCGCCCCCAGGATGGCGGCCCTTCCGGCGGCCAGGTGCTCGGCGACGTCGGGGGCCAGGGTCTCCGGCAACTCGTCCTCGTCGAGAACCTCCAGCCGGCCCCCGGGGGTGGCCAGCACGTCGACGGTGAGGTCGCGCCATTCGAGCTGCGCCGGGCCGATGCGCGTGCGGTCGGCCAGGTTGAAGTAGAGTCCGACGGTGTGCTGGGCGGCGTCCACCCAGTGGTAGACGTTGTAGAAGCGGTCGGCCCAGAAGTGCCCCAAGCTGATCGTCCCGGCGGGCAGGTCGACCCCGTGGACGTGCATCGGCTCGCGCGCGATCCACAGCACGACCACGTGCCGCTCGTCGCCGGCCAGCTTCAGGCAGTCGAACCGCTTCTCGACACCGGCCAGGGTCTGCTTGATCTCGACGATCGGGGTCAGCCGCGCAACGTCGTTCACTTTGCCGTCCCGGTAAGCTCCGGCCCACTTCCCGGCCCGGCTTGGCCGACGCGCCGGCGGGTCGGCCGCTGTCCGCTCAACCGAACGGCATGGGTCAGCCGCGGCATACGGCCGAAGATAGCGCGGCCGGCAGCGCCCGCGAGGCGGCGCGGTCCTCGGCCACCTTGCGCGCGATCCCGGCCGTCGCGCAGACGAACGGATCGTTGCCGGTGTAGCGGCCCGAGGCATTGAAGGCCGCGCCCCGGTCGCGCGAACAGAACGCCTTGTCGGGGCAGGGCCCGCACCCCGGGTAGTCGGCCAGCTTGAGCCCGCGGATCTGCTGGAACACCGGCGAGGCGCGCCAGATCTCGCCGAACGGCTGCTGCCGCACGTTGCCCGCCGCCCAGGGGACCGCGATGCAGGGCTGGACGTCTCCGCGGGCCGTGACGGCGCAGTTGCCGCGCGCGCAGTTGCAGGGGAAGCCCGCCTCGTCGACGGACCGGGTGCCCTTCGGCGCCAGGTCGGCCAGCGGCCCGGCGTAGAGCGCCGCCACCTGATCGGCCGTGACCCGCATGGCCAGGCTGCCGTCGGTCCCGTCGTGGCGGGCGGTGACGTTCAGATCGATGAGCGTGGCCAGCCCGCGCGCCGCGGCCAGCTCGCGCATGGCGCCGGCCTCGTGCGCGTTCGGCCGCATCAGGATCAGCTTGAGGCGCACCGCCACCTGCTGGGCGCGCAGGCGATCGACGCCGTCCAGCGTCCGCCGCCACGACCCGCGCACCTGGGTGATGCCGTCGTGGACCTCCGCCGTGGCGCCGTAAAGGCTGACGCTGACGCCCAGCAAGTTGCGGTAGCCGGCCAGCCGCGCCGCCACCCCCGGGCGCAGGAGCGTCCCGTTGGACAGCAGCTGCACCGCGAACCCCAGGTCTCGGGCGCGATCCAGCACCGGGAACAGGTGCGGCGCGCTCAGCACCTCGCCGCCGGTCAGCGACAGGAACAGCGTCCCCGCCTCGCGCAGCTCACCCATCACGCGAAAGATCTCGTCTACCGACAGCTCGGGCGCCAGGCTCTCGCCGCCGTGGCAGGCCGGCCGGCGCGTGTCGCGGTCGAAGTTGTAGCAATGCAGGCAGCGGATGTTGCAGCGGAGCGTCAGCTCCAGCGTCACGTTCAGCGGGATGGTGCGCGCGTAAGCCTGCCCTTGCAGGTGACTGATGACGGCGTGCTCGCCGGGCGGGGCGAAGACGGCGTCGTCGGCGCAGACCGGTGCTTCGTCGTCCATCAGGTGGCCAGCAGCCCTTTGTCGCGCAACACCGCCAGCGTCTCCTCGACGGAGGCGCGGACTTCCTCGGCCGGGGCGTCGTACTCGTCGACCAGCGCGCCCGTCAGATCGTCCAGGCTGCGGGGCGTGGCCAGCAGCTCCCAGATGCGCGCGGCGGTCTCGTTGAGCAGGTGCACCTCGCGCGTGCGCGGGTCGACGACGATCGTCTCTTCGTCCAGCCTCTGATGAGGAACTGCGGGGTCGCGGGCGTAGGTCATCGGCCGGCCATCCGGAGCACGGGGAGCGCCAGCATCGGCGTGAGGTGAGGAGCCAGCGCCGCCAGCGCTCCGTTGAGCGGCATCGTGCGGCCATCGCGCGCCAGGATCGCCACCCGGCCCAGCCGCTCGCCCTTGGTGGATCGATCGGACGCGGGGTGGCAGACCAGCCGGTCATCGTCGGGCGTCGCGCCCGGCACCCAGGACAGCACGACGTCGTCCGGCGCGAACACCGCGGCCGGGGAGGGCGCCTCCACCGACAGCGAGGCGCCGCTCTTCAACCACCCGGCCGCGCCGCGCGGGCGGAACACGTAGGCCCGCTGCTTGCGCAGCAGGGCCCGGAACTCGGAGATCAGCTCGCGCGCGTTGGCGGGCGGCGTCGGGCGGGTCACGTCCGGCCCCAAATGGGGCGCGAGCCTCCGGAACACCGCCGGGGTCGGCGCCGCCCGGGTCAGCCCGGCCTCGACGGACCGGACCTCCGCGCAGAGCTGGATGGCCACCGCCAGGCTCCGTTCCACGAGCTCCCGCTCGGTCGAAAAAGCCAGGAAGCAGCCCAGCAGGCGCAGCGTCGCGTCCGACGAGGTGATGGGGGTCATCGCCACCTCGTCGGTCTGCGTGAGGAACGCGACCGTTCGCAGCGGCCAGCTCCGCATCGAGATTCCGCCCCGCGCGAAGTCGCCCCAAAACGGGGTGCCGAACACCCGCCAGCCGTCATCCATCCGCCGAACCGCGACGATCTCGTCGGACAGGACGTCGTCGACCTCGGGCGCCTTGCGGGCCAGCGTGCTCTTGCCGGCGCCGCTCTGGCCCGGAAAGATCACGCCCACCGCCGCGTGGCGCAGCCCGCAGGCGTGGATCAGCATCCCGCCGGCGCGCGGCAGCAGCGTCGAGAAGATCACGCGCAGGATGCAGTCGACGGCGAATGGGCTCATCTCGCAGCGCCCGGCCCCCCGATAGAGCACGGCGCCGCCGCGCCCGGCGCGGCCGCTCAGGCGAACGTCGAAGTCCCAGCGGCGGGCGGCGATGGTCCGCCCCGCCGCGGTGACCGCCAGCGGCCGGGTCAGCGCCTCGTCGTACCGGCGCTGCACCGCTTCGCGCGAGATGAGCGGCGAGATCGAGACCATGTCCAACCCGAGCACGAAGTCGCGCGCCGGGTGCGCCGCGGCCGGCAGCTCGAAGGCGCCGTAGCGCGCGCGCAGCTGCTCCCAGAACACGTCGGGCGCGCCGGCCAGGTTCAGCTCGCCCACCAGCCCGGCGATCGACAGCAACAGGCGGCGGGGGGCCGGGAGCGGCTCGGGGTTGGCGCGCGCGTTCGGCCTTCGTCGGGTCATGAGGAGAGGGGGATCTGCTCGCAGTTGTCCATGCCCGGACCGTTCTTGCCGCAGGCGAGGCTGTTCGACTCGAACAGCCGGCCGCTCTTGATCTGGGGTCGCTGCCAGGCCTTCTTGCCTGGGCGCACCGGTTTCCGGGGAGTCTTCTGTGCCAAGGCGCCGCTCCTATTCGACCTTGCCCAACGCGTCTTTGGCCGCCGCCCGGACCGCCTCGGCGGAATCGCGGGCACGGGCATGCCGCAGTTCCGCCACCGCGATCACCGCGGCGCCGCGCAGCTCGCCCAGGCTCCAGGCCGCGTTTTGACGGACGTAGGGGCTGGGATCCGCCAGCAGCCGCTTGAACAGCACGGCCTCGTCCGGATTGTGCATCTTGCCGAGGACGCGCGTCGAGAAGGCGCGGACGCGTTCGTTCTCGTCGTTCTGGGCGCTCTTCTCCAGCGCCCCCCGATAGCGGTCCGGCTGCTGCCGGAAATCCATGTCGCAGGAGACCACCGTCTGGGCGTCCTTGTTCAAGATCGCCGCCCGCCATCGCATCATCTCGCTGTCCACCTGGTGCGCGATCTGGTCGGGAGTTTCGGGCGGGGGGGGCGGCGCCGGCGTGTTCGAAAAAGGACGGCTCGAGAATCCGTTGAACCGATCGCCGGCCGCCTCATCCTGGGATCGGGAGTGCGCGTGGTGTCGGCCATGGGTCAGCAGCAGGACGCCGGCGCCGGCCAGCGCCACGAGCGAACCAGCGGCGATCCACCGTTTGTCCCCCCTAGACATGGACGGTCTCGGCGTCCGGCGATTTCTCGTCGGACAAGCGGAAGTTTATCCTGGCATCCTCCATAGACACAATTTTGCCCAGCTCCCGCGGCGAGCGGTCACATCACACTTTTTATCGTCGGTTGAACACGAGACTTGAAGGCCGTGCCGGCTTTTTGGCGCGGCCCCCGGCTCAGCGGGCCCTCATCCCTGCGCCCCCCGACACGACGACTTCAGCGCCGCACGCCCACCTCGGCCCCGGCGCGTTCGCTGACCCGACCGGCCCCTGGCGATGCCGATCGTGGACCTTTCGTCCGGCGAAGCCGGGGTGCTACAACTCCAGCCGCGTCCGGACGCCGGGCCTCTTGGGCACGGTTTGGGCACGCCGGTTGCCGACGCGAGAACCCAATCGTCTAACTCAGCAGAATCACAGCACGGCCCCGTAGCTCAGGTGGATAGAGCGGCGGTTTCCTAAACCGTAGGTCGCCTGTTCGAATCAGGCCGGGGTCACCCAGATTCGATCCGGATCAGGTTTTCGCGCGCCCGAGGATTGCCGCCTAGTGTTCTCGGATCTATAGGGAACACGGAGTCCCCGCGTGAGTTCCACGTCCAGCAAATCGACCCCCGCCGGGCCGAACAGCAGCGGCCCCAACGCGGGCGGCGACCCCGGCCAGCGGCCGGCCGTGCTCATCGTCGAGGATGACCGCGACGTGGCGGCCACCATCAACGACGTGGTCGAGGAGCGCGGCTATCGCGCCATCCGGGCCGAAAATGGGCGGGAGGCGCTGGCGCGGCTCGAGGACGAGACCCCGGCCTTGATGCTGATCGACCTGTTCATGCCGGTGATGAACGGTGTCGAGTTCTTGAAGGTCATCAAGAAATCACCGAAGCTCTCGGCCATCCCGCGGATCATCATGACCGCGGCGAACGACCAGATGATCGGCGTGCGCGAGGACGTCACGGTCCTTTACAAGCCGGTCGATTTCGACGCCCTCACCCAGCTCCTCCACCGATATTGCGACCCCGCGTTCCGCCCCTCGCTGCACTGAGAGCCCGCCCCGGCCGCGGGTCTGCCGGCGTATGGGCGGCTCTGGGGTTGGCGCTGCCGACGCTGGGCGCTTGCCATCGCGCGGGCGGGGAGCGGCCGCTCGGCCCGGCGGACGCGTTCGTGGTCTACGCGCCGGCCGAGGGAGCGCCCCCCGGGCCGGCCCCGGTGGTGGTGCCGCTGGCGCCGGACGACCCGCGCGCGGAACCGCTCTACAAGCAGATCGCGGTCGGGTTTCCCGGCGAGGTGGTGCGGACCGACTACCTGGCCAAGCAGTTCGTGCGCGACGCCCAGATCGGCGGGCAGCGCTATCCGGCGGCGGCTCGCGCGTCCGCGAATGAGCCGACCGCCTTCGTGGTGGGCGCGCCCGACGGCAAAGAGGTCGAGCGCGGGCTGGCGCTGAAGGCGACCTTCGGCGGCCCGGACCTGCACCGGGACGTGGTCTGGATCGGGTTGCCCGCCTACCCGGAGAACGATCGGGCTTTGCCCCAGACGCTGGCCGGGCTGCTGGGCCGCGCGGTCGCCGATCGGATCGCGACCAGCCCGGGCCTGGACCCGCCCGCGCCGCTCGTCAACGGCTATGCGGGCGCGCTGGAGGTCATCGCGCGGGAATGGCGGGTGGGCGAGGGGGTCTCCGGGACGGTGCCACCCGACGCCGGCAGCGCGGCCCAGCGCCAGCTGTTCGCCGGCGTGCGCGAAAACCGCTTCGTGGTCGGCGCCGACGGCAAGCCGCGCCCGGCCCGCGAGCTGTTGAGCGACGCGGGGGTGACGGCGACCGTCCTTTACCGGCTGGTTCAGTCGAAGACCGTCGGGCGGAAGGTCGCGCCGCCCGAGGTTTACGCGCCGTTCGTGACCGACCGGATCCCGCCCGGGGTCAGCCCGGCGGCCGTGCTGGGTCCGTTCCGGAACTTCCAGGCCAAGCTGCTGTCGGCCTGGGGCCGCGCGGTCCTCGAAGGCAAGCCCCCCCACGACATCGCCGACCTGGTCGAAGCGTACGGCCGCGCGCTGCCGGCCGAGAGGTCGGAGGTCATCCGGATCTTCGTCGTCACCACTTACGGGGCCACGGTGCGCCCCGGCGGCATCCCGGTGCCGGCCGCCGACCCGGGCCGGGCGCTGCCGGAGCTCACCGCGCTGGCGGCCGAAGTTTCCGCCGGAAAGGTTTCGCTGCGGGCCGCGCTGACCCAGTAGCGGCCGGCCCCGGTTGCGGATAAATTCCGCCGTTCATCATGAGCACCTTCTGGTCGGCAAAGCGCGTGGTCGTGACCGGAGGCGCCGGCTTCCTGGGCGGCTTCGTGGTCGAGCGCTTGCGGCAGGCCGGCGCGTCGATCATCGTCCCGCGCTCGGCCGAGTACGACCTGGTCGACCGCGCCGCCGTCCGGCGGCTGCTGGCCGACGCGCGGCCCCACATGGTCATCCACCTGGCGGCGCGCGTCGGGGGCATCGGGGCCAACCGCGCCAACCCGGGGCGCTTCCTGTTCGAGAACGCGATGATGGGCCTGCAGCTCTTCGAAGAGTGCCGCCTGGCCCAGGTCCCGAAGCTGGTCGCCCTCGGCACCATCTGCGCCTACCCCAAGTTCGCGCCGGTGCCGTTCAAGGAGGACGACCTCTGGAACGGCTATCCGGAAGAGACCAACGCGCCTTACGGCCTGGCGAAGAAGATGATGCTGGTCCAGTCGCAGGGCTACCGCGACCAGTACGGCATGAACAGCGTGGTGCTGTTTCCCGTCAACCTCTACGGGCCGCGCGACAACTTCGACCTCGAGTCGTCGCACGTCATCCCGGCCATGATCCGCAAGTTCGTGACCGCGCGCGACCGCGGCGACGCGGAGGTGGTCCTGTGGGGGGACGGAACCGCCACGCGCGAATTCTTGTACGTCGACGACGCGGCGGAAGGAATCGTTCTGGCGGCCGAGCGCTACGACAGCAGCGACCCGGTGAACCTGGGCAACGGCCGGGAGATGACCATTCGAGACCTGGCGGTCAGGATCGCCCAGGCGACCGGCTTCGCGGGGCGGTTCGTCTGGGACACCAGCCGACCGAACGGACAACCCCGGCGCTGTCTGGACGTCACCCGCGCGCGCGACCGATTCGGCTTCGTGGCGCGCACGCCTTTCGACGTCGGAATCGCCAACACCGTCGCTTATTACGAACAACATCAGAAGGAGATCGAGAGTCGATGGCGAAGCGTGCCTTGATCACGGGAGTTACCGGGCAGGACGGGTCGTATCTGGCGGAGCTGCTGCTCGCCAAGGGATACGAGGTCTACGGCGTCATCCGGCGCTCGAGTTCGTTCAACACCGAACGGCTGGAGGGCATCTACCAGGACCCGCACGCGCCGGATTATCGGCTGCGCCTGGTCTACGGCGACCTCGACGACGCCAGCTCGCTCAACCGCGTCCTGCGGACGGTGAAGCCCGACGAGATTTACAACCTGGGCGCGCAGAGCCACGTCCGGGTCAGCTTCGACGTGCCGGAGTACACCGCCTCGACGGTGGCGCTGGGCACGCTGCGCCTGCTGGAGGCGATCCGCGAGTCCGGGCAGGACAAGAGCGTCCGGTTTTACCAGGCCTCGTCCAGCGAGATGTTCGGCGGCGCCAAGCCACCGCAGAACGAGGCGACGCCGTTCGAGCCGCGCAGCCCCTACGCCTGCGCCAAGGTGTTCGCGCACCAGCTCTGCCAGAACTACCGGGAAGCCTACGGCATGTTCATCTGCTGCGGCATTCTCTTCAACCACGAGTCGCCGCGGCGTGGGATCCCGTTCGTGACCCGCAAGATCACGCGCGCCGCCGCCCGCATCCGACACGGCCTGGACAAGAAGCTGTTCCTGGGCAACCTCGACGCCAAGCGCGACTGGGGGTTTGCCGGCGACTACGTCGAGGCCATGTGGCTGATGCTGCAACAGGCGAAGCCCGACGACTACGTGGTCGCGACCGGCCAGTCGCACACCGTGCGCGAGGTGCTGGACATCTCGTTCGGCGCCATGGATCTCGACTGGAGCAAGTACGTCGAGATCGACCCGCGCTACTTCCGGCCCACCGAGGTCGATCACCTGCACGGCGATCCCAGCAAGGCCCAAAAGGTGCTGGGCTGGAAGCCCAAGGTCAGCTTCAGGCAGCTGATCGAAATGATGGTGCGCGCCGACGAGGAAGACGTTCGGCTGGCGCTGGCGGGCCGCGCGCCGACCTCCTGAGGCCATGGGCGCCGGGGCGGTGGTGCTGGGCGCGGCCGGTCTGGTCGGGCGCGCCCTGTGCGACGCTCTGGCGGAGGGCGGCTGGCGGGTCGTGCCCGTCGCGCGCGAGCTGTGCGACATCCGCGACGGGGCGGCGGTGCGTGCCGTCTGCCGCGACGCCCGTCCCGAAGTGGTCTTCAACGCGGCCGCCTACACCAACGTCGACCGGGCGGAGGCGGAACCGGATCTGGCGCGGGCGGTGAACGCCGACGGCGCCGAGGTGGTGGCCGCCGCCGCCGCCGAGGCCGGCGCCAAGATCGTCCACTATTCGACGGACTTCGTGTTCGACGGCGAACAGGAGCGCCCCTACGTGGAGACCGATCCGCCCGCGCCGCTGGGCGCGTACGGGCGGTCCAAGGCCGAAGGGGATCGGCGGGTGGCGGCCGCGGCGCCTCGGCACGCCATCCTTCGGGTGGGCTGCCTCTACGGGCGAGGAGGGCGCAACTTTCCGTCGACGGTCGCGCGCCGGCTCGAGGCGGGCGAGCTGTTGCGCGTCGACGCCGAGCGCCGCGTGTCGCCCACCTGGGTGCGCGAGGTGGCCGACGTGTCGCTGGCGCTGGCCGCCAGCCCGCACCGGGGCCTTTTTCACTGCACCGCCCGGGGCGAGACGACCTGGGCGGACTTCGCCGCGCGGATGGCCGCCGAGCTGGGCCTGCCCGACGCGCGCATCCAGCGGGTCTCGGACGCCGGACTGGCGCTGCCGGCGCGCCGCCCGCGGCGCGCCATCCTGGACAATCAGGCGCTCCGCCGGCTGGGACTCGACCGCCTGTCGGACTGGGAGGACGCTCTGCGCCGCTACGCCGCGACCATCCGCGCGGGTCAATAGCTCCGTTCAGTTCGCGGTCCGCTCGCCGCCGGTCGCGATCAGCGGGCCGCGCGGGCCAGGCGGTCGCCGTACTGCCGTTCGTAGTAGTCGCGGTAGGCGCCGCTGCGGACGCGCCCGGCCCACGCGCCGTTGCCGCGGTACCAGGCCACCGTCTCGGCCAGCCCCTGCGCGAAGTCGCGCTGCGGCCGCCAGCCCAGCTGCTCGCGGGCCTTGCGCGCGTCCATTGCGTAACGCCGGTCGTGACCGGGGCGGTCGGGCACGTGACGGATCAAGCTGTCGTCGTGCCCGGTGAGGGCCAGGATCGCCTTCACCACGTCGACGTTGGGCCGCTCGTTCTCGGCGCCCACGTTGTACACCTCGCCGGATTTTCCGCCGGTCAAAGCCCGGTCGATGGCGTCGCAGTGATCGTCGACGTGGATCCAGTCGCGCACCTGAAGGCCGTCGCCGTAGACGGGCAGGGGAAGTCCCTCGAACGCGTTCAGGATCATGAGGGGGATCAGCTTCTCGGGAAACTGGTAGGGGCCGTAGTTGTTCGAACAGCGGGTGATGACGACGTCCAGGCCGTGGGTGTGATGGAACGCCATCGCGAAGCAGTCGGCCGCCGCCTTGCTGGCCGAGTACGGGCTGCGCGGCGCCAGCGGCGTGGTCTCCTCGAAGGCGCCCGTCGCGCCCAGGCTTCCGTAAACCTCGTCGGTCGAGACCTGCAGGAACCGCACGCCGCCGACGGCCTGGGCCGCTTCCAGCAAGCTCAAGGTTCCGCCGACGTTCGTGTCCAGGAACGGCGCCGCCGACTGGATGCTTCGATCCACGTGGCTCTCGGCCGCGAAGTTGACGATCGCCTCGATCCGGTGCCCGCGAATCAGCTGCTCGACGGTGGCGCGCTCGCGGATGTCGGCGCGCACGAAGACATGCTTCGGATCGTGCTCGAGCTCGCGCAGGTTCTCGAGGTTGCCCGCGTACGTGAGCACGTCCAGGTTGACGACCAGGTCGGCCGGCCGCCGCCGCCGAACCATGCGAACGAAAGCGGAGCCGATGAACCCAGCTCCGCCGGTGACCAGCAAGTTCATCAAGCGCGGAGTTTCGTGCAAAACGACTCGAAGTCAATGCACGACGCGCCGACGTAAACGAGCGCGAGACGCGGTCACCGACATCGTTCCGGCCGTCCGCGGGCCGCGGTGCCGGATGCGTTCGTGCACACCGTCGGCGGCAACTCGGCGGACAGGACCGGCGCGACGGCGGACGCCGTCAATCCGCCGATCGTGACCGAGGCCATGACCATGGTCTGTTCGTTGCGGCGGCGAGCGCTGGTCGTTGCGGCGGCGCGTGCCGCGCCCGGGTGAGCCACGCGGCGCACCGTGCAGATCGGGATCTCGACCTTGGGCGGCGCGGATCGAGGCGCCCGCGCCTGGCGCCTCAAAAGCGCCGATAAGAAATATTCTGTAAACTGCGGTCCCAAAACCGAACCGCCCCCTGCTTCAGCGCCAATATTTTGGCGAACGGCGTGACCGGTCGGAGTTTCCTCAGTCCCGCGTCACGCCAATTCCGTGATGGAACACCAGGTGCCCGCCCAGCCACCCGGTCGCCCCCAGCGCCGCGGCGCCGACCAGTTCCAGCACCAGCGGCAACGTGCCCGGCTGCACCGCCCGGCCGCCCCGAAGCGCGAACGCCACCCCGTCGATGCTGACCGTGGTCAGCGCCACGCCGGCGTGGGTGAGCGCGGCCTTGGCGGCGGCGGACCGGGGATCGGGGAGCTTCAGGAAGTCGGCGAACCCGGTCACGGCGGCCAGGCCGCCGCCCACCAGCCCGGCCAGCAGGCAGAAGTAGCCGGCGACCTGTGCATCGGCCAGGAGGTGGAACTGCGCGCCCAAATCCCAGAGCGGCGCCACCGCGAGGAGCGCGATCGGAAACGCGACCAGCGCGGCGTGAACGGGATGGCCGAGGAAGCGCATCAGACCGAGCTGACCAGCAGGATGATGAAGGCGACCACGGCCACGAGCGCGTGGATCACGATCAGGGCTTTCGGCAGCGCCGTCTTGCGCAGGTGCGTGAAGAACAAGACGAACCCGCCCAGCGCCGCGACGATGAAGAGGATCAACGCGATGGTGGCGCGCGACGGCGCGTGTCCCTGGGCGACGCCCGCGATGAGCGCGACCAGCCCGGCCGCCGCGAACAGCCCGTGCACGACCGCCAGACCGAGCGGTGGGTACGGCTGGCCCCGGAACCGGATGACGGCCAGGATCAGGCCGCCCACAGCGGCAATGGCAAACAGCACGAGAGCGATCGTCATGCTCCATGGAGCACGGACCAGCCCCGAGGTTACAGGGAGTCGCGTTCGCGCCGCAGGACGCCCTCGATCGGTCACGGCGATCAACCGGCGCGGGACGCCGTCCTCGGTCTGCCGCGGCCGCTGGGCCAGTTCGTACCCGTCCATCACGGGCAATCAAATATCCAGGAAACAGACCCCGGATTTGTTGACCAGCTGCTCGCCCCACCAGACGAACATCGGCGGGGCGCCCTCCGCCGCGGGTGGCGGAGGGCCCTCGCTTCGATTTTGCCCGGTTACTTCAGACCGGCGTACTTCAAAATCGCCAGGAACAGATCGGCGTTCGAGTTCGTCCCGTTGGTCATGACGATGTCCTCGATCGGCATGCCGACGTAGATGACCTGCGAGGTCTTCTTCGCGCCGACGCCCTTGCGGCCGACCACCACCGGGGCGGCCAGCGCCGCGGTGGCGCCCTTGGGCGTCTCCATCGCGGTCACGAGAGCGTCCGTTCCGGTGGCCGGATTGATCACGTCGGCCGTGCTGGCCAGGCCCATGTAGTCCTTGGCGACCTTGTAGCTCTGGGCGGCGAACGGCGTCCCGGTGACCCCGGTGGCGGTGTAGTTCACGTGGTTGAGGTCGCCGTCCGCCGCGTCGCCGGCCGCGCCGACGTAGTCGGCCAGAAAGACGCTGGTCTGGTCGGTCTCCGGCGTCGTCCAGTCGCCGGTGCCGATGTCGTAGACCAGGTTCTCCGAGAAGACGAGCAGCGTGTGCCCGCCCTCGTCCAGCCAGCTCTCGAGGATCAGCTCGTCACTCGAGGAGAGCGTGGTGTTGCCGCCGAAGAGGTCGCCCGTGTAGTAGACGATCGTCGTGTAGGGGCCGTTGTCGGGACCGCCGTGATCGACGGTGTTCTGCGACAGCGCGGTGCCGGTCGACCCGCTGGGCTCGATGAAGGCGTTGAACGCCAGCGCGTTGGTCTGCAGCAACATGGGGAAGGTCATGTCCGACAGCGAGGCGGTCGCCGTGGTGTCGGTCGGATCGTCGTTGTTGTCGCTGGCGTCGTTGTCGATGAGCAGCGTCGTCTTCGGAGCGGTCACCGTCAGCGGCAGGTCGACCGTGAAGGTCTCGGCCGTCGCGCCGGAGCCGCCCACGCCGACCACCTGCAGCGTGTAGTTTCCGGCGGCCGCGCCGGTGGTGCCGATGGCGACGGCCATCGACGTGTTGCCCGCCGTCGCCGGGTTCGGCGTGAAGGTGGCCGTCACCCCGCTGCCGGTGATGGTGTTCGGAACGTTCAGCGTGAACATGATCGGCTGCGTGTACGGCGTGCCCGTCTTGCTGCGATCGATCGTGATGCTGACCGTCTGGGTCCCACCGGGAGGCAGCGACAGCGCCGTCGTCGCGCCCAGCGAGAACGAGAAGTCC
>JAICYS010000327.1 GCA_025934105.1 Myxococcota bacterium | reverse complement strand
GCCGGCGCGGGCGGCGCGAGTTCGGCCGCCTGCGGTTGGTCGGCAGCGGCTTCGGCGGGCGCCTCCGCCGCCTCGACCGGCTTCGGCGGAACCGGCGCCGCCTTGGCCGTGGCGGCCACCGCAGCGGCGGCGGCGGCGCGTTCCGCGTGACGCGGGCGCGACGGCGACGGGCCCTGCGTCGCGATCGCGTGCCGGACCTGCTGCAGATCGTGGGTCAGCGCCGGGTCGTCCGGCCGCATGGCCAGCGCTTTTTCGTATTCGCCGGCGGCGGCCTGGTAGTCGCGTGCCCCCGCCAGGCTCTCGGCGACCAGCGCGTGCGCAGAGGGGTCCGCCGGCGTCAGCGTCAGCGCCTCCCGCGCCCAGCGCAAGGCGTCGCCCGGCTTCTGCGCCGTCAGCGCCGATTGCGCGCGCGTCCGCAGCGCCGCCACCAGCTCGGCTTCGCCGCCGGCGTGCGGGTCCAGGGCCAGCGCCACCCGGTAGTGGGCCACGCCGTCGTCGACGTCGCCGCCGTCCAGCTCGGCCTCGGCCCTCCGCACCAGCTGCTGCTTGGCGCGGACCGAGAGCGTGTCGGCGATGGCGCCACCCCCGTCGGCCCGCAGGCTGGCCAGGTGCTCTTTCAGCGCGGGCACCTGGGCGAAGGTGAACTTGTCCGCCAGCATCGCCTCGACCTCGGCCACGCCCAGGCGCAGGCGCTCGGCCCGGCGCTCGGTGTCGGTCGGGCCCGGCGCCCTGGCCGGCGCCGCCGCCTCTTCCTCGGCGTCGCGGGCCGCCGTGCTCCACGGCAGCCGCCGGTAAATGGGGATGGCGATCGCGCCGGCCGCGCCCAGCACCACCAGCGCGCCCAGCCACTTGCGTCCGGCGGCACGCGGCACCCGAGTCTGCCCCGAGCTGTTTCGCGCGCGGCTGCCGGGCCGCTCCTCGGTCCAGCCCGCCGACACCGGAGACGGCGCCTCCTTCGGGTAGGCGATGGCCGGGGGTCCCTGCACCGGCGGCGGCGCCTCCACCGGCTCGGGCGGCGGGCCGACCGGCTCCAGCACCAGCGGCGTGCCGCGCGGCTCCGCGTCGCGCAGGCCCAGCAGGTCTGACACCGCCCGCGGCCGGCCGTAGAGCGACTTGACCAGGTCGTAGTCCAGCTGGTTCATCGTCTGGTAACGGCGCGCGGGATCGCGCTCGAGCGCGCGGACGATGATGCGGTCCAGTTCCTCGGGGATGTCCGACTTGACCCCTTTGGGCGGGATCAACTCCTTGTCGCGGTTCAGTTGCGGCGGCGAGCCGGACACCATCTCGTAAATCAGCGCGCCGACGGAAAAGATGTCGCTGCGGTGGTCCACCGCGCCGCCCTCGGCCTGCTCGGGGGCCATGTATTCGGGCGTGCCCATGGCGACGCCGGGGTTGGTGAGGCGGCGCGCGCGCCCCATGCTGCGCGCGATGCCGAAGTCCAGCACCTTCACGAAGTCGGCCTGCCCGTCGCGCGCCACCAGGAAGATGTTCTCGGGCTTGAGGTCGCGGTGGATGACGCCGGCGGCGTGGGCGGCCGCCAGCGCCCGGCAGATCTGGATGGCGATGTTGCAGGTGCGGGCCGGGTCCAGCCGCCGCTCGTGCGAGAGCACGTCGGCCAGGTCGATCCCGTCCAGGTGCTCCATCACGAAGTAGGCGCAGCCGTCCTCGGTCGAACCGAAGTCGGTGACGTCGACGATGTGCGGGTGCCCGATGCGCGAGGCGGCGCGCGCCTCGCGCCGAAACCGTTCGACCAGGTCCTGCTGCGTCGAGTACGCCGGGTGCAGGATCTTGATGGCCACCCCCTTGCCGATCTCGACGTGCTCGCCGGCGTAGACCGTCCCCATCCCGCCTTCGCCGATCTTACGAAGCACCCGATAGCGGTTGTTGATGGTGCGGCCCGTGAAGTCGACCCCCAGCGCGTCGTCCTCGTTGGGGAACTGCAGCTTGGTGCTCGCCTGGTCCAGCGCCGCCAGCGGCACGGGCATGCGGCTGGAGATGCGGCTCGTGACCGGCGCGAACAGCGGGGCCGCCTCGGACAGCAGCCGGTCGCGTTCGGTCCGCTCGTCCTTCATCTGCTGGTCGTAAAGCCCGCGCAGGAACTCGGCCGCGCGCTCGGCGTCCGCCCGCGGCGAGATCTGGGTGATGATTTCGGACAGCGCCTTGCGCAGCTCCTCGGCCGACTGGAACCGGTTCTCGCGCGCCGGGGCCAGCGCCTTCATCAAGAGCGCGTCCAGATTCGGCGTGATCCAGGGCGCCTTCGACGACGCCGGCTGCAGGCGCGGATGTCGGACCAGCGACATCGCGGTGGCCGGGTCCAAATTGGCGAGCTGCAGGTACTGGTTGCCGGTCACCAGCTCCCAAAGGACGATGCCCAGGCTGTAGACGTCGCTGCGGGCGTCGGCCGGCTCGCCGCGGGCCTGCTCGGGCGAAAGGTAAGAGGCCCGGCCGAACACCACCCCCGGCGCGGTGTTCTCTTGTTTGAGAACGCTGCGCGCCAGGCCGAAGTCGGTCAGCTTCACCTCGCCGAAGTAGCTGAGCAGGATGTTGGGCGGCGCGACGTCGCGGTGGACCAGCCGCAGGTCCGCGTGGCCGTGCACGTAGGCCAGCGAGCGCGCGATCTCGCGGCCGACGTGCAGGGCCACGTCCAGCGGGATGCGCGTGCGGGTGCGGACGCAGCGGTTCCAGATCTCGCGCAGGTCCTTGCCCTCGACCAGCTCCATCGCGATGAAGAACTCGCCCTCGACCTCGCCCGCGTCCAGCGTCGGCACCAGGTTGGCGTGGGAGAGCCGCAGCACCACCTTGGCTTCGTCGAGGAAGCGGTTGGCCTTGGTGCGGTCGGTCTTCTCGGCGATGACCTTCTTGACGACGCAGAACTTCTGAAAGCCGAGCTCGCCGGCCGCCGCCAGGTAGATCGCGCCCATGCCGCCGCGCGCCAGAGGCTTGAGCAGAACGTACTTCCCGAACTTGGTTGGAAAGGTCTCGGCCATTACCGGCGCCGGCCCGGGATCGTAGGACATCGGCGGCGCGGACGCGAGCCGTTCCTCATGCTTTGGAAGTCATTCCCGCTCATTCGCCGATTTCCAGATCCTGCTCGGCGACCCGCGCCGGGGCCGGCGGCGGCCGGGGCGTCGCGGCTCCCAAAAGCGCATTTCGCAATCGCAGGCTTGCCAGAGTTCGAGCCGCGGCGGGGGCGCCTGGATCGTAGGCCGCCCGGCCGGCCAGCTCGGCCGTGAGGTCGCCGGCCGCCAGCCGTCGAAACGCCCGCCAGGCAATTTCTCGCACGGCCGGATACCGGTCGGTCGCCAGGACCTGCAGCAGAACGCCCAACCGGGCGCGGCGCTGCGCCGGCGATGTGACGGGCGCCCGCCCCAGCGCGTCGGCCGCGACCGCGCGCGCCACCGCCTCGCCGCCCAGCGCCGCCTCTTGCGGCGCGGTTCCGTCCGGAATCCGGACGCCGGCCGGGTATCGGACGGTGCCCCACCACCGGCCGGCCGCCGTCTGGGCCCAGGCCGCCGTTCGGTCGACGTGGCAGCCGGTGCAGGCGTCCGGCCGCCCGCTGGACGCGTTCCGCGCCGGCTCCGGCACCTCGATCCGATGGCTCCGGTGGACGTCCAGCACGCCGTAAACGATGCGGGGCATGTGGCACGAGACGCAGCGCCCGCCCTCGCCGGAGGGATCGTGATGGGCGTGGGCGGCCAGCGCGGCGCGCGCCGCGAACGTCGGATGACAGCCGGTGCACATTGCGTTCGGGCTGTCGGCGAAGCGAGCCCGGAGCTGCCCGCGCGGATCGCCCTCGTGCATGCCGTGGCAATCGGTGCAGGTCAGCGGCCCGCGCATGGCACACGGAGATTGCAGCAGCCCCTGATACTCGTAGGCGGTCAGCCGCGCGGTGCCGTCCTCCCAGAACCGCGCGGCAAACGCGGTCCGGTCCCCGTGGAGGGCGGTGTCCCGCCACAACGGCACGCTCTCGACCGCCAGATCGTCGCCCGGCACGAACGGATCGCCGTGCGCCAAGAATGGAGCCAGGTCGTCGGCCAGCCGCTGGCCGTGGCACCGCCCGCAAAGATCGGCGGCCCGGCTGGGCGAGAGCCGTGACGGATTGACGATGGTCGGATCCGCGGCGCCGCCGGCCAGGCGCGCCCGCCGGGCCGGGTCGGCGTTGCGGGCGGCGTGCTCGCCGCCGGGCCCGTGGCAGGCCTCGCAGGCCACGCCCAGCTCGGCGACCGTGGTCGCGAAGCGCCCGGTCCGGGGATCGCGGGCCGGGTTGGGCGCGACGTTGTGACAGAAGACGCAGTTGTCGTTCCAGCGCGTGACGTGCCGGTCGAAGTCGCCGCCGCCGAAGACCGGACGCGGGTCGTCCGGATCTCGGCCAGCGCCGCCGGCGGCCGGATCCGGGTCGCGGAACAGAAACGCGCTGGTCATCGGGAACCAGCGGCCGTCCGTCACGCTCCAGGCGACCGGCAGGCGCCAGTAGGTGTCGCCGATCCGGGTCAGGTACTGCTGATACCGGTGCGACCCCACCGTCCGGTCCACGGTCGCCACGCGCGCAGGCTGGCCCGGCCGCTGAAAGGTCATCCGGTAGCGGCCGTCCGGCGTCCGGTCCATCCGCGTCCGGACCCCGGCCGCGTCCAGCGTCGCCCCGCCGAAGTCGCCCTTGACGAAGGCGGGCGTTGCCTCGGCGGTCATGGTGCGATGAAAGGTCCGCTTCCAGGTGGCCAGGTGATCGAGGTGGCAGGCGCGGCAGGCGCGCGATCCGACGTAGGCGACCCGGTGCAGATCGCGCGGGGTCGCGAGCTCGACCGTCAAGCGGTGCCGCTGGACGGCGGCCCGGGCGCCCAGGACGGCCGTACAGGCGAGGAACGCGCCCGCGGCCCAGATCCAGCGCCGGTTGCGCCCCACGCGCGGATATTACGACGAGCGGCCGGCATTCCGGCGGCCGCCCACTTCACATTCGTTTCTGCGCCAGGGACAGGCCGGTCTTGGCGCTGGCGTTGTCCGGGTCCCGCTTGAGCGCGTCCCCGTAGGCCTTGGCGGCGTCCTTGTACCGAGCCAGCCTGAAGTGCGCGTCGCCCAGCAGGACGTAGGCCTTCACGCCGCCGCCTCGATCGACCGCCCGTTGGGCCGAGCGGACGGCTTCCGTGTAGTCCTTCTCCTGGAAGGCGACCTCCGCCAGACCCAGCAGGGCGGCGCGCTGTTCCTTCTTCGACTTGGCCAGCTTTTCGAACAGCGCTTGCGCCTCGGCAAAGCGTTCCGCGTGCAGCAGCCGCTCGGCGTCCGCCAGCAGGCGGTGACTGTCGACGACGGGAGCTGCGGCGGCGGCCGCCCCGCGCGGCTTGGCCTTGGCCGCCGAATCGGCGTCGTCGGTCGGCGGCGCGTCGCCCTTGGCCGGCTCGGCCG
>JAICYS010000461.1 GCA_025934105.1 Myxococcota bacterium | reverse complement strand
GGGCCACGGCGTGGTCATCCACACGCGCGATTGCCCGAAGGCCCTGGACATGGACCCGGTGCGGCGGGTCGACGTGAGCTGGGACGACGAGTCGAAGACGGTGCGGCCGGTGGCCGTCCAGGTGACCTGCTCGGACCGGCCCGGCCTGCTGGCGGCCATCTCCAAGTCGTTCACCGAGCACGGCGTCAACATCTCGCAGGCCAAGTGCCGGACCACGGAGGACGGCCGCGCCGTGAACACCTTCCAGGTCACGGTCGGGCACGTCGACCAGCTGAAGACGGTGCTTCGGAGCCTCGAAAACATTCAAGGAGTGGTCTCCGCCACGCGCCTGTGATAAAAGGCCCGCCGCGATGGCTTCGAACACACGGAAGACCTGGAAGCGCCGGGTGCGCAAGCACACCAACATGGGCAAGAAGCGTAAGGCGGTCGAGTCGAAGCGCTCGACCCCCTCGGCGGACGCCCTTTTTGCGGAGCTCGGCGAGCCTCGCAAGGACTAGATTTTCGGTCGCGCCGGTGGCCCGGAACGCCCGCGCCAAGGAATTGATCTTCCGGGAAAAGTGTGCGTTAACTGAGGTTTGACGTCGCGCGACGATCACCGACCTCGGCGCCCGTCGCCCGGGTCCTAAGGCCAGGAGCCGGATGAAAGTCTGTCCCAACTGTCAGACCAAGTATCCCGACGACGCGAACTTTTGTCCGCAGGAGACCTGCGCCACCCCGGAGGGGCCTCGGCGCCTGGAGATGCTGGCTTCCGAGACGGAATCGGGCGCGCGCTACGTACTGGAGCAGCAGCTGGGTGGCGGCCGCAGTGGTGAGGTCTTCCGCGCCCGCGACAACGAAAGCGGCGCTACCGTCGTCTACAAGCGGGTCGCGCGCGCGGTTCTGACCTCGCCCGCCATCGTCGAGCGGTCGCAGCGCGAGCTGAAACAGCTCCAGCGCGCGCAGACCCCCCGCATCGCCAAGGTGCTGGACTTCGGAAAAGACGCTGAAGGACGGCTGTTCGTCGTCAGCGAGCTCTGCGACGGGCAGCCGCTGGACCGGGTGGTCCCCGCCACCGGCCCATTTTCGCTGGACCGCGCGAAGAAGATCGTCGCTCAGATTGGCGAGGCGCTGCTCGAGGGGCAGAAGGTCGGCGTGGTCCACCACGACCTGGCGGCCAAGAACGTCCTGGTCGGGGCCGGCGACGAGGTGAAGGTGATCAACTTCGTCGCCCCGGTGCCGGTGACCGAGACGGTGTTCGGCGCTCCCGAGTATCTGTCGCCCGAACAGGCCGAGGGGAAGCTGGTCGACCAGCGCTCGAACACTTACAGCCTGGGCGGCATCCTGATGCTGATGCTGACCGGGCGCCCGCCCATCGAAGCGTCCGGCCCCGCCGCCGTGCTGGACCAGTTGCTGAAAGGGTCTCTGACGCCGCCGAGCGGCCGCATGCCCAGCCTGAGCGCGGAGATCGATCGCGTGGTCATGAAGGCCATGGATCGCAGCCCCAATCGGCGCCCGCTGACCTTGCGCCAGTTCTTGACCGAGGTGGCCGGCTTGACTGCGGGCCCGGTGCCTCAGGCCGATCCGGGGCGCGTCGGCTTCGCGAAGACCATGATGTTCACCGGAGGTTCGCCCGAGGTGCAGAACCTGGTGAACCAGGCCATGGCCGCCCGCGCCGAGGCGGCCAACGGGAGCGCGCCGCCCGATCGCGAGGGCAACACGCTGCCGCTCGCCACCATCGCGGGGGAACATGCGCGCGATCCGGCGGCCACGCCGCCGCCGGCGCGCGGGGCGGAGCCGCCGCGGCGGACGCACGGCGCGGCGGTGGCGGCCACCATGGTCGCGATGCCGGTCCCGTCCGGTGCGCGCCTG
>JAICYS010000432.1 GCA_025934105.1 Myxococcota bacterium | reverse complement strand
GTGGTGCCGTCGCCCAGCTGGCCGTGATCGTTGGCGCCCCAGCAGGCGGCCAGCGGCGCGCCCGCCCCGTCGGACAGCACGGCGCAGCTGTGGCTGTCGCCGGCCGACACCGCCACCGCCATCGCCGCGCCCGAGGGCAGCGGCACCGCGATCGGGAACGGCGTGTCGATCGTGCGGCCCGGACCGATCTGCCCGCTGCTTCCGCGCCCCCAGCACCAGAGCCCGCCGGTGGCGTCGGCGGCGCAGGTGTGCGAGCCGCCGGCGGCGATCGCGCCGGGCGCCAGTGGCAGCTCGATCGGCCCCGGACGCGCGCGGTCGTCGCCGGCGTTGTCGCCCAGCTGGCCGGCCTGGTCGGCGCCCCAGCAGGAAAAGCCGGGCGCGCCCGCTTCGGCCGTCACGCCGCAGCTGTGGGCGCCGCCGATCGACAGGTCGGTCACCCGTGCGGCCAGCGGCCGGGGCGCCGGCTGGACGACGCCGCGGCCGGTCCCGAGCTGGCCGTCGTGGTCGTCGCCCCAGCAGAAGACGGCCCCGTCGGTGGTGGCCGCGCAGGAGAACGTCGCGCCCGCGGCCACCGACGCGCCGGTGTCGAGCCCGGTCACCGGCACGGGCTCGGCCAGGCTGCTCATCGAGCCCTCGCCGAGCTGCCCGGTCCCGTTCTGTCCCCAGCAGAGCACCTGGCCGGTGCTGCGGACCGCGCAGGTGTGCTGGGCGCCGGCCGCCACCGCGATGGGGTTCGCCACCAGCGGCACCGCCACCGGCGCGGTCACCGGCGTCGCGGTCGTGCTGCTCTCGGCGCCGAGCTGTCCCTGGCTGTTGCTTCCCCAGCACGACAGGCCGCCCGACCCCAGCGCGCAGGTGTGGGACAGCCCGGTGGCCACCGCGGTGACGCCGCGCAACCCGGCGACCGGCGTGGGTTGTGAGCGGTCGACCAGCGTGCCGTCGCCGAGCTGTCCGCTGGAGTTGCTCCCCCAGCAGACCAGCGACTGGTCGGCCAGGATCGCGCAGGCGTGCTGCCAGTGGGCCGAGATCGCCCGCGCGCCCGACAGGCCGAGCGCCGCCGGCCGGCGGGGGACCGCGTCGGTGCCGTCGCCGGTGGCGCCGTTGCGATCGTCGCCCCAGCAGACGACGAGGCCGTCGTCGCGCAGCGCGCAGGAAAACCCGGCGCCGGCGGCCACCGCCACGGCCTGGGTGACGGTGGGGACCGCCACGGGCTGAAGCTGGTCGGCGCCGCCGCCGTCGCCGAGCTGTCCGGTGTCGTCGGCCCCCCAGCAGACCACGCCTCCGCCGGCGCGCACCGCGCAGGTGTGCCGCTCGCCGGCCGCGATGGCCACGGCGTCGTCCAGCCCGGTCACCTCGACGCCGATCGAGCGCGGCGTGCGCGTCCCGTCGCCGAGCTGGCCGTCGGCGTTCCGTCCCCAGCAGGTCACGCGGCCGCTCCCGCGAAGCACGCAGGCGTGGGCGCTGCCGGCGGCCAGCGCCGCGATCGGGTTCCGCGCGCAGGTGGCCGCCACGCAGGCGTTCGCCTGGTCGCCGGCGGCGCCCAGGTAGCGCCGCCGCGACGGGCAGGTGGCGTCGGCCGCGCTGCAGTGGCCGTCCGCCTCGCAGAACGCGTCGAGACCGCACTGCGCGTCGGCGTGACAGACGAAGCTGGGCGCCCCCAGACAGCCGGCGGCGAGGGCCGACGCCAGCAGCAGCGGGGCGGCGCGCCTCAAAAGGTTCCCCCCAGCGCGCCGGGGCCCACCCACAGCGTGAGCCCCTCGGCCCGGCGCGCGTGCCGCCGCACGATCGCGAACCGCGCGCCGGCCGCGATGAGGGCGGCCCCGCCGACGGCGGCGGCCACCAGCGCGACGTCGCGCCGGGATTCGGCCGTCGACCAGCGGGCCTGGTAGCCGGCGTACGTGGCCGCGCCCTGGGCATCGGCGCGCGCGGCTTCGGCCGCCAGGAACCACCCCAGCCCCGCGCCCAGGCCGGCCAGGCCCGCGGCCGACAACGTCAAGCCCCACGGGTCCCGCCACCAGCGCGCGGGCGGCGGCCGGGGCGGCGCCGCGGGCGCGGGCGCCATCACGACCAGTGGGGGGCGGCTGGCCAGCTCCTGCGCGCAGCGGGCCAGCGCGATGTGCGTGGCGTCGACCTGCACCTGCGGAGGCCGCGTGGTCAGGAACCGTTCATAGAGCACGACGGCGCCGCGGCAGTCGCCGGACAGCCGCTTGGCCTGCGCCTCGGTGAACAAGAACTCGCGCCGCGGGTCCAGCGCGTAGCCAGCCTCGGTGTCGCGGATGGCCGACGCGTAGTCGCGCGCGCCGAACGCCCCCAGCGCGCGGTCGTAGAGCGCTTGCGCCTCCGGCCGCATCGGCCCCTCGAGTTCTGCGGCCGGTGGCTGCGCGCGAACCGGCCGCGCCGGCCAGAGCGCGAGAGTCGCGGCCAGGAGAAGGACCGCGACCCGGAGCGAGCCTGGCGCGCCGTCGCGCCGCCGGCCCCGCGGTGCCCGGCGGTCACGTGCCGGGCCCGCCGAGCTCGAACGGTCTCGCCGTGAGGCCGCCGGCCGTCCCTGGGCGCCGCTCATGGCGGCCGCGGCGAGTCCGGATCCCAGGTCCGGAGCCGGCTCT
>JAICYS010000094.1 GCA_025934105.1 Myxococcota bacterium | reverse complement strand
GGGTGCCGGTGCCGCGCCCTCCGCGACGGGCGGCGCCGGCCCGGCGGCGGCGGCCGTGGCGACGGGCGGCGGCGCGTGCAGGGGCGCTGCCCCGCGATGCCGAAGGGCCAGCCCCAGGCCGATCAGGCCGACGACCACGGACGCCGCCAGCACGCGCCCTCGGCGCCACCGCCGTCTCGGGCCCGGCGGTCGCGGCAGGGCGTCCTCGAGGGCGCCGTCGCCGGCCAGCTGCCGAAAGACGCCGGCGAGCTGCTCGGCGGAGAACAGGCGTTCGTCCGGATTTTTGGCCAGGCAAGCCTGCAGCACCTCGTCCAGCGCGCCACCCAGCTCGGTGACGACCAGCTCGGGCGCCAGGTGCGGCGGCGGGACCGTCATGTGCTTCATCAGCACCTCGCGAAAGCCGTCCGCCATGAAGGGCAGCTCGCCGGTCATCAGCTCGTACGCCATCACGCCCAGCGAATAGATGTCGGTGCGCCGATCGACGTTCTTGCCGGCGGCCTGTTCGGGCGATGCGTAGGCGGGCGAGCCGAGGAACGTCCCTTCCACCGTCGCGCAGCCGACCCGGGACCCGCCCTCGCCCACCGGCTTGACCAGCCCGAAATCCAGCAGCTTGACGAAGTCGGGGTCGCCGTCGCGCCGGATGAGGAAAATGTTTTCCGGCTTGAGGTCCCGGTGCACGAAGCCTGCGGCGTGAACGGCGGCCAGCGCCGCGCAGACGTCGGCCAGGATTCGCAGGACGCGCAGGATCGGAAGCCCCCGCTCACGCGCCAGGACGTCGCCCAGCGATTCGCCTTCCAGCAGCTCCATCACCAGCGCCAGGGGCCGCCCGTCCGCGGATTCGAGGATGTCCGTGATCTCGACGATGTGCGGATTTTTGATGGCGTTGACGGCCTGCGCTTCGACGACGAAGCGATCCAGGACGTTGGGGACGGCGACCATCGGCGACAGCACCTTCATGGCGGCGCGCCGGGCGATCCGCTGATGTTCGACCTCGAACACCGTGGCCGTGGTTCCGGCGCCCAGACGGCGCAGCAGCCGGTAAGGCCCCAGGGTCGCGCCCACGCCGGGAACCTGCGGCGCGTTCGGGGCCTGGGCCCCCTGCTGATCGACGTTCGCGGCCTCCATCGCGCCCTCCCCGGCAATGTAAGCGCTGCCGGCGCGAGAAGGGATTCCCCCTGTGGGGGTCGGCCTTACGTTTCAGCGGCGTGGCGAGGCGCTCTGGGTCCGTGCTGGGTGCGCTGGGCGCGCTGATTCTGGCCGGCGCCTGCCGTGACTCGACGGGGCTGCACGTCTTCGCGCACCTCGGCGCGGTGGACTACGATGCGCTGGGCCTGCAAATCGTGCAGCCGGCGGACGCCGGCGGTGCCCCGGCGCAGGTCCTGGTGGATCCGGCCACCACCGGCAACTACCCCGGGCCGTTCAGAGGCGGCGACCAGGACGTCTACGTTTATCTGCCTGACGACCTGGACGGCGCGCACCTGCAATGCACGATGACCGCGCTCCGCCAGGCCGCGCCCGTCGCGCAAGGGACCGCGGCCGCGACCGTCCACCGGCAGGTGATCGAAGACGTCCACATCGTCATGACCGCCGCCGATTCGTCCACCGGAGCGGGAGGTTCCGCGCTCACCGGTGGCGCTGGTGCGCTCGGCGGTTCGCCCGCGCCCCCGGCCACCGGCGGAGTGGGCGGCGCGATGTCCGGCGGCGCGTCGGACGCGCAGCCCGCCGCCAACGGCGCCGCCTGCAACACGGCTGCCGACTGCGCCAGCCAGCATTGTGTCGACGGCGTTTGCTGCGAGTCGGATTGCAGCGGCGCCTGCAGCTCGTGCGCGACGGCCGGCGCGGCCGGGCTCTGCCGCCCCGCCCCGGCGGGTGTGCCCGACCCGCGCGGACTCTGCGCCGACCTCGGCGCTGCCACCTGCGGCACCAACGGCCTTTGCGACGTGTCCGGGCACTGCGCGAAGTATCCCGCCGGTACGACCTGCGCGGCGGCGTCGTGCAAGAACACCGACATGCTGAAGGCCGCCGCGACCTGCGACGGCGCCGGGACCTGCCACGACGGCGCCACGATGAAGTGCGCCGGCCGCTGCGCGGGCGACGCCTGCTCGTAACGCCTCAGGCGGCGTGGCAGAACCTGGCCAGCGTCTCGGTCAGATGATCGAAGCTCACCGGCTTTCGCATCACCTCGATGAAGCCCAGGCTCTTCAGCGCTTCGGTGTTCTGCGTGCCGGTGAGGGCGATCGTCGGGACGTCCCGCAGCAGCGGCGTCTGGAGCTGCGTCTTGCGAAACGCGACGCCGTCCATCCGCGGCAACATGATGTCGACCAGGATCAGCGACGGCAGGGGTTCGTGCTGCAGGCGGCGGAGCGCTTCCGCGCCGTCCGCCGCGCAGGTCACGATGTAGCCCTCCAGCATCAGCAACTCGGCCAGGTGGGCGCGCAGGATGAAGTCGTCGTCGACCAGCATCAGCCGCGGGGCGGCCTCCGGCCCGAACGAGGCCGTGCGGCGCAGGCGGTCCATCGCGTCGGCCGGCGGCGGCGGCATCCCGGCCTCGGACGGTTGAACTTCACCGCCGGGCACAATCTCGAAGGCATACCGTCGCTTGGGCATGATCCCTATTTCCTGGACAATCTCTCTGCACACAACCTTTGGCTCGCGAAGGTTCTGTCAAGCCGCCGCGCGGCACGCACATGCACCTTCAGAAATTGGCTGGACGCGGCCCAACCATGGCGAGCGCGCCATCGACGCGCAGGAGGGAGCGACGCCGCCGAAGCGATCTCGCTGGCGCACCGGAAGCGCGGGCCCCGGGGCAGCCAGCGGGCGCGATCGGCGGCCGCCGCTCAACCGGGCGGCAACGTGAACGGCACGGGCTTCCCCAGCCCCTCGCGCGCCACCAGGCCGGCGATGCGGGCGCGGATCTCCTCTCGGATCTCGCGCACGCGCGCGACGGGCTTGCCCTTCGGATCGTCGAGCGGCCAGTCTTCGCGCCGCAGCCCGGCCACCACCGGGCAGGCTTCGCCGCACCCCATCGTGATCAGCATCGAGGCGCCGGCCGCCAGCTCGGCGGTCAGCTTGCGCGGCACGGCCCGGGACAGGTCGATTCCGATCTCGCGCATCGCCTGCAGCACCTCGGAATGGACGCGCGGTCCGGGCTCGGTCCCCGCCGACACGCCACGCGCCTGGAGGGGATCCGCGAGCTGATTGAACCAGGCCGCCGCCATCTGCGATCGCCCCGCGTTGTGGATGCACGCGAACAGATAGGTCTTCATGACCCGTCCTTGGCCGGCGGAAGGTGCGGGACCACCAGGTCGGGGGCGGCGGCCGCCGGCAACGGAAGCAGCCACCGGAACAGCGCCGTCGCCGCGGCCGCGCCCAGAAGTTGCGCCCCGACGAACGCCGGCGCATCCGCCGGCCGGATGCCAGCAAACGTGTCGGTCAGCGTGCGCGCCAGCGTGACCGCCGGGTTGGCGAACGACGTCGAGGCCGTGGACCAGTACGCGGCGGTGATGTAGGCGGCCACGCCGGCGGGGGCCGCCGTCGGCCGGCGGCGGGCGCACGCCTCGATGACGGCCAGAAGGCCGAACGTGGCCACGAACTCGCTCAGCGCCTGACCGGCGCCGGCGCGTGCGTGCGGCGACGTGGCGATCAGCGGATGGTCGAACATCAGGTGCGCCAGCAGGACCCCGGCGACCGCGCCGGCGAACTGGGCCGCCAGATACGCCGGCACGTCACGCCGGGGCAGCCCCCCCTGCGCGGCGTCGGCCAGCGTCACCGCCGGATTGAAGTGCGCGCCCGAGACCGGCCCGAACGCCAGGATCAGCGCAAACAGGCCGGCGCCGGTGGCCAGCGCGTTCGCCAGCAATGCCACCGCCACGTTACCGCCCGCCAGCCGCTCGCCCGCGATGCCCGAGCCGACCACCACCGCCAGCAGCAGGCAGGTCCCCACCCCTTCCGCTACCGAACGTCGCGCCAGCGTGGCAGGCATCGTTTCAGCAGCAGGCCGTCAAGAGCCGCACCAGGTCCGTGACCATCGGGCCGACCGAATAATAAACGAACCGCTCGTGCCGGCGCGCCCGCACCAGCCCCGCCCGGCGAAGTTGGTCCAGGTGGTGCGACAGCGTCGGGGCCGGGACGCCCAGCGCCTCCTGCACCTTCCCGGCCGCCATCTCTCCCCGGGCCTTCACCAGCGTGAAGAACACCTCCAGGCGCCCGCGGTGCGCGAGCGCCTTCAGCGCCTCGACCTGCTCGGGCGCGGCGGCCAGGGTGGCAAGCGGAAGGCGCCGCATCTGATTTTCTAAATTATGAAATCGGTGGAGCGCCGTCAAGCCGGCGGCCGCCTGGATGGAACATCTGCAATTGCGCCCGGTCCTCCGGTATGTTCGGGACGGTGGGGGTTGGGATGGCAGTGCCGATTCGAGTTCTCTTGATCGCGGGCCGGGACGGTGACACGGCCTGGCTGGCCGAGGCGCTGCGGTCGGGCAACTACGCCCCCGACTGCGTCCGCGCCGACGACGAAGCCGGCGCGCGCGCCGCGCTTGGGCAGGGTCCCTGGGACGTCGTGGTCTGCATGTTCGACGGCGCCCGCTCCCCCTCCGGCCTGCGGGCGCTGCGCGATCGGTGTGACGGCGTCGACCCCGCGCTGATCGTCGTGGCCGACGCCTTCGAGGACGCCGCCGAAGCCGCGCAGCGCCTGGGGGGGACGGTCTGCCTGCGGGCGCGGGGGTTCGGTCACCTCGGCCCCGCGCTGGAGCGCGCGCTGCGCCAGCGCGATCAGCTCGCCGCCCGGGCCGACGCGCGGGCCCTGGATCTGGCCCAGTTCACGGTGCTGGAGCACGTCGCCGCCGGCCGCTCCCTGGCGGAGGTCCTGGAGGAGATCGTCCTTCTCGTCGAACGCCAGGGGGACGGCATGCTGTGCTCGATCCTGCTCGTCGACGCCGAGGCCGGGCAGATCCGCCACGGGGCAGCGCCTCATCTGCCGCGGGAATTGATCGAGGGGATCGACGGGGCGGTGATCGGCCCGCACGAAGGGTCGTGCGGGGCGTCGGCCTACAGCGGCGAGGTGGTGGTCATCGAGGACATCGGCACGCACCCCAACTGGACGCGCTATCGGCAGTTGGCGCTGCCGTTCGGCTTGCGGGCCTGCTGGTCCAGCCCCATTCGGGTCGCTTCCGAGGGGCAGGTCCTGGGCACCTTCGCGATGTATTACCGCGAGACCCGTTCTCCGACGGCGCGCGAGCGGAGCTGGGTCGCGCGGGCGACGTATCTGGCCGCCATCGCCATCTCGCGCGACCGCGCCGAGCGCGCGGCGCGCCGGGCCGACGCGCGCTATCGCCAGATCGTCGACACCACGTTCGAGGGGGTCTGTCTGCTGGACGATCGCGCGCGCATCCTGTTCGTCAACCGGCGGGCAGCCACGATGCTGGGCCATTCGCCCGACGATCTGGTGGGGCGCGGCCTGCTGGAGTTCATGGACGAGCCCAGCCGGCACGCCGCGCGGGCCACCTTCATCGAGCGGCTGCGTTCCCACGACGAACAGTTCGAGCTGAGCTTCCGGCGCGACGACGGCACCGTGTTCCCCACCATCGTCACCGGCAGCCCCGTGCGCGACGAGAGCCGCCGGGTGGTGGGGGCGCTGGCCATGCTCACCGACATCACGGCCATCAAGCGCACTCAGGAGGCGCTGCGGCGGAGCGAAAACGAGCTGCGGGTGGTGTTCGAGAACGCCGCGATCGGCATGGCGCTGGTCGGCGAAGACGGACGGATGCTCAAGACCAACGCCGCCCTCCAGCAGTTCGTGGGCCGGGACGAGCGCGAACTGACCGCGATGACCTTCTTCGAGCTGGCGCACCCCGAGGACGTCGCGCGCGATCGCGAGCTGGCCGCCAGCTTCACGACCGGGGCCCGCGCGTCGTACCACGCCGAAAAGCGCTTCATCAGGAAGGACGGCGCCGTGCTGTGGGGCCGACTGGCGGTCTCGACCGTCAAGAAGCGTCACCAGGGCGCGCCCGGCGCCGTCATCGCGATGATCGAGAACATCACGGCCCGCCGCGAGATGGAGGCGGCGGTGCGCAGCAGCGAGCGCCTGCGCGCGCTGATGTACGGCGCCGTCTCGGACGTCCTGTTTTATCTGGGCGTCGACGCCGACGGCCGCTTCCGCTTCCTATCCGTCAACCCGGCCTTCACCGGCGCCACCGGCCTGGCCGAGAATGAGGTGGTGGGGCGCCCCATCGACGAGGTCATTCCCGAGCCGTCGCTCTCGGTGGCTCGCGCCAACTACCGGCGCGCCATCGACGAGCGCCGCACCGTGACCTGGGACGAGGCCACGCCCTATCGCGCCGGCCTGCGCTACGGAGAAGTGTCGATCACGCCCCTCTTCGACGGCGCCGGCGCCTGCACGAACCTGCTGGGCACCATCCACGACGTGACCGGGCGGCGGCTCGCCGAGCAACGGCTGGCCGCCCAGGCCGCGCTGCTCGACAAGGCGCACGACGCCATCCTGGTGCGCGGGCTGGACGGCGTCGTGCGGTACTGGAACCAGGGGGCCGAGCGGCTCTACGGCTGGTCCGGCGCCGAGGCGGTGGGCCGCGACATCCGCGACCTCGTCTACCGGGACCGCGCGCTCTTTGACGACGTCCAGCGGCAGCTGGTCGAGGCCGGACAGCGGTCGGGCGAGATCGTCCACTTCAGCAAGGCCGGACGCCGGCTGATCGTCGAGTGCAGTTGGACCGTCATCGCCGACGAGGGCGCTCTGCCCGAGGTGCTGGTCATCAACACGGACGTCACCGCCCGCAAGAGCCTGGAGGCACAGGTCCTTCACGCACAGCGGCTGGAGAGCCTGGGTACGCTGGCGGGAGGCGTCGCCCACGACTTCAACAACCTTCTCACCGTCATCAACGCCGGCGTCAGCTTCGCGCTGGCCGAGCTGGCGCCCGAGCACCGCGCGCGCGAGGCGCTCTGGCAGGCAGGACAGGCGGCCAGCCGGGGCACGGCGCTGGTGCGGCAGCTGCTGACGTTCAGCCGTCGCGAGGAGACCAAACGCGTCAGACAGAAGCTGCAGCCGCTGGTCACCGAGGCGCTGGGCTTCCTGCGGGTCAGCTTCTCCGGCGGGATCCGCCTCGAGACCAGCTTCGACCCCGCCGCGCCAGACGTGCTGGCCGACGCCACGCAGATTCACCAGAGCGTGATGAACCTGGGCACCAACGCCGCCCACGCCATGGCCCGGACCGGCGGGGTGCTGGAGGCGCGCCTCGACCGCGTGGTGCTGGAGCGCCCGCTGACCGCCCGCACCGGCGTTCTGCCGCCGGGCACCTACGCCCGCCTTACCGTGCGCGACACCGGCACCGGCATGGACGCGGCCACGCTGGACCGCGTGTTCGATCCCTTCTTTACGACCAAGAGCGCCGGCGAAGGGACCGGGCTGGGCCTCTCCGTCGTTCAGAACATCGTGCGCAACCACGAAGGCGGAATCGTCGTCACCAGCGCGCCCGGCCGCGGCAGCGCGTTCGAGCTCTACTTTCCGGCGGCGGGCGCGCCGCAGGCGGTGGCTGCGCCGTGAACCGCGCGGGCCGCCGAGCTCGGGCGACGACGTCCGTGATGCCGCACGCGCCGCCGCGGCCTGCGGGCCACCTCACACCCGCCGGTCGCCGCCGCCGGCGATCGGCGTTCGACCGGCGACTTCGGCTGGACGTTCGACCAGAGCTCGGCGTCGACGCCGCGCCTCGGTCGCAGCCCGTCGGAGCCGGCGACGCGATGGTCTTGAGCATGCGGCTCGATGGCATATGCTGGGGAGATGGCGATGACTGTCACGTCGAGCGGACTTCAGTACGAGGACACCACACCGGGCACGGGCGCCGCGCCCGCCAAAGGGCAGACCTGCGTGATGCACTACACCGGCTGGCTGTGGCAGGACGGCACCAAGGGCGCAAAGTTCGACAGCTCCGTCGACAGAGGCCGGCCGTTTTCATTTCCGCTCGGGCAGGGGCGGGTCATCAAGGGATGGGACGAAGGCGTCGCCACCATGAAGCAGGGCGGTAAGCGCAGGCTTCTCATCCCGCCGGAGCTGGGCTACGGCGCGCGCGGCGCCGGAGGCGTGATCCCGCCGAACGCCACCCTTCTGTTCGAGGTCGAGCTGCTCGAAATTCAGTAGTTCCCGCCGCCGGGCCTGGCTTTCGCCGGTCCCGACACTCTTTTGTCCTGCGGGGCCGGTCACTTCACAGTCGGCTCGGCGGCTGCTGCGGAAGGCCGCCGCACGCGCCCAGTACAACCGGCCGGTCGACCGAGGTTGCGGTATCGTTGCGCCGGCGGGGAGTGGCCATGCCGAGTGTCCTGATCGAGATCCGACGTTCGATTTCAGTAGAAGAGGAATCCGGCTTGATGGAAGCCGTTCACGCGGCGCTTCGCGAGGCGTTCAAGATTCTGCCGCACGACCGCAATGTCCGCCTGATCGCGCATCAGCCGCATCGCTTCGCCTGCCCGCCCGAGCGGAGCCATCCGGACCTCTACACCCACGTCAGCATCGACGCCTTCGCGGGCCGGTCGCTGGACGCCAAACGAGCCTTGTACCGCGGCATCGTCGAAAACCTGGGCGCGCTCGGGATTCCGAAGGATCACGTCAAAATCCTGCTGAGGGAGCTGCCGAGAGAGAATTGGGGCATCCGCGGTGGCCAGGCGGGATGCGACGTGGAGCTGGGATTCAAGGTGGACGTCTGATCAGGCGCGACGTCCCGCGTTCGCGGACATCCCGATCGCGCGCGCCTGAGACGCCTCTGTTTCCGCTTGGTCCCCTGGGGCTCGTTGGAACCACTCCGTTCAGGGAGGGTGACGTTGTTCAGACGGCGGCTCTGCGAGCGACCGTCCTGAAGGTCGACGACGCGGGCCGCCCCCTCGCGGTGCAATATGAGTTCAACGAGGATCTTGACGGGCCGGGCGTAGCTTGGATTTCCGAAGGGCAGTCCGGGTTCAATGAGGTCATCCCTCCTCCGGTCGGAATCGGTGTTCGACTCGCTCGGTGAGTCGCCGCGGAAGAAACCATGACGCGGGCGTTACAATAGAACCAGCGCCGTGCCACACCTTCCGCGTCCGCCGATCGCCCAGAGTTCGGGCCGGGCCGGGACCTCACGAGCAGCGGCGCTTTTCGGGCGCGCCGACGCCTGGGAGAACGAGCCGCATGGCTCAGCCCCCCTAGAATCCGCCTGCGCCGACTTCTGGTGGTCGCATTCGGGTGGAGCTGGCCGCTCGAATTGCTGGCGCTGCGGTGCTCGCCGCCTGTGCGCCGGGCGCTGTTGAGTGTCGGAATGTGGGGGCCGGGGCTGGGCGCCATGGTCGCGATGGGAACGCCCTGGCGGACCGCGCTCCGCGATCTTTATCGCCCCGGCCGATTCGCGGGCGGACACCGGCGGCTGGCCATCGCGACCGCGTTTCTGCTGCCGCCGGCGGTGATCGCGGTGTCTCCGTGCTGGCGGTGCGAACCGACTCGGCACGCTGGAGCGCGACCCTTCCACGCCCCGGCGCCCTGCTGGCGGTGGTCCTTGGCGGGGACGCTGTCGTCGCCACTGCTGAATTTTCCGTTTTGCCGCGGCGGGCGCCTGCCTGTTGGCCTACGAACGCAGCCACCGGCCGCCCGCGATTGCTGATTGACGGGCTACGCGGGCGCCGGTGTGAAGACAACCGCCGGCTTCCGGAATCCCGCCTCGAGAGTCGCGTCCGTCGAAGCGACGACTCCGGATTGAGCACAGTCGACGGGTCCCGTCCGCCTGTTTTCGGCGGTGATGCGGTCGTGTCGGGAGCCGACCTCGCCGTCATCCCGACGGCGAGCGGCACCGTCCCGTCTGCATGCTTTTGGTGGTGATGCGGCAGGTGCTCGGAGCCGACCTCGCCGTCATCTCGACGGCAGCGGCACCGTCCAGTCCGCCTGAGGCCTGCAAAGACGTCGGACCGCCGGAGAGTTCGGGGTTGTTCTGCCCGTTCGGCTCGGGGCGGCCCGCGTCGAGAGGAACGCCGGCGCCGCGCGAGATCGCGGCGCCGGCGCTTGTCCTGCTGCCGGCCGTCAGCGCCGCCGCTTGCGGGTGACCGCCAAGCCGAGCAGCAGCGAGAGGAAGGCCAGCGAGCTGCTGGTCGGGGCGCGTCCCTCGCCGAAGGAGCAGCTGCACCCGCCTCCCCCGCTGGCTTGCACATGGCCGGCGCCGCCGCCCGTGCTGCCGCCGCCGCCCGCGTGCCCGCCCAGGCCCGAGCTTCCGCCCGTCGGTGTGGCGGCGGCCCCGCACAGGCCGGCCGTGCACTGGCCGCTGCGGCAAGTGGCAGCGGTGGTGCAGGCCTGGCCGTCCGCCGATCCGCAGACGCCGTCGGACGAGCACACGTTGTTCGTGCACTCGGCCGCGCTGTGGCAGGTCGCGCCGGTGGCGACGCCGCAGCTGTTCGTGACCGCGTTGCAGGTGCCCGACGCGCACACGGCCTGGGCCAGCGCCGCCGAGCAGGTCCCGGTGTGGATGCCGTCCGACGGCAGCGCGGCCCCGGCCGCCAGCTTGGTGGCGCAGGTGAAGGTCGCGGCGGCGCAGTAGCTGCCGGCCGCGCAGTCGGTGTCGCGAACGCAGCGGTTGTCGCCGGCCGGCTGGCAGACGCCGGCGGCGGCGTTGCAGACGCCGCTCTGGCAGACGTCGGCGGCGGTGGTGGTCATGCAGGGTCCGTCGCCGTCGACGGCGCCGCAGTGTCCGTTGCTTCCGCACAGGTTGCCCGTGCAGTCGCCCGCGCCGGTGCAGGCCGCGCCCGCAGCGCCAGCGCAGGTGTTCGTCTGCACGTTGCACAGGCCCGAGGCGCAGACCGCCGCCGCGTTGCCCGGCAGGCAGCCGCCGCTGTGAAGCGTGTCGCTGGGGATGGGCGCGCCCGGCGCCAGCTTCGCGACACACGCCAGCGACTCGGCGTCGCAGAACAGCCCCGCGCCACAGTCGGCGTCGACGGCGCAACGGCCGGTGCCGGTCGGGACGCACCGGTTGCCGGTGGCGCTGCAGATGCCGCTCTGGCAAAGGCTTGCCGTCGTGGTGGTGCAGCCGGCCTGACCGTCGGCCAGACCGCACTTGGCGTTGCCGCCGCAGCTGCCGACCGCGCACTGGCCGCCGGCCGTGCAGGCCGTCCCGGTGGTCAGCGCGCAGGTGTTGTTCATCGCGTTACAGACGCCCGTCGAGCACAGGGCCTGGCCGGCCGCCGTGGTGCAGGTACCGGTGTGGACGCCGTCGTTCGGCAACGACTGTCCCGCCGTCAACTTCGCCTTGCACAGGCCCGTCTTGGCGTCGCAGTACGCCGTCGACGGGCAGTCGGTATCGGCGGCGCACCCGGCGGTGCCACAGACGCCGCTCGACGAGCAGACGCCCGACTGACACAGCGAAGCGGTCGCGGTGGTGCACCCCGACTGGCCGTCGGCCAGTCCGCAGGAGCCGTTGCTGCCGCAAGTGCCGACGGCGCAGTCGCTGGCCCCCGTGCAGGTCCCGCCGTTGGCGGAGCCGCAGGTGGAGGTCGTGGCGTTACAGAGGCCGCTCGCGCAGGCGGCGTTCTGTCCGCCCGCGCAGGCCTCATGCACGCCGTCCGCCGGCAACGTGGCGCCCGAGACCAGCCGAGCCGCGCAGTGCAAGGTCTGCGCATCGCAGTACTGGCCGCTGGCGCAGTCGCCGTCGCTGGCGCACCCGCCCGTGTCGGCGGGCACGCAGCGCCCGCTCTGCGAGCCGCACGCGCCGCTCTGGCAGACGGTGGCCGCGTTCCCCGACGAGCAGGTGCCGGCGCCGTTGGCGTACCCGCACCGGCTGTTCGAGCCGCAGATGTTGTTGCTGCATTGATTGGGATCGGCGCAGGCGTTGCCGGCGGCGCTGGCGCAGGTCGCCGTTTGCGCGTTGCAGGCACCGCTGGCGCAGATGGCCGCCGCCGCCCCCGCCGTGCAGGTGCCGTCGTGCAGGCCGTCGGCCGGCAGGGGCGCGCCCGCCGCCAGCTGCGACACGCACGAGGCCGAGCTGCGGTCGCAGAACTGGCCGGACGTGCAGTCCGCGTCGATCCAGCAACTGGCCGGGTCGGTGCCCAGGCAGACCCCCGCGGTGGCGCTGCAACGGCCGGAGGCGCAGACGGTCCCCGCGTTGGCGACGGTGCAGGCGCCGGTTCCCACCGCGTTGCCGCAGACGCCGTCCGCGTCGCAGACGTCGGCCGCGCACTGGGCGGCCGACTGGCAGAAGCCGCCGGTCGCCTTGGCGCAGGTGTTGGCGACCGGATCGCAGGCCTCGTCGGCGCAGACCGCCATGGCCAGGGTGTCGCTGCAGACGCCGTTGTGCAGCCGGTCGTTCGGCAGCGCGCTGCCCGCCGCCAGCCGCGTCAGGCAGGAGAGCGAGCTCGCGTCGCAGTACTGGCCGGGGCCGCACTCGGCATCGGCGCTGCAGCTGCCGGCGGAGGCGGGGATGCAGACCATCCCCACGCTGCCGCAGACGCCCGATTGGCATACGCCCGCTGCGCTGGCGACGGTGCAGGGCCCGTCGCCGGTGGCCAGGCCGCACAGGCCGTTCGAGCCGCAGATCCCGTCGGCACACTGGGCCACCGACGAGCAAGCGCCGCCGATGCCGGCCGCGCAGGTGTTGGTCGCGCCGTTGCAGAGGCCCGTCGAACAGACGGCGGCGGCCGCGCCGCAGGTGCCGTCGTGCAGCCCGTCCGAGGGGATGGCGGTCCCCGGGGCCAGCTTGCCGAGGCAGGTCATCGCCCCCTGGTTGCAGTACTGGCCGGCCGCACAGTCGGCGTCGACCCAGCAGCTGCCCGCCGAGGACGCGATGCAGACGCCGCCGGCGCTGCAGGCGCCCGACTGACAGAGAGAAGCCGCCGTGGCAGAGCTGCAGGCGCCGGTCCCTGGGGCGTAGCCGCACTGCCCGTTGCCGCCGCAGATGTTGATCTCGCAGTCGGCGGGGCCGGTGCAGCTACCGCCCAGCGTCGCGGCGCAGGTGGCGGAGGTGGCGTTGCATGCGCCGCTGGCGCAGACGGCGGTCGCCACGCCGGACGAGCAGGCGCCGCCGTGCAGGCCGTCATCCGGGATCGGCTGGCCGGGGTTCAACTTGGCCGTACAGGTGAAGAGGTCGCGTCGGCAAAAGCCACTGGCGCAGTCGGCATCGACCCAGCAGCTGCCGGCGCCTGCTGGAATGCAGACGCCGCCGCTGTCGCAGGCGCCCGACTGGCAGTAGGCGGCGGCGGTGCCGCTGGTGCAGCCCGATTGGCCGTCGGCGGCACCGCACAGACCGTTGCTGCCGCACAGGTTCCCGGCGCACTGGTTGGCCGCCGTGCAGGCCGCGCCGTTGGCGCCGGCGCACGTATTGGTGCTGCTGTTGCATGACCCGCTGTCGCAGACCGCGCTGGCGTTGGACGGCGAACAGGCCCCATTGTGCAGCCCGTCGCTCGGGATGGCCGATCCGGCTGGCAGTTTGGCGGTGCAGGTGAACGTGCTGCGGCTGCAGTATTGTCCGGTGCCACACTCCCCGTCGACGTAGCAGCTCCCGGCCGCCGAGGGGATGCAGACGCCGGCCGTGCTGCAAGCGCCAGACTGGCAATAGCTGGCCGCCGTCGCGCTGGTGCAGCCCGACTGGCCGTTGGCGGCGCCGCAGGTGTTGTTGGCGGTGCTGCAGGCGCCGGCCGTACAGTAGCGCGACCCGGTGGAGGCGGTGCAGGTCCCGCCGGGAACGCTGGCGCCGTTGGCGGCCTTGGCGATGCAAGCGCTGGACAGGCAGGCGTTCCCGGGACCGCAGTCGGCATCGCTGGTGCAGCTGGAGAGACACTTGCCGGTGGTGCTGTTGCAGAACGTCCCGGTGTGAGTGGCCCCGGCCACGCTGCAATCGGCGTTGGCCGTGCAGAGGCCGCAGTAGCCGGTGGTGGCACAGTACGGCGCACCCGACCCGCAGGCCGCGGTCACGCTGGCGCCGTAGTCTCCGTTACAGGCGGCGCACGAACCGGCGCCGGCGCCGGTGGTGAGGCAGGCCGGATAGCTGGCGCTGGAGCAGGCGTGGCCGGTGCCGCTGTTGTAATTGCCGTCGCAAGCGACGGCGCAGACGTCGTGGGAGGACGACACGTCGCAGGCATTGTTGCCCGAGGAGCAGGTCGCCGTGTTGGATACCAGGCAGCTGCCGCACACGTGCTTGGAGGTGTCACAGATGGTCCCCGCCGACGAGGACGCGCAGTCCGCGTCGGTGTTGCAGCAGGCGGTGTTGGCCGACGCGAGGTTGTCCGTCGCGTAGAGCTGCAGGAACTCGTGCTTGTCCCAGGCGCCGCCCGTCGAGGCCGTGTAGCCGACGTAGAACGACGAGCCGAGGAGGGTCGCGAGGTTCAGGGTCGCGCTGAGCGAGGCGGTGGCAGGTTTGGTGCTGGTCGAGGAGACGTAGACGTTCAGCAGGTGTGACGTCGCCGAGTAGTCGATCCAGATGTAAAAGGGTGTCCCGCTGGTGGGCGTCAGCGGGGGGGTCAGCGAGGAGAACTGCACCACCGGCAAGCCGGAGTTGTTCGACGAGGCATGGTTCGGATCGCCGCCTTTCGTGATGGCGATGTGGGGGCTGGCGGGGTCGCTGTAGTTGGTGTTCTGGTAGGTGTCGAACTCGACCGTGACCGAGTTCGTGATGCCGCCGTAGCCGATGCCCTGCCCCACCGCGCCGAGGGCGGTGATGCCGCGCGGATCATTGTGCATGATGAAGGTCATGCCGTCGGCCGGGGTCGCGCTGGAGGTGGTCGAGATCTTCACGTACATGTTCACGTGAAAGTCGTTCGAGCTGCTGAACTTGGTCTCGTACATCGCCGAGCCACCCTGGTTCCCCGTGTCCTGGGTGAGGACGATGCTGGTCCCGCCCAGGGTGGCGGTGCCATTGAGCTTGAAGTTCGCCAGCGACGATCCGCCCTGGTAGCAGACGTCGCTGGCGGCGCGCGCGGTCGAGGGCCACGCCCAACCCGTCAGGCTCAGGAGCGCGGTTGCGACGGCGGCGGCGGCGCGAAACCGAACACGCGAGCCGCCTTTGGAGGTTCGTTGAGCCATGCTGAAGAGATCCTTTGATGGGGAGGGAACGGGCGTCCGCTGAAGGGACAACTGACGCGTGCCGCCTTAAGCAAAAATCGGCCCAGCGAGCCGGCTTGCTTTTTCTCGTGAGCGCCCACGCGAGACGGCCCTCTGCCGATCAAGGCACCTCGCTCAAGTGACCGGAATCTATGGAATACGCATGTAGTCCGCCCGCCTCTCTCAGGCGCAAACGTACGCGGCACGACCACAAAGCCGCCGAGCGCCCGCGCGCCGCCGGACGACGAGTTGGTCGCTGCGAGTTTCGCAACCGTGTTGCCCGTTCATTTGGCCCCTCACGCAACGACGGCCATACATTGAGATTGCAACGTTGTTCACCGCCGCCCGCGCCGATTGTCAATTCACATATTGTCATCTCTCACAATGACAGGACTTCCATGACGACCGGCCCGACCCGTGCCGGTCGGCTGACTGTCCGCCACGGACGGTCGTCAAGCGTCAGAATCGGATCGGCCGAGCATCTGGGGACGCCCCGGCGGTGGTGACGGCGGAGATGGACAGCGCGTAGACAGTTCGACTCTGTCCCCCGGCACAAGGACCGACATCCCGCCGGCCCCCCCTCGCGACGGCTACCGGGTTGGCGCTACGCGGGCGGGGCGATGCGTTGCGGGCGGTCGTCGCCTGAGCAACCGGCGGTCGCACGATTCGCCCACTCGTCGATGACGGGGCGCCCCTGCCTACCTATTTCCCGGGAAACGTGAAGACGTGCATCTCTCGAGGCAACATTTTCGTTCCTGGCCAGCAGGCCCGCAGAGGACCGTCGACGTCTGCATGGACTCAGCTTCCCGGGCAGGAGCGTCGCTTGCGGCGGGTAGAGCCGAGATCGCATGCTGGCGATCGCGCCCCGCGAAGGGTGGTGCTCCCGCCGGCGAGCACGGTGGGCACGTTGACCGCGCCGGTCAGGCCGGCCCGCAGGCTCTGAACGCCGAAGGCGATCCGCTCGGCGTTGCCCTTGGTCACGGCGGTGCTGATCGTGTACTGGGCGAGCCGTTCTGCGCCTGCTTGGGCAGCGAAAGCTCGGTGATGAGCCAGCGGGGGGACAAGTGATCGAAGAGAACGTTCGCCTGGCCGTCGTTCTGAACGCCGCACGCCTCGCCGCTGTTGACGCCGCCGTCCTACTGGCCCAGAGCGCGCTGAGCCGCCGCGGCGCCTCGACCAGCTGGCCGCTCTTGCCCCAGATCGCGATCCCTCCGACGACCGCCCCTCGGCATCAGGAATGACGGTCCGGGTTGGACGGCTCTACTGTGGACACCAGAACTGATCGACGTGGAACGGATTCTGGTAAAACGGCCACTGGATCACTTGACTGCCGTTTTTGACCACACCGTTTGACACACCCATGACTTGACCCGACTTCGTGTTGATGAAGACGAAGCAGCCGGCATACGGCGCGCCATAGTCCTCCGCCTTCTTGACCTGCCAGTACTGGTCTTGGCTGTTGCCGTTGCACTCCCAGATGATCAGCGGAGCGCCGTTGTTCGTCGAGCCGCCTGATACGCCCAGGCACATGACCTGGTGGGTAGAACTGTTGAGTTGGTTGATGACCTCATTCGTACTGTCCTCGAACACGGACCAGAACTGATCGTTCCCGTTTATTTGGGACTGGTACGTGATGATGTTCGTCCCATGGTTTACCCAGCAATCCCACCCGTTACATATCTTTCCGCCGCTAATTCCCAAGTAAAACGTCCCGTTGGTGGTATCTGCGTTTCTCCAACGGGTTTGGACCGCTTGTGCGTAGGTCGGCGCCGATTGCGCAACGACGGCGCCCATGGCCACCAGTCCAACGAACATTCGCCTCGCCGTCTGTCCCATCAGTGTCTCTCCTTTGCAGCGGTCGCCTTCAACATCGAGGCCGAACGTCTGGGCCGCCACACAGCCAACGTCCCGCGCACAGTAGAGCATCCGGAGCGCGAAGGCCAGTATTTGTCAGGATCAGCAGAGGCGTCGCTTGTCTGATCACGCGCGGCCCGTCAGCCTCCCTCCCCGCGCTTTCCGCGCCCTGCCGGGAAGGCCGTCGGTCATTCCTCGTCCTTCACCTCGACGGAGGAGGCTTCGACCCTTGCCGTCGCTTCGGCCGTCAAGAGGCGCCAAGGGTGGATCAGAGGAGCCGCAACTGCTGCCCCGGCCCGGCGTCTGGAAGGTCGCCCTCACCGCCCGGGAGAGGTCACCTGCTTCCTCGCCCTCGCGATCGCCGGTTCCGGCCCCCGGGGCTTGCCCAAGCATTGGCCGCCGCGAGTCCATCGACCTCATTGTGCGGATTTTTGGCGCGCGGGAAATTTGCTCGTCGCACTGCCGTTCTTTTCAAGGGGGGGGGAGACATGGGGAGGGAGTTGACGGCACTTTCAGTGCGCTTGCGTCCGGCTGCCTCGCTGGCGGCTTACGTCGACAATCCCATCGGCCGGTACATCGCCGCGCCGAACGCGGCGGCCTTCTGCACAAGTGAGACGCTGAACGGCCTGTCGTTCTGGGGCCGCCCCGCCGGCGTGGACGTCGACACGGTCACGATCGCGCTCCGGGCCGCGGCCCAACGCCCAGCGCTGCTCGTCGACGTTCGGAAGGTCGATCTCCTGGACCTCGACGTCTTCGACAAGCTCTCAGCAGAGCTCACCGCGCACTTCGCCACACTGGGAGCGGCCACGATTCGACTGGCAGTGGTCGTCCCGCTTCGTCCGACGGGCGCCTTGTTCCAGGAGCTGTTCGGATCGTTGGGCCACAAAGCGTCCGCCGCTTCATTTCCGTGCCCTGCCGACGCGCTGGGGTGGCTCGGTATCCACGACCCAACGTTGCCCGACGATCTCGAGCGTCTCTTCCGCCGCCCCCCACCGAGTTCCGTGCTGCTCGAGCGCCTTCACGGCGTGCTCGATCGTCAGCCCACGAGCCAGGCTCGGGACACGGCGCGCGTTTTGGGCATCTCTCAGCGCTCTTTTCAGCGCCGCCTTCGCGACTCCGGGACGACATTTCGCCGCGAAGTCAACGATGCCCACCTCCGCATTGCAAAGGCCCTGCTCTCAGCAACGGAGCAGCCGCTGAAGTGGATTGCCATCGAGGCGGGGTACGGCTCCCTTCAACACTTCAGCTCTTCGTTTCATGCGCATGTCGGGATGTCGCCGACGCGCTGGCGCATCCTAGCTGCCGAGCGGCCCCCGGCCGTCGGGTTGGCCCGCCGTCGATAGGTAGACGCTGACGGAGCGAGTTCCGTCCGGATTGTCGATGGTGCTGGCCTGGCCGCTGGGAAACGTGGCACCGAGCTTCTGCAGGAACGCCGGTAGCCCGCGGTCGAAGCCCCCCTTCCGATCGTCGACCATGTCGAGCCGGCAGGTCGTCGAGCGGCAGTCGATATTCCTGAGGGCGCCCCGCATCAGCTGGTCAGCGGTCAACCGCTCTTGCAGGAACGCCGTGTGCGACTGCGCCCAGGTCTGGTCGCGAAGCTCCGACTGAAACGCTGCCGCGACCTCTTTCATGTGATCCTGCCAGACGACGCGATCATGCTCGATCGTCTCCTCCGCGGTGGCCGAGGATGCCGCGCTGCTTTCGTCGGCTACCGCCGCCTGATTCTTCTGGTCGCTGACCTCCTTGGACAGGGCCGCCAGCCGCATCTCCAGCCCCGCCACCTGGGCCCGCAACGCACGATTCGCCTCCCACTCGTTCCGGTCCCCCCCGCCCTCACGCGCGTCCGTCCGATCGACGTCCGACCGAGATGCGCGATGGGCCGCGGCCCGCCGGTTCGCCATCCAGAACCCGCCGACGGCCGACACCAGCACCAGTCCGGCGACAATCGTCCCCCTCGAGAGCGTGCCCTTCATGTCATCCTCCGTTCTGCGGCGACGCGCCATCATCGTCGCCCCAAGACGAACCGGCGCCTCACCGAGCGCGGCGGGCGCCGGTTGGTCCGAGACGAACTCGGTCTCAGCTCAGTAGGCCACGGTCAAGCCGTAGAGGCTTCCCTGATAGTTCGCGGGCAGGCTGACGATCGCGGTCAAACGGCCCGAGGCCGGAGCCTGCGCGGCGGTGAACGTGATGCTGCGGCTCCAGTTGCCGCTGGAGGAGGCGCTGTTCGTGAAGTACGTCAGGAACGTGCCGTCGTGCGCGTTCGAGAACAGGGTCTGGAACGCGCTCACACCCGAGGTGCTGTTGTTCCCCTCGAACGTGACCGTGTAGCCCGCCGTCGACGGCCCCTTCGGAATGCCGTACGAGAAGTTCTGGTCGAAGGTGCAACCGTTGCTGATCCCGTTGTTATTCTTGGCGGTGCACTGCGCGCCGCCTGGGCCGGAATAGTCGGTGAACGAGTTTCCAGAAATGGTCATCGCATTCGGATTGGCCGCATTCACGGTGCCGGCCAGCAAGAGAATGCCCAACACGCCAACACCCTTCGCAACAATGGATCTCATGGGTCCTCCGTCCGTTTTCACAGGTAGCGGCCTCGGTGGCAACGCGCCGAACCGATCCGCGAGGGGCACGATGGCTCAGCCACTCGGCCGACAAAAGCGCCGGCACTTGCAAAACCGCGCCAAGTCCTTGCACGATCACGCCACCGGGCGCGCGACGGCCTGAGCTGCCCCCTCGGCCGTCGTTTTCCTGAGCGGGGCGCGCATGGCGCTGTTCGTCCTGCGGCGGCCGCGGTTCGATCGGCATCCTGGAGGCCCCGGCGTCAGGGGGACGACTGTACTCTCCTGCCTGCGCGAGCGTATCCTCTCGCGCCCGCCTTCATCGCCGCGGCG
>JAICYS010000198.1 GCA_025934105.1 Myxococcota bacterium | reverse complement strand
CGGGGCCCGGCAGTTCGCGAGTTTCCTCGAAGAACCTTGCGGCGGCGGTTAGCGCTGCTGTGGGGGCGATCGCCACGGGGCGGGGCAAGTGATCGATCTTCATGGGGTTTCAGCCGCGATTCCTTAACCGACCAGCATTGGCTCTAGGGCAGTGTGCGCGTGGAAACTCGCTACGGTGTCTGCTGGAGGATCCCCTAAATGTATTGAGCCGCCCGCGCTAGGCGTCGCCCAGTCTATTTTGTATGTCTCGCCTGTTAGCCAGCGCATGATGAAGTTTCGCCTAACGATCCATCCTCCTCGCTCATAGTGGTCGGGGTCCTCCATGCCCTTTTCGTACGCCTTTCTGATCTCGGTAGCTACGGATGCGTCATTGAGCGGCCCCCCTGACCTGCATAGCTACCTGCCTAAACTAAACCGGAAGGTATAGTCCTCGCGTTTCGATAGATTCGCGGTGGCCTGTGCCCGGTCTCCTTGGGGGTCACCGTCGGGATTCTCGTTGCAGGCTCGCGATTTGCCATGGCCCCAATCTCGGGCAACCATAGCAAGGGTTCAAATTATTAACACAGTAGTACTAGCCATTCCGGGCAATCCGGGACACGTGTCGTTTCGTCCTTACCGGCGCTTTCGGCTTGAACTGAGTCGCTGTAGACCGTACGGTCGGCGCACGTAAGGGCATGCCCTCTGGCGGGCCAGACTGGGCTCTGCTCGCTCTATTGCCTTGGTCATTTTAGCCTCCAGGCGATCTAAGATTGACTGCTTCACCGACCCGAGTGCCGAGCGTGGCGAAGTGTTCGCGGGGAGCCTTGATCGGATTCGCGATCGCCGCGCAGGTCTTGATGTCGGGAGGTGTCGCCCGTGGCCAAGCCGCGCCGCCCGCGGCTCACGACGACGCTGCAGTCGATTTCATGAACCTCCTCGCGCGCAAGGGGCTACACAATATTTACGACGAGAGCTGGAACGCCTACGGACAGTTCACCTACATCTCGAGCTGGAAGCTCCCCTTCCCCGCGCCTGGCGGGACCAATCTGCACGGCAGCAACAACTCGCTGCTCCCGGATTACGAGCGGAGCTTCACCGGCAGCTTCACGCTGTTCTTCGGGCTGCGCCTCTGGCCGGGTAGCAATGTCTACCTGGTACCGGAGGTGATCTCCGAGCGGCCGCTCTCCCAGCTGCGCGGCATTGGCGGCGCGATTCAAAACTTCGAGCTGCAGAAGACCGGCTCTTCAACCCCGCAGCTCTATCGCTCGCGGACCTACTTCCAGCAGACCTTCAACTTCGGCGGCGAGCCGGTGGTGCTGGTCTCCAACCCGATGCAGCTCGCGACGGTGGTCCGGCGCCAACGGCTGGTACTGACGATCGGCAACTTCTCCATCCTCGACGTTTTTGACAAGAATTCCGTGTCGTGGGACCCGCGGCAGACGCTCCTAAACATGGCGTTCATGACCTACGCCTCGTGGGACTTCCCGGCGGACGCCCGCGGCTACACCTACGGGGCAACCGCCGAGCTCTACTGGGACGACTGGACCGTACGCCTCGGCCGCACCATGCCACCGCAGAACCCGAACGCCCCAACCATCGACTTCCGGTTCTGGAAGCTCTACGGCGACCAGCTTGAGATCGAGCACGACCACTTGATCGGCGGCCGGCCGGGCTCACTGCGGATCCTCGGCTACCGCAACCACGTCGATACCGGGAGCTTCGCCGACGCCATCGCCGCGTTCGGCGCCGACCCGAGCAAGAACGCCGCCACCTGCGGTGACCTTTTCAACTATGGGTCGACCAACACGGCCGCTCCCGACCTCTGCTGGGTGCGCCAGCCGCACGTCAAGCTGGGGATCGGCCTCGACCTCGAGCAGTACCTCGCGTCCGACATCGGGTTTTTCTTCCGCGGCATGTACTCGAACGGCCGCACCGAGGTTGACGCCTACAACTCGGCCGATCGATCAATCGCGCTCGGGGCGGTCGCAAAAGGAACGACCTGGGGCAGAGCGTTCGACGTGACCGGGGTCGGATTCGGCGAGAGCTGGATCTCCGCCGCCCACGCGCGCTACCTGGCGATGGGCGGCGTCGACGGGTTCATCGGCGACGGGTTCCTGCAACAGGCAGCTGAAGGGATCGTCGAAGTCTTCTACAGCTATAATCTAGTGAAGGCTATCTGGCTGTCGGGCGACTACCAGCACCTCTGGAATCCCGGCTACAACGCCGAACGTGGTCCGGTCGACATCTTCGGTGCGAGGCTGCATGTCGAGTTCTAACCGCACACGCCTGACCAGCGTGGCCGTGTTCGCGGCGGCGACCGCGTTGGCGGCGAGAGCAGCGGCCCAGCAGCCCGCCCCTGGCTTCTCGATCGAGCGGTTGTACCCCTCGCCGCCGGGCGCCGGCTGGGTGGTGATGGACGACCTCGACATGCACGGCCGGCTGGGCGGCGCGATGTCGCTGACCGCCGGGTATGCTCATGACCCCTTGCATGTCGGAGAGGGCGCCGAGCGCTTGGATGTCGTCTCCGACCAGGCATTCGCAGACTTCGGTCTGGCAATCACCCACGATCGCTGGCGCTTCTCAATTGAGTTCCAGGCGCCGATCGCCATCGTCGGCCACAGCGGCGTCGTCGACGGGTATGCGTTCGCCCCGGCCGCGCACGTGACCACGGGATCGAACCCCGACACCTTGGCAGATCCGCGCGTCGGGCTAGACGTACGGCTGGCTGGCCAGCCCGGCGGGCCGCTCCGGGTGGGCGCGGGCGCTCAGCTCTTCGCCCCCAATGGCGATCGCGCCGAAAGGGCCTCCGACGGGACATTTGTGCGCGCGAACTACACTACCGACGGCACTTTCCGCGCGATGTTGCGCGCCCTTGCGGCGGGCGACCTCGGGCACTTCGCGTATGCGGGGCAGCTCGGCGTTCACGTCCGGCCGCTCGACCCCGCGCCACAGCCGGGCTCGCCGCGCGGTAGCGAGCTCCTTTTCGGCCTGGCCGGGGGTACTCGGTTCTCGCCGTCCGCCTCCGGCAGGTGGACCGTGGTGACCGGACCGGAGGTCTTCGGCGCCACCGCCTTCCGTGGCTTCGCCAAATCGGACACCACCGCGCTTGAAGCACTCCTCACGGCCCGGCTGGAAGGAACCGCGGCGCGCGGGCGGCAGCTGCGGTTCAAGCTCGGCGCCGGCGTCGGTCTCGAGCCCAGCTTCGGCGCGCCGGCCTGGCGCATATTGTTGGCTGTCGAGATGTTCAACCGCGAGCTCGTGCCGCAGTTCGGGGCTCCACATTGACGAGCTCCACGTGATTGCCGCTAAGTCGTCACCGGGACCTGTACCGAACGACGAGGCCGCGTCGCAAGAACGCCGATAGTGCAACCGCGCAGGGATAGGAAGTTCAAGCAGCCGATTGTCCGATAACCCCCTCTCGGTCAACTGACCACCCGTGACCTCCCGGGGCCCTGCGGGCCCTGCCGGGCGAAAACAAGGACCTCGGTGACCGTGCTGGAGGCCACGATGGTCAGCGTCGCCCCTCCGAGCGCGCGGGTCAACACGAAGCGTCGTAGTCAGGGGTTGGGTCCGGGAGGTCCTCCTGGCACCGGCTCGGCCTCCAGCCCGCCTGGCGGAGCGCGGGCGACGGCGACGTGGGGAGGACAGGGGTCTTGCCCGGCTCCTAGGCGGGTTGGTCGATGCGAGTCGCGACCAGCAGGGCCTTCTGCTCGACGAGGAGCGAGTTCCGAAGCGCGTCCGCCCGAAGCGGGAGCCGGAGTCTGGATGAGGCGCACGGTCAAGGTCTTCATCGGCGATGATCCGCGTCTAATCGGCAGGATACGGTACAGCGCGGAGCGGGTACGGGAGAGCGCGGCGGAGTTCGCAAGGCGCGTCGGCAGTGAGGTAGCGACGCCGTCACCGGTGGCGGCGGAAGTTGAGGCGTGGGGCCGGCGGCGACGGCGCCGGGCGGTCAGCGGGGCAGGATGATCACCCCCCGCGAACCCTCCGTCTCGTAGGCCACCGCGCCGGTCACCGCCGCGACCGCGTGCATGCGACGCCCCACCGTCCGGTGAGACCATCGGCTGGCCAGAGACGGCAGCTCGGCCACCTCGACCTCGCGCGCGCCGATCACCACGTGGTCCGGCCCCGCGCAAGCGAAGACCGGCGGGGTTGAAAAGGCGCGATGCCCGGCCGCGGCGCCATGAAGCGACAACACCACGAGCTCCCGCTGATCTCGACCCACGCGCGCGACCAGCCACGGCCCACAGCGGACAGGCGGTTCGGATCCGGCGCGCGGCACAACCCACCTCTCGCTGTCCGCCCGCTCACAAATCCCTGGGGCGTCGTGCAGCTTGGTCCGATCCGCGCCCCAGCAGATCAACCTGGAATCGCCGTCTTGAAACAGGCGCGGCGGATGGTAATGGCGACGTACAGCGTCGCCGTCTCGAAAGGCCACCAACGGGCCGAGGGCCCCGGTCGACAGAAGCTCGACAAGTCCGGTCCTCCGCACCGCCCAGCGATGGCCCGCCTCCACGAAGAGCTCGAACGAGGACTCCGACATCTTCCACCGGCGGATCTCCCTGGCCTGTCCGTCGAACAGAACGATCGCCTCGACACCCGGCTTGGGCGCCCCCGAGACCAAGAAACCAGGGCCATCCGGCACCACCTTCCACACCTGTTCGAACGGGAGGCGCGCGCCAACGGTCCACCCGCCTTTCGAATCACCGAAGGACAGCGCCCCGCGATCATCCCAGACCAAGAAGCGCTGGTCGTTGAGGGCGAGCAGCTCACCACCCGGCGGATCCACCCGTTCGACGCCACAGGCTCGTGTGGCGGGTGCCGCGACGGCGCACAGGGAAAGGAGCCCGACCATCACAAGCGCGGCGCCCCGGCCCCCCGTGGTCGTCATAGGCGCCATCCGCCGGGCAGGCTTTCGGTGTACGGATGGACGACGAGGTCCGTCCCACGCTGAAAGGCGCCGGCGGCCGTCAACTTGTCCCGCCCGCGCGGGCTGACATGAATGCAGCCATGCGATGAGTCGAGTCCCACGCGTTGCGGAGGGATCAGGCCGCCGAGATGGCTCAGGTTGTGCGCACGGTCGCGGTCGATTACTGCCCGCTGCGGCGCCCGCCGCCGCCTATCTTTGAGTGGGAGCGGGGAAGGTCGAGAGTCCGCCTGGGGCCTCAGCCTCCATCGGACCGCGGGCACCGCGCTACGATGTGCCGAGTACGAGAAGGACATACTGCTTCGCAAGCCCGGTAACCTCGAAAACGCCAATGGCGGAATCTGGGATTGCCGTCTGGATATCGTGCTGGCGCGGATTGAAGTTGTAGCGGTCTTCCGCATGCAAGGTCATGAGCCCCGAGAACGACGGGCGCCCCGCGGCTGAGCCCATGGTGACTGACCCGCTTAACCAGATGACGTGCGACCCTATGGCCTTTTGCCAGTTCTCGGTGGCAGGATACGGGAACAATCGCCGAAGGTCCGGATCCTTCGAACCGCATGGTATGGGACCACTGGTAATCTGCGTCGCCGGAGAAGCACCCACCGGTCGCGCGCTCGGGAGCGCCTCGACCCCGCGCCGGAAATCGAGAACCGCATTTTCCAGGGTAGTCTTGCCCGAGTTGTCGTTTGCCACATATCGCTCGTACGAAAATGTGCGGTCGGTGCCCTTTCCATAAGGAAGTGTCGATAGGCGGCGAGTGCATCCGGAAGATCGTTGTGCGGAACCAGCGGAACGCCCGCCACAGGCACCTTTTCGGTCCGCGCGACACTGGCTGGAACGGTCGCCCTGCGGGTCCCCGCGTTCGACGAGGAGGTCGCGATGACTCTGACCTCGCGTCCTGTCGGCGGGCGATCCGGCGATAGGACGTCGGCGCGCTGAGTGACGATCTGATTGCTGCCGGTGAGCATGCTGCGCCGGTCGCTCCGGCGGGTGAGCAACCGGCCGCCCTCAGCGTCGCGGCCGCGGGCCGGCGCCCGCGCCCGTTCCAAGAGGCGGCGGCGTGACCATGTCGTCCTCGGCCGTTCGACGGGCGCGCGAGGCGGGCCGCCGCGCGGCGGACCTGTTCGCGCTGCTCCAGACGATGGCGTCCAGCTTGGCCCGCACCTCGTCGACGGTCCGGATCCGCTGCGCATGCAGCCTGCCCATCGAGGTCGCCGGCGGCTGGCGCACCGGCACGGGTGGAGGCGTGACCTGCAGTTCGGGCGGCACGTGCGCCGACGGAGTGGGTTGCGCTGGCCTCGTCACTCTCGGCGCCGCCGAAGCCTGCATCTTCGCACGCGCGATCACGGCGTCCCAATCCTCGCCGTCGTCAGCAGGAGCCGTGGGCGGCCACGCGCGTACGGTCACGGAATTCGATCTCGCGCCAGGCTGCGCCGCCCGGACCTGGTCGGCGCGCACCTGGGCCGCCGTCGACGGAGCACGGCGGCCGACGGAGTTGAACCGAGTCAGAGGATCCATGGCTCTCCTCCCATCAAGAGTTCGCGGTTCGTTCGCCTACGTAAGTAGGATGGATCAGCCCGGCACGATGGCTCAGGCTGTGCGCACGGTGGCCGTCGATTACGGCCCGCTGCGGCGCCCGCCTCCACCTACCTTTGACGCGGGAGCGGGAAAGATCGAGAGTCTGCCCTGGGGCCTCAGGCGCAGCGGCTGTTCAGCCGAATACAATCAGCTTCCAGCACATGGCAACGATCGATACCGAAGACGCAGCGCGACGCCTGGCGCGGGTCATCCTGTCGGACATCGACCTTTACATGCGGGAGCGGCCGAAGGCCGGGGAGTCCCGCGAGGGGCAAATCGAAGAAGGGCGGCGGCTCTTCGCCAGTCGCGTGACGCCCGAGTTGATCCCAGTGTTCGCGAAGGTCCTGGCGGATGGCGCGGCAGGTCCGGTGCCCGCGCCGGTGGCTCCGGCGGCGCGCCCGAGCCCGGCCAGCGACTCGCCCCCGGATGTCGATCGCGTCCTGTCATCTGCCGCGCCAACCGCGGCGATCGACGATGAACCCGCGACCGAACCCTCGATTGTCGTCCCTTCTTTCGAGGCTCAGTCCCCGTCCGACTCCGTGCCCATGGCGCTGCCCGTTGCCGCCGCTCTTGCGCCGGCACCCCTGGTCACACGGCCCGCTCCCGCCCCGCCGGCGCCCGTTCAGCCTACGCGCATCTCGATCCCGCGGATGCTGGCCATCGCGTCTGTACTGGCGGGAATCGCCGCCGCACTCCATCGCTTGTTTCGTTGACCGCTGAGCGAGCGGCTGCGCGCCGATTCCAGTCGGCCGCGGACGGCGAGTCCCGCAGCCTGCATCGGACCGCGAAGAGCGCGCTAGGATGTGCCGCTTTTAGTCTTCCTGTTCACGAACGCGAGCGCCTGAGCAGCTTTCGTGTTCGCCAACATGTTCCCGTTCCGACGGTCACGAAGCCCTTCGTGTCGACACACATGTGCGGGATGTTTCCCCCGAAGGGAACCATCATTCGTTTGATCTCATCGAAGGCATGCTACCCGCCGGCAGTCACCCGCGAAATCCTCGGCGTGACCCCGGTGCGCGGTTGGCGCTCGGAGGCCCTGGGCCTCTACGGCGGTCTCGACGTCGGCGACCGCAACATGCGGGTCCGGGCCGGCGTCGAACCGTTCATCTCGACGCCGCCGCATCGTCGAAAGCGAGGTGCCGTTGCCGTCGCTCGGCGTCGGCGTCACCACGGGTGTCCGTACGTCTAGCAATGAGGTGCGCACACGCGTTGATGCGCCGGTGATTGCGCCGCCGCAGGAATCCGTCAGGAGTCGATCCGGCGGATATGCCTCGCGCGACGTCGTCCAAGCAACGAACGATGTCATCGGGCGTTTTCAGGTGAAACACACGCTTATGGGGCGCCGCCTCGGCGACGAGCTTCCGATAGACCGGCGTCAGTTTGCGGTGACACAGCCAGATCGTTCGATAACAGCCGAGTGTACTGCTGACGATCGGACTACTTCGATTACAGGCCGATCGCGAACCCGGCCCCAAGGTGGAGGTAGCTGGTGTGCAGGTCGCCGTCTAAGCTGCTCAGGAAGCCCGCCTGGTATCCGAGGTCGGTGACGACGAACAGATTGGGGAGCACGGCGACCTCGGTGCCGACGCTGAAGTCCATGAGGAAGCCCTTCGGGTCGGACGGTTGGTTGGAGCTCGTCGCGGGCGGTGATGGAAGAAACACGATCGAGAAGGCAGGAGAGAAACGGCCGAAGACGCGAACCCTGGGCGAGAGAGGGACCCTTCCGGTCAATCGGGCGCGCAGGTCCAGTTCCTTGGCGGACTCGTTCGAGCTGCCGTCGCCCTTCACGCGGAAGACCATTTGTGGGGAGAATCCCAGGGCGACATAGGGAGACAGGGGGCCGTCGATGAAGGGCGCGACGGCCACCGCGAAGACGGTGTCGGCGGACACGTTGGATCCGCCGGACGGCGTCGCTGATAGCGTCCCGACCGGCAGCAGCTCGAACATCACGCCGAGAAGGGTCGGCCCGGCCGCCGGTCGTTCGGCTTCGGCACGCTGGACCGCGATGGACGGCGCCGGCGAGGTCGGCGCGGAGGCGCCCGACGGAGGGGCCCGCCTGAGTGCCCGCATCTCGCACGAATCCGTAGCGCCCGTCCGGCATGGCGACCCGACGCCACTGGCCTTGCGGCTGATCGTCCGCGCGCACGCGATCTCCCGCGTGCACGCGCGTGATCTCCGGGGCGACGTCGAACGGGGCCGAGCGCACGGCCACTTCCGGCGCGGCGATCACGCGATCCTCTGCGCGGCCGTTCAACGACCAGAGGGCGATGATGCAGGGTGCGAAGACGGCGACTGTTCGTGAGCCAGCGGCGTGAGCGAATGCCATGCGCGATATGGTGGCGCAAGACGGCGACTTTCCCAAATCGCCGCGGCTCACCGCGCGTGTCGGACGCCGACGGAGGTCGACGTGGGTGGTTCCGATGTTCGCCGGCCGGACCTGCTCACTTGCCTTCGGGTGGCCCGCGCCGACCATCGTAGGTGGGTGGTCCGGCGCTCGCGGTCGGCGTAGTACCAGATCGGCGCGGCGCCAGTCACTCGACCTACGCTTGCCCGAGGCCCAGGTCGCGATCACCCGAAAGACGAGAGCGACGCGCGCTACATCCGGGCTGACAGCGCTTGAAACAGCTCGGCCGACGCCTCGATCTCTTCGGCGCGGATCGACACGCTCTCGACGTTGATCCCGAGAGGGAGGCCCTTGTCCTTCGCGAAGGCGCGGACGTCCGCGAAGATCTGCAGCGCGAGGTCGACGGACTTGCGCAGGATGTCGGGCGCGGTCCGCAGGTCGTTCTCGAGCCAGCGCGGCAACGCGATGCCGAGCCACTTCATGAATTCCATCGTCCTCAGCGAGCCGCACGGTGCGAAGCTCAGGATGAACGGCACCGGCGCGAGGTTCTCGCGCGCGAGGCGCAGGGCGTAGTCGGAGAGCAGCGACTTCGTCGCGCTCGCGTCGAACACGGTTTGCGAGATGAAGAACCGGCAGCCGGCGGCGTGCTTGCGGAGGAGGCGCTCGTGCTCGTCGAGTTTGCGGGCGTGGCGCTCGGCGATCGCGATGCCGCCCAGACAGGGCGCCGCGGCGCGCGCACGCAGGAGGTCGTATGCGGCCGGCAGGTCCAGCCCGGGCGCTCCTCCTTGGGCCCGGGCGCTTGTGGGCGCGCCGACGAGCACGCAGGCGTCGCGGCCGCCGCCGGCCTCGAGCGCGTCGGCCCACGCGAGGAGCTCGGCCGCCGTCTGGTTGCCCACGCACTTGTAAAGGACGCGCGGCACATCGAGCGCTGCGAGGTAGTCGCGCGAGTAGTCGAGCGGTTCGAGCGTGGGCAGGAACGGGAAGGGGCGCGCCGCCTCCGTACGCCCCGATTCGTCCTGCAGGTCGTAAAGGACGAGGGCGTCGGGAGCGAGGGCGGCGATGCGGCGCGCCTGGCGCTCGGCGATGGCGCGCACCTTGTCGGGGTCCTGACCCCGCTTCGGCGGCGTGAGGCCATAGAAGCGCAGGCCGTCGCGGCGTCTCAGGATATCGTCTCGGAGCATGGGCGTCTTGTCCGCCGTTTCTATCAGATCACGTCAGGCCCGCGGCGGGATGCGCGCGGCGAAGAGTCGCCCGAGGCTGCGCGACATCGTCGAGACGGAACGACTCTCGCCGCGGCTGGAAGGGTGACGTAGCGGTCGGGCCGGCCCTGAGACTGGACCCGGGACTGCGAGACAAGCGCCGAGCTCGCTCGGCCCTAAGCGCACGCGGTCGCTTGGAAAAGTATGGAGGCCCCGGCGGGCGGGTCGTGGCGTCCGCCAGCCGAGGTCTGGCGGATACGCCGGACGGGCGAAGACGATCGCCGGTGGCGCGGCGATCAGTCGGATGTTCTTCGGCTCCCTAGGCCGCCTCCGGGCGGCACGTCGTCGGGCATGGTTCGCTGCCGCTCACCGTTGCCTTAGGGCAACGCCCTCCTAGCTGCAATGCTGGTCGGTTAAGGAATCGCGGCTGAAACCCCATGAAGATCGATCACTTGCCCCGCCCCGTGGCGATCGCCCCCACAGCAGCGCTAACCGCCGCCGCAAGGTTCTTCGAGGAAACTCGCGAACGCCGGGCCCCGATGGCTCCGAACTGCGCAGGTTAT
>JAICYS010000110.1 GCA_025934105.1 Myxococcota bacterium | reverse complement strand
GGTCCCCGTCGCCCCCCCGGTGGCCGCCATTCCGCCGGTTCCGGCCCGGCCGCCGCTGGCCGTTCCGCCCGTGCCGGGCGTGCCCCCGGTCCCCGTCGCGCCGCCGCTGCCAGGGCTGCCGCCGCTGCCCCCGACGGGCGAGCCGCCTGCCCCGGTGGCGCCGGCGCCGCCCGCACCGGTCGTCGAAACGCCGCCGGTGCCGGAGCTGTCGCCACCCGATCCCAGCGTCCCGCCGGCCCCGTCGCCGGGCTCCTGCATGCCGCGGTTCGCGCATCCCGCCAGTACGACGGTCGTCAAGAGAGCCAGCCGCCAGGTCCGGAACCAGATCACGTCGTCACCATGGGTTTATGCCCACTCTATTGGTGTCCCGATCTCGGCCCGGCGGTGCATCGTTTGTGTGGCGCCTCCCCCTGTAATTGTCGAGGCCACAAACAGGACGTTGTTAGAGTATCGACCGGAGGGCGGGTGGCTTGACGGGGCGGCGCCGGGGCGCGCCATCCCACTCAATCCCACCACCGCCTCTCACAACCGACGTCGGGGAGCCGCCAGCGCCGCGATCGTGCAGAGGCCCTGCTCGTTCAGGAAAACGCGCGCCGGCCCGCCGCGCAGGTCGGCCGGAATGTCCTCGTTGGTGACGTAGCCGATGTCGACGCCGACCAGCTCGGCGTCCAGCGCCAGGCAGAACACCTGGGCGTCGCGCCGGCCACGCGCGCCCGCGATGGCGCGCCCCTTCAGCGAGCTGTAGACGTGGATGTGACCGTCGGCCAGCAGCTGCGCGCCCGGGTTGACGGGGGCCAGAACGACGAGGTCACGCCCCTCGGCGTAGAGCAGCTGGCCCGAGCGCACGGTCTCGCGCACGAACAGCGACGGGCGATCGCGCGGGGCGGGTGGCGCCACCACCGCCGGGGCGCCGTGAACCCGCAGGGAAGCGGGCGGCGGCGTGGGGGCCGGGGCGGCGGCCGGGCCGGGCCCCTTTTCGAGCTGCGCCAGACGGGCCCTCCAGCGCGCCAGCCGCTCGAGCGCCGACGGGTCGGTGGCGCCCGCCTTGGCTCCGTCGGGTTCCGCGCCGCGAACCAGCTGGCGGTAGATGGCGACGGCGTCGGCGGTACGGCCTTGACGGGCCGACAGCTCGGCCATCGTCTCGGTGGCGAACAGGCCGGCGACGGGACCGTCGTCGTCGGCCGAATCTGCGGTTGCGTTCGACATGGCCGGGTCGGCGGATTCTCCGAAGAACGCCCAGCCCGTCAACTAATATCGAGCCGGCCGGGCAGCGGGCCGCGGCTGGCCTGTGACCGGCGGCGGGCCGGCTCGTCGCGCCGAGGGTGGCGCCGCGGCGCGAACGGCGACCGCGGCACGGTCCGGCGCCGGGCCGGGTCGCGCGAGACCGACGGCGGGCCGGGCCCCACCGGTGCGGTGCCCCCCCCGCGCAATCAGGCGCGACGCCGTTGCCGCGCGATCTTGCCCCCCACGCCGCTGCAGAAGAAGCGCAGGATCTGTCCGGACATGTCCGTCGTCCAGGAAGCGCCGGCGGCCGGGCCCGCGTGGCGGAGATGAATGAGCGGCGCGCGACAGACCGACACCAGCAGCGACGGAAGCATCATGGCGTCCGCCGCTCGGATGACGCCGGCGCGCACGCCCCGTTTCACCAGCGCCTCGGCCCGCCGGTAGAACTCGTCGCTCAGCTCGCGGCTGGAGGCGGGCCCCTTGCGGTGCTCGCACTGCATGAGGATCGCGTAGAACGGGTGGTGATCGCGGATGAAGTCGACCGCCACGCGGATGAAGGCCTCCAGCTCGTCTGACCAATCCCCGGTCCGGCGGCGGGCCCCCGGAACCGCGTCGTCGAGCTGAGCGATCAGATTTTGGCCGCGCTCCTCGATGAGCGCCTGCAGCATCTCGCGTCCGTCAGAGAAGTAGTTGTAAAGCGTCCCCACCGCCACGCCGGCCCGCGACGCGATGTCCTCGATTCGCGCGCCGTCGGGGCCCTTTTCGGCGAACACCTGTTCGGCGGCAACCAGCAGGCCGTCCCGCGTAGCAGTCCTCACGCGATGGCGAAGAGGCGACGCCACCGTACGGATCATTACTGGTTTCTTCAACTTTCCCAGGGTGTGGAGGGACGCCCCGGCTGTCAAGCCTGGCCCGAGACCTACATTTCGCCGGTCGGCGGGTTGACACATCCGTCAGCGGCGAATAAATCCTCACCAAATGAATAATTCTTCAGTTTTTCTTGCGCCGCCCGGCAAAGGCACCGGCGATTGAGCGCGCCGGGCGGCCTGGCGATGAGCATCCAGGAAACGGCGCCGGCCGCCGGCGCCTCGTTGCGCCGCCTGCTGGCCGAGGCGCTGGCGATGCCGGACGCCGCCGCCATCGCGGCCCCCTTCTTGACGGATCTCACCGCCCGCGAACGCGGCGTGCGAGCGGTGCTCTTGTACGGATCGGCCCTGTGGCGCTCGGTTCGAGGTGACAACAGCCAGCCCGACTTCATCGTCGTCACCGACCGGGTGAGCGGCTGGCGCGGCCGGCGCGCCGATCGGCTCTTCGAGGGCGTGTTGCCGCCGACCGTCTACCGCCTGAGCGCCGATCGCGAGGTGGCGAAGATCTGTGTGGTCACCGCGACGCAGTTGCGGGCCCAGACCAGCGCGGAAGCCAGCGATCTTCACCTGGCCGGCCGCCTCTGCAAGCGCGTCGCGTTGGTCTGGTGCCGCGACGGAGAGGCGCAGGCCGGCATCGTCGACGCGCAGCAGTCGGCGCTGCAGACCGTGGGCCGGCTGGCGCTGAGCCGATTCCGCCAGGACGTCGGACTGGACGACTTCGTGAAGGTGCTGCTCGGCCTCTCCTACGAATCCGAGATCCGCATCGTCGAACCGCACAAGATCACCGCTCTTTTCGAGGCCGAACGGGACCATTACCGCGCGGTCGGACGCGCGCTGCTGGAGACGCTGGGCGCGCGCCCGCTCGACGGCGCGGCAGAGCGGTTCCAGCTTCCGCCGGACGCCGACCTCCAGGCCTGGCGCTCGACCGCCGAACGGCTGCTGCGGCGGTCACGGCGGCGCGCGCTTCTGCGCTGGCCCAAGTACCTGGCCACCTACGACGGTTGGTTGGATTACCTGCTGCTGAAGCTCGAACGATCGGGCAGCCCGGTCGTCCTGACCGCGAACCAGCGGCGCCACCCGTTCCTCCTGGCGGCTCCGGTTTTGTACCGATTGATCCGCGCCAAGCGCGTGCACTGAAAAAGCAGATCTCGTCAACAGGAGCGTGGGATGGACCTGATGCGTTCGCTCGAGAGACTGGCCACCAAGGCAGCCAAGACCGCCTGGCCGGCCGTCAAGTACTACAACGCGAAGTTCGAACGGCCGGCGCCGCAGCCTCAATGGGCACCGGCGCCGCTGCTGAAACGACGCGAGCGGTCCTTCCCGCAACTCGGCTGGCCGCGAACCACCGACTCGCTCTGCCCGCGCTGCGTGAAAGAGGTCCGAACCGCCATCTTCGACGGGACGCGGAGCTTCAGCGAGCTCATCGAAGGAAAGCCCGGCGAGATCAAGGCGCAAATCCTGGAAGAGGACGGACAGGTCGTGATGAAGAAGACGTGCCAGAAGCACGGCACCTTCACCGACGTCATGGCCGTCAATCCCGAGTGGCTGCAGCGGATCGAGCGGCTCTATCCGGGGCGCGACTTCAAGGCGCCCCCCAGCCCGCTGCGCGAGCACGGGACCTCGTCGATCCAGTACGGGCGCGGGTCGGTCCTGACCGTCGACCTCACCAACCGCTGCAACATGATGTGCGACCCCTGCTTCATGGACGCCAACCAGGTCGGGTTCGTTCACGAACTGGGCTGGGAGGACGTTCAGAAGATCCTCGACGATTCGATGTCGATCAAGCCGCGCCGCCAGATGTCGGTGCAATTCTCGGGCGGCGAGCCGACGCTGTCGCCTCACTTCCTGGACGCGATCCGGTACGCGCGAAAGATCGGCTACTTCGCCGTTCAATGCGCGACCAACGGGCTGCGCTTCGCCGAAGAACCCGGGTTCGCGCGGAAAGCCAAGGAGGCGGGCTTGCGGATGGCCTACCTGCAATTCGACGGCATCGGCAACCAGGCCAACAGCCACCGCAAGATCGGCAACCTCTTCGACGTCAAGCTGCGCGCCATCGAAGAGCTGGCGGCTGCCGGCATCGACGTGATCCTGGTGGTCACGGTGGTGAACGGCGTCAACAACGACCAGATCGGAAAGATCCTGCGGTTCGCGATCGAGAACCCCGAGAAGATCACGGTCGTCTCGTTCCAGCCGGTCTCGTTCACCGGTCGCGACGAGGACATCGACGACGAAACCCGGCAGCGCCAGCGCTACACGCTGTCTCACCTGGCGCGCGACGTGAAAGCGCAGACCGGTTTCACCGAGCCGATGCGCGACTGGTTTCCGTTGTCGGCGCTGGGCCCGTTCTCCGATCTCGTCGATCACCTGATGGGCGACCGCGCCGACTGGGGCTCGATGAAGTGCGGCTGCCACCCCAATTGCGGGATCGGGACGATCCTCATGGTCAACAAACGCACCCGGCAGGCGGTGCCGCTGACGCAGTTCCTCGACATGGAGGGGCTGCTGGACGACATCGGCACCATCACCGACGGCGCCCAGCCGAAACCGCTGACCGTCGCGCAATTGACGATGGCGCTGGCCAAGAACTACCGCGCCGACCAGGCTCCCCCCGGCTACCACTTTTCCGATCTGGTGAAGCAGCTCCTGTCGCAGACCGGCGCCCGGGGCAACCGGATCGGCGAGTACGAATCGGACGCCGCCGAATTCGAGTGGCGCGTGCTGTTCGTGGCCGGGATGTGGTTTCAGGATCTGTTCAACTACGATTTCCGCCGGACCGAGATGTGCATCATCCCGTACGGCACGCAGATGGGAGAGATCTCGTTCTGCGCGTACAACACCGGGGTGGGCTGGCGGAACGTCATCGAGAAGATGCTGCAGAACGCGACGGTCGCCGAGTGGTACCGAGAACACGGGCGCCACAAGGTCTACGCCAAAGGGCAGGACTTCCCGATCCACGCGTTCCCGAATCCGATCACGTCGCGGCTGAAGGGCGAGCCGGTGCGGCTGCGGGTGATCCGCTGAGCGCGCCCCAGGCCGCCACCGCGGCCGAACCACTTCCGAGCTTCACGCTCCTGGCGGGCGGAGCGGCGGCGTTCGCTCGCCTCCTGCAGCGCATCGCGGGGGCGCGCCGGCGCATCTTGATTCGCGCCTTCGAGTGGCGTGACGACGACACCGGCCGCTCGGTGGCGGGCGCGCTGCTGGCCGCGGCCGAGCGCGGCGTCGAGATCACGATCCTCAAGGACCGGCTGGGCGGCTTTTACGAGCACCTGGCCGGCACCAAGCAGAGCTTCTTTCACAAGCGCATCGATCTGCACGCGCGCTGGCAGCTCTGGGGGTTGATGATGTTCTACCGGCGCTGGGGATCGCTGCGCCAGCACCCCAGCCCGCTGGCCGAGGCGCTGGCGGCCCACCCCAACGTGCGGCTGACGGTCGCCAAGCGGTTCGATCACGCCAAGCTGTTCGTGTTCGACGACGAGGCGATCATCACGGGTGGGATGGGGATCGGCGACGACTACCGGGACGTCAACGTCGACTTCATGGTCGAGATCGCGGGCGCCGCCGCCGTCGATCGGCTGGCCGAACGCTACGCCGGGCGGGCGCGGTTCGACGCCCACCGCCGGTTCGACTTCCTGCTGCACGCGTTCGCGGGGTGCGCGCGGACGGGCGAGGTGCTGGCCAGGCAGCGGCTGGCCCTCATCGCCGGCGCGCGGCAGCGGCTGACGATCGCCATGGCCTATCTGGGCGACGGGACCGCGACCCAGGTGCTGTGCGACGCCGTTCGGCGGGGCGTCGCGGTGACGCTGTTGACGTCGGCGCGCAGCGACGTGGGCGCCGATCTGAATCTGTTCACGTGCGCGCGGATCCTGCGCCGGACCGGGCATCCCCCGAACCCGCGGCTGATCCTGCACCCGCGCATGGTGCACGCCAAAGCCGTGGTCGGCGACGGCCGGTGGGTCGATCTGGGCTCGACCAACTTCACCCGGCTTTCCCACGACGGGTACGAGGAGCTGAACCTGTTTTCGCGAGACGCGGCTTTCGCGCAGGAGGTCGAGCGCGCGATCGAAAGAGAAGCGGCCCAGGGCGCCCCCGCCCGCGCGCCGCTCGGGTACCGGCTCTGGCGGCTCGGCTGGGAGCAGTTGATCACGCGCGTCCAGACGGCCCGCTCCAAGCTGCCCGCGCCGCGCTGACCCGCCTCATCCGGCGCGCGCCGCCGCTTCTGCTTGCGGCGGGCTGGGCTGGCTGCAGATTGCCCCCACAGGGGGCAATCCATGGAGTCGTACAACTGGGGCTGGGTGGTCGCGAAGGGCGTGGTGGCCGTGCTGTTCGGGCTGATGGCGCTGGTCCTGCCGGGCGCCGCCTTTTTGGCGATGGTGGCCGTGTTTGCGGGCTTCGCGCTGGTCGAAGGCGTCGCCAGCGTCGTCATGTCGCTGCGATCTCCCGTTCCGCGGCAGGGGCGCTGGTGGGCCCTGCTGGTCGAGGGGTTGTGCGGAATTGCGGTGGCGGCGCTGCTGTTCTTTCGGCCGGTGCGGACCATCCTGGCCCTGCTGCTGGTCCTGGGGACGTTCGCGATCGTCACCGGCGTCATGGAGATCGCGGCGGCGGTCCGGCTGCGGCGGGTGATGCGCGGCGAATGGATGCTGGGCCTGGCCGGCTTGGTGTCGATCGCGTTCGGTATCCTGGTCTGGGCCTGGCCGGCGGCCGGCGCGCTGACGCTGGTCTGGTGGACCGGCGCCTACGCGCTGATCTTCGGCGTACTGTTCATCGCGCTCGGGGTCCGCCTGTCGCGCCACGCGCGGGAGCTCCGCGCGCGGCACGTCCCGGTCGGCGGCGCCTCGCAGCCCGCCTGACGGCCGCGCCGCGGCTCAGCGCGCCGGCTCCGCGGTGAGGCGCCGGACCACGCCCAGGAGCTCGTCGAGTTCGAAGGGTTTCACCAGGCAACCGGCGACGTCCATGGTGTTCACCCTCTCCCGGATGCCAGCGCTGCCGGAGACGACCACCACGCGCGCGTCGGCCATCTGCGGTTTGCGGCGCACCGCCCGCAGAAAGGTCTCGCCGTCCATGTTGGGCATCATCATGTCCAGCAGGATCAGCGACGGCGGGGTGGCGCCGGGCAGCTTGGACAGCGCCTCCGCGCCGTCGCGGGCCACCTCGACGACGTATCCCTCGGAGGCCAGGACGTCCTGGATCACTTCGCGGATGTCGTCGTCGTCGTCGACCACCAGGATGTGCTCATCCGAGGTCATCGGTGTGCGCCCGCCGAGGCGAGCGCGCTGGTCGGCAGCTCGACGGTGAAGGTGGTCCCGGCCTCGGGCGAGCTCTCGACTTTCACCGAACCCTGCATCGCCTCGACGATGGTCTTGACGATGTGGAGTCCCAGGCCCAGGCCGCCGTAATGGCGGTGAGAGACGCCCCGTTCGAAGGGCCGAAACAGGCGGGGGATGACGTCCGGCGCGATGCCGATCCCGTGGTCCCGCACCACCAGGACGGCCCGATCGCGCTGGCCGCCGATCCGCACCTCGATGGGGCGGCCCAGGCCGTACTTGACCGCGTTGGTCAGCAGGTTCGTGACCACCTGCTCGAGGCGAAAGCGATCCCATTTGCCGATGACGTTTTCGGTCACCAGCACCGACAGCGAGGAGCCGCTGCGCACCAGATCGGGATCCAGCCGCCGCGCCACGTCGCGCACCAGCTCGCTCAAGCTGACCGGCTCGTACTGCAGTTGAAATCGGCCGTCGCGGAAGCGGCCCATGTCCAGCAGCTCTTCGACGAAGCGCGACAGTCGGCGATCTTCCCGCTCGACGACGGCCAGCATGTGCCGCACGGCATCCGGCCCGGCCTTGCCCTTGCGAATGGCTTGAGCCGCCAGATGGATCGAGGTCAGCGGGCCGCGAATCTCGTGCGCGGCGATGGACAGCAGCTCGTCGCGGGCGCGCAAGGCATCTTGCGCGCGCCGATACAGCGCGGCGTTGTCGAGCGCCAGAGCCGCGCGCCGGGCCAGCTCTTCTGCCAGCGCCAGATCGGCCGGCGTGTACCGGCGGTGAGTCGGTGCCGAGAACGTGATGGCCCCGGCCACCTCGTCGTGAATCAAGAGGGGAACCGACAGGAACGAGACCGCGTGCACCTGAGACATGACGGCGTTGCCGGCCAGGACGCTGGGATGCAGATCGGGGGAGATGCCGACCCGCCCGTCGATCGACACGTCGACCAAGCGCCGCGGGCCGCCGTCGTTGAACAGATCGATGGCGCAGCCCTCGCCCATGAACGGCAACGCAATGCGGGCCACGGCGTCCAGCGCGCGCTCGACGTCCAGCGACGTCAGTAGGCGGGTGGCGTCGGACAGGAACAGCGCGGTGCGCAGCAGCCGCTGGTGCTCGGTGATGTCACGAAAGCTCCAGATCCGGCCGACCACCGCGTCTCCGATCCGCTGCGGCGCCGAGTACCGCTCGAACACCCGCCCGTCCGCGCAGCGAATTTGATCGGCCCGCTCCAGCCCGGGGCTGGCCTGGATCTGGTCGACGTCGCGCAGGAACTCGTCCGGCCGCTCCAGCTGATCGCGCACGTATCCGAGCAGGATCAGGTCGTCGTCGCAATCGGCCAGGTGCGCCGGGATCTTCCAGAGGTCCAAGAAGCGCCGGTTCTTCAACACGACCTTGCGACGGGAATCGACCACCAAGATTCCTTCGTCGGTGGCCTCGATCGTGGCCTGCAGCAGCGAGAGCAGCCGCTCTCGACCGCGCGTGGCCTCCACCAGCTCGGTCACGTCCCAGGACGAACCGACCATGCGCGCCGGAAGGCCGACGCCGTCCTTGAAGACTTCGCCGCGAGTCTCGATCCAGCGGACCTGGCCATCCACGCGCACGATGCGGTTGCGATACTGGAAGGGGCCGCCCGACCCGGATTCGATGAGCGCCTGGCGCGTGGCGCCGACGTCGTCCGGGTGCACGTGGGACAGATAGGCGTCCATCGTCTCGACCGCCTGGCCCGGCGCCAGTCCGAAGATCCGGTACAGCTCGTCGGTCCAGGTCACGGTGTTGGTGGCGGCGTCCCATTCGAAGCTGCCGATGTGCGCGGTGCGCTGGGCATCCGCCAGGCGGGACTGACTGACCGCCAGCCGCTGTTCGGCCACCCGCCGCTCGGTGATGTCGATGGCGGTGCCCACGCATCCCACGATGGCTCCGTCTTCCGCGCGCAGCGGATCGATCAGCACCGCGTACCAGCGGCCGCGGTAGCGGTAGTCGAACGACTGTGCTTCACCGGCCAGCGCGGCCAGGTGGCGCGCCACGCCCGGATCGGTCGGATCGGACGTGCCGAGGAAGCTCTGAACCGTCTTGCCGACGATCTGAGTGGCCGCCAGTCCCGCCGCGTCGACCAGACGGCCCGTTGCGTAGGTGAAACACAGCGTCCGGTCCACCGCCCACACCGTGCCGGGAATACGCCGAAACACGAGCCGCAAAAGGACGTCATCCCTGCCACTCGACCCACCGAGAGCGCCACCCACGCCCACCATCATGCCGCATTTCCGTGGGCTGCCGGCGAACGCGCCGCCCGGCTTCGCAATTTCCGAATGTGCCGGACGGCAGAGACCCGGAACGTCCCCGCGGTTTGGCCGGAGGCCGGCATCGGGCGTTGCTCCGCCTCGACGATCGCGCGACGTGAAATCCCGGAGTGCACCGCATGGTGACGGCGCGCGCCGCACCTAACATGGGCGCGCAACCAACGAACAACGGAGCCGCCATGTTCGACCAGGTCTTCGACAGCATCCGCAAGGTTTCGGAGTTTTCACTGCACATGCAGCAAGAGACGCTCAAGTACTGGGCCGATCAATGGATGTCGTTCACGCCGCTGACCGGCGAGCAGCAGCCCCAATGGACCCGCGAGCTTCACAAACGATGGGCGGACGCCGCCATCGATCTCCTCAATCGGCATCGCAACGCGCTCGACGCGGCGTACAAAGCCGGCGCGGACCTGATTCAACAAACGTTCAAGGTGTCGGCCGCGCAATCGCCCGACGAGTACCGCCAGACGGCAGAGGACCTGTGGCGCAAGCTGTTCGACACCTTCCGCGAACAGGCGGACATGCAGCTGCGCGACCTGCACGGCTGGAGCGAGAACACCGTCCAGGACGCGGCGCATGCTCCCAGCTCGTGAACGGCCGTCGTCGGGCGCCTGGCCGAGACCGTTCCAATCGGCCGTCGCCCTGTCCAGGGTCTATCTGGAAGGTCTGTCGCGGCTCTGCGACCCCACCGATCTTCGCCGCCGGTGGGTGGCGGACCTCACCGAGTTCTCGGCGGCGTTCCTGCGCTCGCCGCTGTTTTTCAGCTTCATCCGCCTGCATCGCGAAACCCTGAGGCGCGCCGCCGGCGCTGCCTCGCCGTTCCCCAAGGGATAGGAGTCATCATGTCGACGTCCGCCGCCGTTCTGGATGTGTCCGCCACCGCTCTGCCGATCTTCAGCCTGGTGGGCAAGAAGGCCTTCGTCACCGGAGCGTCTCGGGGGATCGGCCGCGCCTGCGCGCTGACGCTGGCCGCGGCGGGCGCCGACGTCGCCATCGCCTCCAGCCCGGCCGGCGTGCCGCTGGCCGAAGAGGTCCGCGACCAGATCCGCGCCCTCGGCCGCCGCTCCGAAGCCTACGCCGGCGACGTGGGGGCCCGGGGCGGCGTCGAGCTGATGTGCGCGCGCGTGCTGGCCGACTTTCAGGAAGTCGACATCCTGGTCAACAACGCCGGCGTGGTGCGCGACGGCCTGTTCCGCAAGATGGATCGCGCCGCCTGGGACGAGGTCATCAACACCAACCTGAACAGCGTCTTCGACATCACCCAGCGGTTCATCGAGGGGATGGCCGCCCGCAAATGGGGGCGGGTCATCAACATCTCCAGCATCGTTGGCCGGATCGGCAACTTCGGCCAGGCCAATTACGCGGCCGCCAAGGCCGGTCTCATCGGTTTGACGAAGACGCTGGCGCGCGAGTACGCCCGCAAGGGGGTCACGGTCAACGCCATCGCGCCCGGCTTCATCAAGACCCGCATGCTGGACGGAGTGCCCGATCGCGCGCTTCAATCCGTCGTCGACACCACGCCGGTCGGGCGGCTGGGCGAGCCGATGGAGATCGGCGCCAGCGTCCTTTACCTGGCATCGCCGGCGGCCAGCTTCGTCACCGGACACGTCCTGGACGTCAACGGCGGCATGTCGATGTGAACATGAGCACCACCAACGAACGCCAAACCGAGCCGCGGGGGTTTTCCTGGTGGCCGTGGGCGGAGCAGCGGCGCATGTGGCTGCGCTTGCGCAACGCCCCCGACATCTACGCGCTGGCTCAACGCCAGCGGACCTTCGCGACCCCGCACGACACCATCGTCGAGAACCGCCAATTTCGGCTGCTGCGGTTTCGCCGCGACACGCCGGCGGTCTACCGGGAGCCGGTGCTGTTCTGCTACGCGCTGGTCAACCGCGCTTACATCCTGGACCTGCAGCCGGAAAAGAGCCTGGTCCGCCAGTACCTGGCGCGCGGGTTCGACGTGTACCTCATCGATTGGGTCCCGCCGGAGGCGCCCGATCCGTCGCTGACCATCGAACGCTACGTCTGCGAGCTGCAGGCGGCCGTGTCGGCGGTGCTGGCCGCTCGTCCCGACGCGGCCACCTTGCACCTGCTGGGCTACTGCATGGGCGGGACCCTCTCGGCGATGTTCACGGCGCTGCAGCCGGAGCTGGTGGCCACCTTGACGTTGCTGGCGGCGCCCATCGATTTTTGGGCCGGCGACGCGTTGCTGGCCCGCTGGACCGACGCGCGGCAATTCGACGCCGACGCCCTGGTGGCGGCCTACGGCAACTGCCCGGCCTGGTTTCTGCAGGCGTGCTTCGTGGCGATGAATCCGGTTCAGACGCTGTTCGAGAAGAACGCCACGCTCTACGAACAGATGACCGACCTGCGAAAGGTCTCCAATCACTTCGCGCTCGAGCACTGGGTGAACGACAACGTCCCGGTGGCGGGCGAAACGTTCCGCGGCTTCGTCAAACACCTGTACCAAGACAATCAGCTGGTCCGCGGCTGTTTCACGGTGCGCGGTCGGACCGTCGATCTGTCGCGCATCGTGTGTCCGCTGCTGCTGCTGACCGCCACCCACGACCACCTGGTGCCGCCGGGCTCGACCGCCGGCCTGGCCGGCCGCGCCGGGTCCGCCGACGTGACGGTCAAGCAGATCGACGCCGGTCACGTGGGCTTGGTGGTGGGCGCGGGCGCGCAGAGGGATTTCTGGCCGGCGGCCACCGAATGGCTGGCGGCGCGCTCGGACCGGAACCCTGGGAGGGTTCCGTGATCCCCCCGCGGCGGCTGCGCTGGGGCGATCCCAGCTTCGTCACAGGCGATCTGATCACCGGCGTGAATCACTCGGGAGCTGAATCATGGGGATAAGACTTGCGGGCTTCGGGGCCTATGTCCCGACCAAGAAGCTGACCAACCACGACCTGGCCAGCCAGATCGACACCACCGACGAGTGGATCGTCTCCAAGACCGGCATCCGCGAGCGGCGCATCGCCGCGCCGAACGAGACGCCCAGCGACATGGCCTGCCAGGCCGCGGTTCGCTGCCTGGAGCACGCCGGCGTCGACAGGGAAGAGGTCGACCTGATCCTGGTGGCCTGCGCGACGCCCGATCAGCCCCAGCCGGCGGTGGCGTGCCTGGTGCAAGCCAAGCTGGGGATCGGCGAGCGGCACTGCCCGGCCTTCGACGTGAACTCGGTCTGCGCCGGGTTCGTGTTCGCCCTCAACGTCGCGCACAGCATGATGCTGGCGACGCCCCGGCAGTTCCGGCACGTGCTGGTGATCGGCAGCGACGCGTTCTCGAAGATCGTGAACTGGCAGGATCGACGCACATGCGTGTTCTTCGGGGACGGGGCGGGCGCGGTGCTGCTGTCGTCGTGCGAAGAGGCCACCCCGGGCATGCACTTTCTCCTGGGCAGCGACGGCCGGGGCAGCCGCTGCATCGAGGTGCCGGGCGGCGGAACCCGCCTCCCCGCCAGCCCGGAGGTCCTCGAGCGCCGCCTCAACACCTTCGTCATGGACGGGCCCAAGGTGTGGGAGTTCGCGGTGGACACCGTGCCCCGCACGATCCGGGCGCTGCTCGACGGGCGGGGCCTCCGGCCGCGCGACCTGGACCTGCTGATCCTGCACCAGAGCAACCTGCGCATGCTGGAGGCAATCATGCGCTCGCTGGAGCTGCCCATGGATCGCACGGTCACCACCGTCGAGTCGTACGGGAACACGGCGGCGGCCAGCATCCCGCTGACGCTGCAGAAGGCGGCCGAAGCCGGTCGAATCCGCCCGGGTGGACGGATCGCGATGTGCGGCTTCGGGGGCGGCCTGTCCTGGGGCGCCGCGCTGGTTGACTGCTGACGTCTGGACAGCCGGCCAGGCGCGATGCACAACCTCTTGATCACCGGCGCGGGGAGTGGAATCGGCGCCGGCCTGGCCCTCCTGTTCGCGCGCGACGGCCACCATGTGCTGGTCACCGACGTGGACGTGAGCGCGGCCCGGCAGGTCGCGGCCGAGATCCGCCGGCGCGGAGGCGCCGCCAGCCCGGCGGCGCTGGACGTCACCTCCGACGACAGCGTGGCCGCGGCGGTGCGCGCGCTGGCCCGGCCGCCCGACGTGCTGGTGAACAACGCCGGGCTGCAGCTGGTGGCGCCGCTGGAAGAGTTCCCGATGTCGCGCTGGAACCACCTGGTGCAGGTGATGTTGGTGGGTGCGGCGCGGCTGACGCAGGCCGTGCTGCCGGGCATGCGCGCGCGCGGCTTCGGACGCGTCGTCAACGTGGGAAGCATTCACGCGCTGGTGGCCAGCCCGTACAAGTCGGCCTACGTGGCCGCCAAGCACGGCTTGGTCGGGCTGGCCAAGACCGTCGCGCTCGAGACGGCCGACGACGACATCACCGTCAACACCGTCTGTCCCAGCTACGTCCAGACCCCGCTGGTGGAAAAGCAGATCGCCGATCAGGCGCGGGCGCGCGGCTTGCCCGAGGACCAGGTGGTCGCCGAGGTCATGCTGAAGCCGATGCCCAAGGGCGTGTTCATCGGCGTCGACGAGATCGCGGCGTTGATCGCGTTCCTGATGTCGCCTCAGGCGCGCAACATCACCGGCCAGACCATCGCGATCGACGGCGGCTGGACCGCGCACTGACGCCGGCGCGGCGATTTTCATGCTCGGGGGAAGTGGGCATCTCGTATACTGGATGCACGGCTGCTGGTGCACGACCCGGTCAGCCAAGCCCCCGTGCTCTACGAGATTCACGAGTACAACCGAGCGATGCTCGGGCCGACGGTTTACCTGGCCCATGCGGGCGCGCGCATGTTCTCGGATCCCACCAGCTGGCTGGCGCGGCTGCCCGGAGCGGCCCGGCTGGCGGCCGGATACGAGCTGATCTATCGCATTGGCAAGACGTACGACCGGCCCGAGTGGGGCATTCACGAGGTGACCGCCCACGGCCGGACCGTGGCCGTCGCGTCGGAGGTGGTGAGCAGCACGCCGTTTTGCCGGCTGCTGCATTTCGCCCGCTGCGGGGATCCCTGCGACGAGCTGGCGGCCGACCCCAAGGTGTTGGTGGTCGCTCCGCTGGCCGGGCACCACGCCACCCTGTTGCGCGACACTGTCCGCTCGTTGCTGGCCGATCACGACGTCTATGTCACCGACTGGCAGAACGCGCGGCTGATTCCCGTCGAGCACGGCCCGTTCACGCTGGACGACTACGTCGACTACGTCCGCCAGCTGATCCGCCGCCTCGGCGCCGATCGCCTGCACGTCATGGCCGTCTGCCAGCCGACGGTCCCGGTGCTGGCGGCTACGGCCCTGCTGGCCGCGGCCGGCGAGGCCCAGCCGCGCAGCCTGGTGCTGATGGGCGGACCGGTGGACTCGCGGCGCAGCCCGACCCAGGTGAACGAGTTCGCCGGCGAACGCTCGCTCCACTGGTTCGAAACCACGCTGGTCGACCGCGTGCCGGCGATCTACCCCGGACGTGACCGGCGCGTTTACCCCGGCTTTCTCCAGCATGCCGGCTTCATGGCGCTGAACCCGGTGCGCCACATCGGCTCGCATTGGAGTTTTTACCGCCACCTGATCGAGGGCGACCAGGCCGACGCCCAGGAGCACCGGCGCTTTTACGACGAGTACAACGCGGTCATGGATCTGCCGGGCGAGTACTACCTGGATTGCATCCGAATCGTGTTCCAGCAGCATCTGCTTCCGCGCGGGCTGTGGGACGTGCGCGGCGCCCGGGTCGAACCGGCCGCGATCCGCGACAGCGCGCTCATGACCATCGAGGGTGAACGGGACGACATCTCGGGCCCGGGGCAGACGCGGGCGGCGCACGATCTCTGCACCGGCATTCCGGCCGACCGGCAGCGCCACTTGACGGTCGAGGGGGCCGGCCACTACGGCATCTTCAGCGGCCGCCGCTGGCGCCAGAGCATCTACCCGCAGGTCCGCGACTTCATCGCCGCCGCCGCCCGCGCCCGGCCCTGAGCCACATCCGCGGCTCCGGCGCACGCGACTTGACCCGGCCAGGCCGGCAGCTCAGAGCGAGGCGTCGGGACGGACGAAGGATCGCCAGTTGCGGGCCAGCGCGGCGCGGACCTCGTCGTCGGTGGTGTTGGGGAACTGGTCGTACCATTGCCCGATGCCGTAAAACGGCTGCGGCGTATGGAGCGCGATCACCGCGTCGGCCACCCGGCGCAACTCTTCACAGGCCAGGATCGGCGCGACCGGAACGCCGACCAGCACCCGCGCCGGGCAATGCGCGCGCACGGCCTCGACGGCGGCGCGCATGGTGGTCCCGGTGGCGACGCCCTCGTCGACCAGCACCACCATCTTGCCGGTCAGATCCTGGGGCTCGTGGTCGCCGCGATAGATCTCTTCGCGACGGAGAATCTCGCGGCGGGCGTCCTCGGCCGTGCGCCGGAATGTCTCCGGGCCGACCGCGAATTCGTCGACGACGTCCTGGCTGACGATCTCCAGGCCGCCGCTGGTCACCATCGCCATGGTCAGATCCCGCCGGCCGGGCACGGCCACCTTGCCCATCACCAGCACGTCGAAGTCGACGCCCAGCGCCAGGGCCACCTGTTCCGCGATGGGGACCCCGCCCGGCGCCAAGCCGAGCAGCACCACTCGGTGGCCTTCGGCGTACGGCAACAACTTGGCGGCCAGATGCCGAGCCGCATCGGTTCGATCCCGGAAGAGCGCCACGGGTTCGCCTCTTTTCCCCGATCCCACTTGATGGTGGGGTCTCTTGCCGAAAGAGCAACCTGGTCCTGGGTCGTTTCGCGGCGCAAAGTCGTCGCATGGGAGCACGGCCATGACGATCGCGAACCTCACCCTCACCACCGCCGACGGCCCGTGCACGACGGAGGTCGTCACGCCGGAGGGCGGCGGACCTTGGCCGGCGGTCATCCTGTTCTTCGACGCGGCGGGCCTGCGCCCGGCGCTCACCCGGCTGGCGCAACGGATCGCGCAGGGCGGGTACCTGGTCCTGCAGCCGGACCTTTTTCACCGCGCGCCGCCGCTGGCCACGTTCCTGGGTGAGCCGCCCTCGCTGGCGGCGGTGCGCGCGGTGTTTCGGGACGAAGCGCGGCGCCCCCGGTTCGAGGCCGTCTACTACCGGCCCGCCCTGGATTACGACAACCTCCAGCGGACCGTCGGCGCCGCGCTGGACTATCTGGCCGGCCGCCCCGACTTCGCCGGCCGCGTCGCCACCACCGGCTACTGCATGGGGGGGAACGTCAGCGTGCGGGTCGCGACCCTGTTTCGCGATCGAATCGCGGCCACGGCGGGCTTCCACCCCGGCCGGCTGGTGACGGATCAGCCGGACAGCCCCCACCTGCGGGCGCGGTCCATCACGTCGCGCGTCTATCTGGGCCCGGCCACCGGCGATCTGCCGCCCGAGGCCGAGGCCAAGCTGCGCGCCGAGCTGGACGCCGGCGGCGTTCGGTACACCATCGAGCACTACGACGCCAGGCACGGCTACGCGCTGGAGGACGGCGATTCCTACGACCGGGCGGCCGCGGAACGGCACTTCGCGGCGCTGGGCAGGCTGCTGGACGAGACGCTCCGCCTCTGACGCCGCTCAGCTGGACGAGACGGAGAAGCTGCCGACCGTGAAGCTCTGCACGCCGGGGTCGGAGGTGATCTCGAAGCCGAACTGCACCTGGTCCAACGACCAGCTGGTCGTGAACGAGCCCTTGTTCGAGATGATCCACTGCAGGATCGCCTTGACGTCGACGGTGCCGGAGGTCGTGTTCGAGGTGCGCAGCAACGAGACCACGGCGTTGGAGCCGTTGCTGCCGTAGAACACGTTCCAGGTGTGGCCGCCGACGTTGACGTTCGACACGTCCGGCACGGCCGAGCCCGAGGCGTCGTACTTGGAGGCGATCGGCTGAACGCCGCCGGTCGTGTACATCCAGAGCATGATCTCGATGCGGGTGCTGCCGTTCTTGACCCAGATGTCGTAGGCCGACTCCCACGAGCCGCCGCTGGGGACGGCGATCGCGAAGCTGCTGGTGTAGGCGCCGACGGCGCTGATGGCCTTGCCGGGCGAAAACGAAATGTTCGGGTAAGACTTGATGCCGCTGCTGTTGGGGTGCTGGGCGACGAAGCCGAACTCGTTGCCGGTGGTGGCCCAGATGCATTGCTTGCCGGCGCCGGCCCCCCAGATGTCGTTGTAGAACGTGGCGTCGCCGTTGGCCCACTGGCCGTACTGCTCGCACGAGCACCAGGCCGCGGTGACGCCGCTGGGCGCTGCGCCCGGGCAGCTCAACACGCCGCCCCCGCCGCTGCTCCCGCCGGT
>JAICYS010000018.1 GCA_025934105.1 Myxococcota bacterium | reverse complement strand
GCTTGATGGCGTAGTTCTCGGCCGGCAGGCCGAAGGCGTCCCAGCCCATCGGGTGCAGCACGCGAAAGCCCTGCATCCGCTTCCAGCGCGTGATGACGTCGGTGGCCGTGTAGCCCTCGCAGTGGCCGACGTGTAGGCCGGCGCCGGACGGGTAGGGGAACATGTCCAGCGCGTAGAACTTGGGCAGGGCCGGGTCGGCCGGCGTCTTGTGCAGCCCGGCTTCCCGCCAGCGGGCCTGCCACTTCGGCTCGACGGTGCTGTGGTCGTAAGGCATGGACGGACGAATATATACTGCGCGCCATGAAGATCCTGTTCATCGGCGGCACCGGGAACATCAGCTCGACGCTGAGCCGACAGCTGGTCGACCGGGGACACGAGCTGCACCTCGTCAACCGGGGCCGGACCAGCAAACACCCGTTGCCAGCCGGGGTGAAGGTCATCGCGCACGACGTGCACAGCGGCCGGCCGCCCGGGGCGCTGCGCGGGGCCCGCTACGACGTGGTCGTCGACTGGATCGCGTTCACCGCCGCCGACGTCGAACGCGACCTGGCCTGGTTCTCGGGCGGGGGCGACGCCGCGGCCACCGGCCAGTACATCTTCATCAGCTCGGCGTCGGCCTACCAGAAGCCGCCCGCGCACCCGGTGATCACCGAATCGACGCCGCTGGCGAATCCCTACTGGGAGTACTCGCGCAACAAGATCGCCTGCGAGGAGGCGTTGATGCGGGCCTACCGCGCCAGCGGGTTCCCGATGACCATCGTGCGGCCGTCGCACACCTACGACACCATCGTGCCGGTGGCGGTCGGCAAGTCCGACTACACCATCGTCGATCGCATCCGGCGCGGCCTGCCCGTCGTCATCCACGGCGAGGGGACGTCGCTCTGGACGTTGACCCACGCCGACGATTTCGCGCGCGCGTTCATCGGCCTGTGCGGCAACCCGCGCGCCATCGGCCACGCCTTCCACATCACCTCCGACGAGTGGCTGACCTGGGACCAGATCCTGCGGCTGGTCGGGCGGGCCGCCGGGGCCGAGCCGAACCTGGTGCACGTCCCCAGCGCGTTCATCGCCAAGGTCGATCCCGAGACCGGGCCGGGCCTGCTTGGCGACAAGAGCTGGTGCGCGCTGTTCGACAACGCCAAGATCAAGTCGTTCGTGCCGGGGTGGCAGGCGCAGATTCCGTTCGCCGAGGGGATCCGCCGCACCCTGGCCTGGTTCGACGCCGATCCGTCGCGGCAGACCGTCGACGAGCAGGCCAACGCGCGCGTCGAGGAGATCTTGCGCGCCTGGCGGCGGGAGTAGCGGTGCGGCTGGTCGCGCTGGCCGTGCTGGCCGCCGCGGTGGCGGCCGGCCCGGCGACGGTCTTGCTGCCGGGCGGCGAGCGCGGGATCGGCTTCGACGACCTGCAGCTGGCGCCGGGGCTCGGGCGCGTGCTGGTGCCGGGCGGCGGGGCGGGCACGCTGTTCCTGCTGGACCCGGCCACCCGTCACGTGGCGGCGGTCGCCGGGTTCAGCGGCGGCGCGTTCCGGGGCGGGCACGATCAGGGGACGACCTCGGCCGTCGAGGTGCCCGGTCGGCCGGCGCGGATCGTGGCCACGGACCGCCAGACGCGCACGCTGCGCGTCGTCGATCCGACGGTGCTGAAGATCGTCGGCTCGGTCGACCTGGCCGGCAAGCCGGACTACGTGCGCGCCGTCGCGGCCACCGGCGAGGTCTGGGTGACTGAGCCCTCGCGCAAGCAGATCGAGGTGCTCCGCTTCGACGGCCCGGATCGCCGCCGCTTGGTGCGGGTGGGGCTGGTTCCGGTCCCCGACGGCCCCGAGTCGCTGGCCGTCGACGAGGCCCGCGGCCGCGCCTACAGCCACACCTGGACCGATCACAGCTTCGCCGTCGACCTGCGGGCGCGCAAGGTGGTCGCGAGCTGGCGCAACGGCTGCCGGGGCGCGCGCGGCATCGCGCTCGACGCCGCGCGCGGGCTGCTGTTCACCGGTTGCGCCGAGGGACGGGCCACCGTCGTCGACCTCGGCAGCCAGAAGCTCGTCTCGACCGCGGCGGTGGGTCCCGAGGTGGACAGCATCGGGTACGCCGCGCCGCTCGGGCACCTCTACGTCCCCTCGGCCGGCATCGGGCGGCTGTTCACCTTCCGCGTGTCGCCCGACGGCAGGCTGGCCCTGCTGGGGACGAAAGCCACCGCGCTGGACGCGCACACGGTGGCCTTCGATCCGACCAGCCGAACCGTGTTCGTGGGCGCGCCCCGCAGCGGGGCCGTCCTGCTTCTGCCCGATTCCGATTAGCGCACCGCCTGCGAAAGCGCGTCGCCCGCCGGGACATCGAGGCCCGCCCGGTTGCGTCGACAGGCGTCCCGATCGGGCGGGTGGTGTAAAAGCCGGCGCGCGGTGCTAGCGTTCCGCGCCTGACCCTTCGGACCGAGCTTTCGCTGGTGCTCTCGTCGCTGCTGGTCGTGTCGATCGGCCTGGCCGGCGGCACCACCATCTATCAGTCGGCGGCCACCATGCGCCGCGAGCTGACCACCGAGTATCAGCTCTTCGCCGAGAACCGGGCCTTCGCGCTGCGCGACAACTTCGAGATCCTCGAGGACGAGCTGAAGCGCCTGGCGCTCTTGCCCGAGATGAACCCCACCGACCCGGACCTGCTGCAAGAACAGCAGATCCTGGCCAGCGCGCACGCGCACTCGGTCCTCTACAACACGGCGGTGCTGCTGCTGGACCGCGATGGGCGCTGCGTGCGCTCGGTCCCCGACCGCTCCGAGTTCCGCGGGCAGGCCTTCGGCGATCGCCCCTGGTTCCAGGCGGTCCGCACCGGCGTCGCTGGCCCGCTGTTCCGGATCACCGACGAGCCGGCCCTGGGCCAGACCATGAAGATCGTGCAGCCGGTGGCGCACGGCGGCGCCTTCGCGGGCGCGCTGGTGGGCGTGATCGCGCTGGCCGAGAACAACCTGATCTCGCCGACCTTTCACGAGAACCTGCCCCCCCACACCGACGCGGTGCTGATCGACGAGGACGACGGCGCCGTCATCTACCCGCCGGGAGGTCCGCCGCCGCCCGCGCGCTCGGGGTGGGCCCGGGCCATCGCCGCCGCGCGCCGCGGCACCAGCGGCACGCTGATCGGCGAGGCGTCGGGGCAAAAGACGCTGTTCGCCTACTCGCCGGTGGGCGCGGCGACCCGCTATGCGGTGGTCTTCGCCTGGCCGTGGCGGGTGTTGACCGCCAACATCGAGCAGCAGGGGGCCACGCTGGCCGGCATCTTGGTGCTGGGCATCGTGGTGGCGCTGTTCGTGGGGCTGGCGCTGTCGGCGTACCTGGCCCGGCCGCTGCAAGCCCTGGCCGACGGCGCCATCCGGATCGCCCGCGGCGAGCACGCGGAGGATCAGCCGGGACCCACGCTGCGAGGGTTCCTGGACCGGCCCGCGACGACGCCGGCCGGGCAATCCCAGCTCCGTGCGGGCGAGCCCGGGCCGCGCCCCGCCGGCACCGAAGAGATCTCGACGCTGCTGGGGGCGTTCCAGCGGATGGAGGAGGCGATCCAGCGCCGCGACCAGGACCTGCGCGAGGCGGCCGGGCTGCTCGAGCAGCGGGTGCGGGACCGCACGCAAGAGCTGGTCGCCACGCAGGCGGCGCTGGTCGACGCCGAGCGGTTCGCGGCCATGGGGAAGACCTCGGCCGCCATCGCGCACGAGCTCAAGAACGCCCTCAACGGCCTGGGGATGGCCGTCGAGCTCATCGCCCAGGATCCGCAGAACAGCGCGCGGCTGGCGCGGCTGCGACCGCAGGTGCTGGGCGAGATCGCCCGGCTGCGCGACGTGGTCGATTCGTTGCTGTCGTTTTCGCGCTCGCCGCGCATCGCGCGGGCGCCCGCCGACCTGACGGCGGTCATCGGCCGGGCGGCCGAGGCGGTGGCCGACCTGGTCGCCGATCGCGGCGTCTCGTTGCGGGTCGACGCACCGCCGGCGCTGCCGGCCTGGTGCGATGCGCATAAGATTCAGGGTGTGATGGTCAATCTCATCAAGAATGCGGTCGAGGCCGGTCACGCCGTGACGGTCACCGCCGGGGCTCGCGGCGGGGAAGCGGTCATCGAGGTCGCCGACGACGGGCCGGGCTTGTCGCCGGCCGCGCGCGAGCACCTGTTCGAGCCGTTCTTCACCACCAAGCCGAACGGCACCGGCCTGGGGCTGCCCACCTCGCAGCGCTTCGTCGAGGCGCACGGCGGGCGCATCGAGGTCGAGCGCGGGCCGCAGGGCGGGGCGCTGTTCCGGGTGCGCCTGCCCATCGCGGCGGCGCGCGCGGGGGAGGCGGCGCCCGCCGCCGCGGGGACGCCCACATGAAGCCCACCGTCCTGGTCATCGACGACGAGAAGACCTTCCGCATCGTGGCCGAGGAGGCGCTGGCGTCGGAGGGGTTCATGGTCACCACCGCCTCCAGCGGGCAGGCGGGCCTGGTCGCCTGGCAGCGCGAGCCCAGCGATCTGGTGATCCTGGACCGGCACCTGCCCGACACCGACGGCATCGCCGTCCTGGAGGCGCTGATCCGGGAGGCGCGCGAGCGGAACGTCGACACGCTGGTGGTGATCGCCACCGCCTACGCCGACGTCACCAGCGCCGTTCAGGCGCTGAAGCTGGGCGCCTTCGACTACCTGTCCAAGCCGTTGCAGCTCCCGGAGTTCGTGGTCACGGTCCGCAAGGCCATCGAGGCGCAGCGGCTGCGCGCCCAGGTCCGGCAGCTCGCCGACCGCGCGCACGCGGCCATGGGCGACTTCGTGGTGGGCGCGTCGACGGCCATGCAAAAGGTGATCGACATGGTCGACAAGGTGGCCGAGGCGCCCGACACCACCGTCCTCATCCAGGGCGAGTCGGGGACCGGCAAGGAGCTGATCGCGGATCTCATCGCCCGCCGCACGCGGGCCCGCACCAACGGGCCCTTCGTCGAGATCAACTGCGCGTCGGTCCCGGAGAGCCTGCTCGAGAGCGAGCTGTTCGGGCACGAGCGCGGCGCGTTCACCGACGCCAAGACGCAGAAGCGGGGCCTGTTCGAGGAGGCCGACGGGGGCACGCTGCTCCTCGACGAGGTGGGCGAGATGCCGGTGGCCACCCAGGCCAAGCTGCTGAAGGTGCTGGAAGAGATGAATTTCCGGCGGCTGGGCGGCACGCGCGATCTGTCCGTCAACGTCCGGGTGGTCGCCGCCACCAACAAGGAGCTGGCCGACGAGGTCGAAAAGGGCGCCTTCCGGCTGGACCTCTATCACCGCCTCGACGTGTTCCACATCCGCGTCCCGCCGCTGCGCGAGCGGCGCGAGGACATCCTGCCGCTGGCGGGGCACTTCCTGGCGCGGTTCGCCACCCGCATGCGCAAGCCGGCCAACCGGTTCGCGCCCGAGACCGAGCGGCTGCTGCTGGAATACGACTACCCCGGCAACGTGCGCGAGCTGCGCAACATCGTCGAGCGGGCCGTGATCCTCTCGACCCAGGACGCCATCGATCCGGAATGCATCGTCATCTCGGGCCCCAGCCGGACCGGGACGGCGGCCACGGGCGGGTTCTTCTCGGTCGACCTGGACGCGGCCGGCAGGCCCCCGGATCTGGAGGGGCTCGAGCGGGCCTACATCGCGCGGCTGCTCGCGTTTGCGAACGGCAACCGCACCGCCGTAGCCCGCCTGCTGGGCGTGTCCTACCCGACCATCGCGAAGAAGATCGCCGACTACGGGCTGGCCTGACCGGCGTCCGGGTTCGGGATGTCGTAGCTGGTCAGCACCTCGAGGTGGCCGGTGTTGTTCGATTCGCGGACCTTGCCCACCCCGGGGACGAACCACTGCGTCTTGGCCGAGCCGCCGCTCGACGTGTCGGTGCGGGTGATGCGCACGGCGCTGAAGGTGCCGGCCGGCACGGTGACCGTCTCCGCGACCGCGTCACAGGACCAGTTCTCGGTGACGCTGGTGGTCTTGTTGGTCGTCTTCTTGGCGTTGGTGTGCTGATCCTGGTACGTGAGCTGCCAGGTCGCGCCGGCCGTCAGGTGCTCGGGCGTCTCGTCGATGCGCAGGTTGTACGGCGTGTACCAGTCGTCGCTGGACAGCGCGCCGGTCGAGTCCAGCGACTGGTCGTGCAGGCGCCGCACGTCGGTGTCCGTCATCTGGTACCAGGTGTACTGTGTGCTGGATTTCACCGTCTCGCTGATCTTGTAGGCCATCGTGCCGGCGAACGCGCCGCCCACGTCCTCCAGCGACACCACGCTGCTGGCCTTGGTGTAGGCGACGTTGCCGGTGTCGGTCACCTGGTAGGACCACTGGGCGCCCACCACCAGCGGCTGATAACGGCCCGCCGTCACGGTCGGCGTGGCGCCGTCCTGCGCCAGCGGCTCGCTCGACGTGTTGTTGTTGATGGCCGGGGCGCCGCACCCGGCGGCCAGCAGCAGCCCGCCCGTAACCCCCAAGAAAATCTGTCGCACGCCCATGGTCATTCCTCCCGTGCCGCGCGTCGATCACGCGGCCAAGCCAACTTTTCCCTCGTCGACACACACGCTCTTGACGCCGGTGACCTGCGCCTCTTCGAGGCGCCGCATGATCTCCGTCGCGTCGTTCGTCTCGCCCAGCACCGTCTCGATCACCAGGCGCCCCACCTCCATCTCCGGGCCGGGCAGCTCCAGTAGGCGCGAGCCCGGGAAGAAGCTGCGGAGGCGCTTCCAGGCCTCTCGCGGCGTGGCGACCATGATGGACACCCGCATGAGGCGTAGGCGGGCCCGCCGCCCCATGTCGAAGAGGGCCAGCACGATGGCCGCGAACAGCGTCGCGACCGCCGCCATCGGCACGGCGCCGAGGCCACAGGCCATGCCGATGCCGATCATCACGAACATGACGGCGGCGTCGCGCGTGTCCTTGATGCCCGAGCGGAAGCGGATGAAACCGCCCAGGCCCACCAGCCCGAACGCGCGCGCCGTGCTGTGACCGATCACGACCACCATCAGCGCGCCCGCCACCGCGATCAGCGTCTGGGCCTGCGCCACCTCGCGCGCCGGCGGCAGCGCGTTCGGCATCAGCCGGCGCCACAGGCGGAAGCCCAGGAAGCTGCCCAGCCCGGCGGAGATGACCAGCCGGACCAGCACCACCTCGAACCGGTCGAGGCCCATGCTGTCCAGGCCGAGCGTGTCGTTCAGGTCGAAGGTGGACATTTCAAGCGGCCATGACGGCTGGGGTCAGGCTGGCGCCGGTCGCGATGTTGGCGGCCTGCTTCAGCAACGAGATCTGGTCGGGGTGAGCCGCCAGGGCGCGCATCAGGAGCTCGTGGCCGCGGTGGCCGTTCACCAGCACGCCCAGGCTCTTGATCGTGTTGGCCGGCCAGATGTCGAGGCAGCTCTCGCGCAGGTCCCAGGCGATGGGGTGGTCGAGGCCGGCCATCGAGTCCAGCGCCTCCCGCACCCGCGGGGCGTTCGCCACCCGGAGCGCCCAGGCGCGCGCGTCGTCCATTCCGGCGATCGTCGAGAGCACCGCCTTGGGGGCGCGCCCGATGGCCTTTTCGCGCCAGTTCCAGGCCCGGTCGCTGGTGGCGCCCTTCAGCGACGCGAGGGCAGCCACCGGCGCGTTCTCGCGGGCGGCCTTGCGCATCTCCCAGGCCTGCGCGCCGTCGAGCCCGGTGACCGACTTGGCCCGCACGATCCAGGCCGCCCCGCTCGGAGAGCCAGCGCGCCCGCAGCTCCCAGGCGCGCGGCGAGTCCAGCAGCGCCAGCGACGCCAGCACGGCCTCCGGGGCGCGCTCGTAGAGCTCGGCGCGCAGCGCCCAGGCGGTCTCGTCGTCCAGCCCCTCCAGGCTGGCGGCGACCGCGGCGGGCGCGCCGTCGGACAGCAGCTCGCGCAGCGTCCAGGCGTCACTCGTCGACGGGATGGTCGCCTCCAGCGACAGCGCCACCTCGCTCGGCGCCGCGTCCAGCAGCAGGCGCCGCAGCCGCCACGAGACCGGATCCGACAGGCCCCGCAGCCCCCGCGCGATCACCTTGGGCGCCGCGCCCGCCAGCGACAGGCGCCGCGTGTCGATCTCGGCGCCCGACATGCCGGCCAGGACGTAGGCCGCCAGCGTCGGTTCGCGGAACGTGCGGCGGTCGACCCAGGCCAGGAAGGCCTGGTACGCGGCGGCCACGCTGTCGGCGGGCGCCGCGGCCGGCGTCGCGGCGCCGACCTGCAGGTGCCCGCCCGACACCGCTTCACCGCCCCGCGCCCGCAGGATCGTGTCGGTCACCGCCGCCACGACCTGGTCGAGGTCGGCGTCGCTGTTGTCGACGATCACCCAGCGCGCCGGATCGCTCTCGGCGAGGGCCTTGTACCCGGCGCGCAGGCGGACCTGCAGGCCGCTGCCGGTCAGCCCCTTGCGCGACACCGGGCGGCGATCGGCGGGGTTCATCATCTTCGAGACCTTGCGGCGCCCGCGCGCCACCGACGGATCCACGTCGATGAGGAACGCCAGCTGCGGCCAGACGCCGGCCGCGGCGGTCTGCACGATGGGCCGGATCTCGTCGGGGGCCAGGTCGCGGCCCGCGCCCGCCAGCACCTCGGCGGTATAGAAGTAGCGGTCGGCGATGACGACGTCGGCGCGGTCCAGCGCCGGGCGCAGGACCTCCTCGGCCAGCTGCACCTCGCGCGCGACGTACAACATCAGCTCGGCCCGCGGCGTCAGCGCCATGTTGCGCGCGTCCCGGCAAAAGTCGCGGATGCCCTGGGTGACCTTGGACGCGAAGGCTCCCCCCTCGCGCAGGTGCTCGACGTCCAGCCCGCGGGCGCGCAGCGATTTGGCGACCCGATTCGAGATGGTGGTCTTTCCGCTTCCGTCGATCCCTTCGAACACCACGAACATTCGCGTTCTCCTAAGCGGCAACGATGGTGGAGAGGTGGCGCGACAGCCGCGGGCTCGACGTGTGCGGCACGGTGACCTGTTCTTCCCAGTCGTGCTCCTGCGTCAGCGCCTGCATGCCGAGGCGGAACTTCGAGAAGTGGGCCGGCGCCGGCTGGAAGCCCGCCAGCAGCCGTTCCAGCCAGGGCGGCAGGGTCCCGGCGTGCTTGACCTCGAGGATGCGCGACGGAAATGCCGCCACCACGTCGCGCTGCGCCGGCGTGGCCGGCACGCCCGCGCACGTGACCGGCTGCGGGCGGCAGAACTGCAGCCCCTCGTCCAGGGTCAGCCGGACGGGCGCCTCGGGCGTGATCAGGTGGACGCGCCGGTACCAGGTGGACAGCCGCGGCGCCATGGTCGGAATGGCCAGCTCGCGGCCCACGACGGCCAGCGGCTGGTCGTCGGGGGCGCCGGCCACGGCCGCGCGCGGATCCTTCAACAGGCGCGCGATCTCGTCGGCCGAGGCGGCCAGGCGCACCTTGCTCCGGGAGGCGCCGAGGTGCTGCTTGAGCTCGATGAACCCGACGCCCGAGAACACCGGCGGCTCGTCGGGCGTGGCGGCGGCCGCGTATTGCCGGACGCGCAGGCGACGCGCCGGCTCGTCGACGGACGAGGTCAGGTAAGCGCTGTCCGCCGTGTCGAAGTAGGTCGTCCGGGTGTACGAGACCGGGTGCTCCGGATCGTAGGTCGCCACCTGCGTCCGCCCGTCCAGGGCATCCAAGAAGCGAATCGTCTCGCCGCGCGTCAGCAGGAAGCGCAGCTCGTGGGTCAAGGGATCTTCGCCCGAACAAGAAGACGACGGCGCCCCCGCCGCAACGGTGCATCCCCCCGCGCCAGCCGCTTCAGCCTCGCGAATCATGCCGCGCCCTCCTCGTTTGGCCGCGTCCGCGGCCTAGCCCAGCAACGCACGGGGGATTGGATTGCAAGGGCAATGCCGGGTTGGGATCCCCGAAATCGCCGGCCGACACGGGCCGACGGACAGCAGGGGCGGACGCGTTGTTACCGAGGCGTAATCCGCTCAGCCAAACCGGGTTACCGCACCGGGCGCAGGCGATCGGCCAGGCCCGACGTGCGCCCCAGCGGCCGCGCGATCGCCTCAGCCAGCAGCGACGGGCGGCCGACCACCACCATCGAGGCGCGGGCCCGGGTGGCGGCGGTGTAAATCAGCTCGCGCGAGAGCAGCGGCAGGTCGGCTTCCGGAAGCAGCAGGGCGGCGCGCTCGACCTCGCTGCCCTGGGCCTTGTGCACCGTGATGGCGTAGGCGATCTGCACCAGGCCCCGCAGCGTGGCCAGCGGGAACAGCGCGAAGCCGTCGTCGCGCGCGAACACGGCGGTGGGAACCGGCGCGCCGGCCGAACTCACCACCGGCAGCACCGCGCCCTGATCGCCGTTCATGAGGCCGCGCTCGTAGTCGTTCTCGACGACCATCACCGGCGTGCCCGGCGGCAGTCCGTCCCGCGCCGGCCCGCTGCCGAGGTCGGCCGCCGCCCGCCGGGCGAGCTCGTCGTTGATCCGATCCGCGCCCGCGCGGCCGACGCGCGTGACGGTCAAGAGCCGCGCGCGCCGGTGCCGTTCCAAGAGCGCGCCCGCGCGCGGGCCGGACTCGCCGTCCAGGCGCCCGGTCAGGGCGCGGAGCGGCCGCCGCGGATCCAGCTCGGGCGGCAGGCGCACCTGCTCCGCGTACCAGCGGTCGAGGAAGGCCCCCACCCCGCGCCGCGCCGAGCCTGCCGCGCCGGGGTCCAGCCGTTCGAACCCACGGAACCGCAGCGCCGTCGCGTCGGTCAGTGCGGCGCCGGCGGGCGGTTCACCGGCGGCGATGCCGCGGGCGGCGGCCAGGATCTCGGCGCCGGCCGGATCGCCGGGGCTCATCCGGTGGCTCTCGGTGAGGCGGATCGCGATCCCCGCCAGGTCGCGGAAGACGCTGCCGGCCGCGATGGCGGGGAGCTGCCCGGCGTCGCCGACCAGCGCCAGCCGGGCCTCCGGGCGCAGGGCGCGCAGCAGGCGATCGAGCAAGCCCAGGTCGACCATCGACGCCTCGTCGACCACCAGCGCGGCGTGGGGCAGGGGATTGTTGGGGTGGTGGCGAACCTCGCCGCCGCGCAGACCGGCGCGCGGCGAGTATCCCAGCAGGCGGTGCAGCGTCGAAGGGGCGGGCACGTCGGCCAGGTCCGCTCCGGCGGCGGCCAGGGCTTCGGCGGCGCGATGGGCGGCCTTGCCGGTCGGCGCCGCGACGGCAATGGCCGGGGCCGGCACGCCCGCCGCCCGCCAGGCCCGGACGATCCCGGCGATGACGGCGGTCTTGCCGCTGCCCGGTCCGCCGGTCACGACGGTGAGCGGGCAGTTGGTGGCCGCCGCGATGGCCGCCGCTTGCCCGGCCGTCCAGGTGCGCCCCGCCGGCGGCGCGGACCGCGCGAGGGCGGCCTCGGCGGGCGCCCCGCCGGCGGAGCCCGGTTCGCTCCCGCGGCGTCCTGCGTCGGACGGAGCCTCTCCAGCTTCCGATCCGCTCGCCTCGACAAAACGGGGGTCTGTTCCCTGAAGCGATCGCGGCAGGTCCAGGGCGCCCCGCGACGCCGCGTCCTCGATCGACGCCGCCATCCGCGCGTTCAGGGCGTCGGCCACCCGTTGCTCGAGCCGCAGGTCGCGCTCCTGGTAGAGGTGCGTTCCGTCGAGGATGAAGGGCCGCCGGGCTCCGGGACGGCCCACCAGCGGGTCCAGGGCCGGGTGAGCCAGCCTGGCCGCGGCCAGCGCCAGCGCCTCGGCCTGATCGGCGGCCGCCGCGCCCAGCGCCACCAACCGCGGCTCCAGAGCGCCGTCGAGCGCCAGCCGGGTGCTCCCCTCGCGGCGCGCCTCGCACGACGCCAGGACCAGCAGCGCGAAGGCCCGCCGTTGCGCGACGGGAAGCTCCCGCGGCCAGCCGGCGGCCTCCAGCGCCAGCAGCAGCCCCGCCGGGTCGACCTCCTCGCGCACCAGGCCGGCGCTCCAGGCGGGCGGCCAGCGGCGATCCGGCGCGGCGGTCACGCCACCTCCGCCGGGTCACGCGGCGCGAGCTGGACGGCGAGCTCGGCCTCCCAGGCTTGCAGCTCGGCGAAGTCGGGGCGCGCGAAGCGGACCGCCGACGGCAGGCCGCGCACGAACACGTACAGCGTCCCGCCGAACCGCTGCTCGTAAGTCGCCGCGTCGGCGACGCCCAGCGCCCGCACCAGGGCCAGGGTGTAGAGCCGCTCTTGCAGCGCGTAGTTGGCGGTGACGTGCGCCTCCAGGGCGGGCGCATCGAAGCTCGAGAGTCGGTCGGTCTTCCAGTCGATGAGGTAGGCGCGCCCTTCGTGTTCGAACACCACGTCGACGTAGCCTTTCACGAACCCGCGCCGCGCGCCGCCCGCCGGCGCGGGGAAGGGGAACAGGAACTCCATCTCGCGCACCACCCGCGGCGCCCAGGCCAGCCCGCGCAACCGGCCGCCCGCCACCGGCAGCTCCGCCGTCAGCGCGGCGTGGGCCAGCCGCGCCGCCGGCATGAGCTGGCGCGCGTCGCGCCCGTGGCGCCGCAAGGTCGTCTCCAGCAGCTCGCGCACGTCGGGACGGGCCACCCAGGCCTCCAGCTCCGGCGTGTCCCGCAGCGCCTCCAGGGGGACCCGCTCCAGAAGATCGTGGACGAAGATGCCGGCGCGCGCGCCGCCGGGCAGTTCGTCATCGGCCAGCGGCTCCAGCTCGGCCTCCTCGGGCATCTCGGTGGGCGGGCGATATCCCCCTTCCTCGTGCTTGATGCGGCTGTACGACGTGGTGGTGGGCCCCCGGCGGTCGCGGGCCAGCCCGGCCATCTCGGCGGCCGGCGGCGGCGGGACGGCCGGCACGCCGTCGGGCGTCCAGGCCCACATGGCCAGGTTGGGGCGCGGGCGCAGCGAATCGCCGGGCGCGCCCGGATCCACCGAGACCTCCCGCACCGCGAAGTGCCGCGACGTCGCCGCCGCCAGCGCGCGCAGCCGCCGGTGGACGTGGGCGTAGCCGCCGTTGACCTTCCAGAACTGCTCGCGCGCGTCGTCGAGGCCGATCTCCCCCTCGACGGCGCCGTCGAACGGCAGGTAGAGGCGCCGCCGGGCACGCGTCAGCGCCACGTAAAAGAGGCGCTGGTCCTCGGATTCGGCCTCGCGCTTGACGGCGTCCGCGACCGCTTGCCGCCGTCCGCGGCCGACCACCGCCGCGCGCGCCCCATCGCGCGTGTAGACGCGGAGCCCGCGCCCCTGGACGGGGCTGAAGCCGCCGTAGACGAACACCACGTCGGCCTCCAGGCCCTTCGCCTTGTGCATGGTCAGGATCTGGACGGCGTCGCGGTCGCTCTCGATGCGCTCGATGTCGCCCTCCTCGGGCGAGGCGGCGGTCAGCCCGGCGCACAAGGCGGCCAGCCGGCGGACGACTTCGCCCAGCGGCCGCCCGGCCCTGGCGTCCTCGGCTGCCAGCATTTCGAACAGGTGGCGGTAGTTCACCAGCCGGCGGGCGCTCTCGCCCAGGAACAGCTCGCGCAAAAGCACGCCGCTCTCCTCGAGGATGCGCGGGAAGACCCGCGCCAGCGGCTGGCGCGCGGCGGCGGCGTGCCAGGCGTAGAGGCGCTCGTGCAGCGGGTGGTCGGCGCCCGCGGCGGCGGCGGCCGGCAGGTCGGCCACCGACAGGCCGAAGAACGGCGTCAGCCAGGCCCGCAGCCGCTTGGCCGGGTCGCGCGGCTCGGCCACCGCGCCCAGCAGATCGCGGACGTGGGCCGCCTCGCGCGAGCGGTGCAGGTTTTCCTGGTTGAAGATGATGGCGGCGACTCCCCGGCTGGTCAGCGCCTGCTCGATCGCCTCCGCCTCGCGCCAGGTGCGCGTGAGGACGAAGATCTCGCGCGCCGGGGGCGGCTCCGGGCCTCGCAGCAGCGCGACGATCTCGTCGCCGATGGCTCGCGCCAGCGCCTCGCGCACGGCACGCATCGGCAGCTTCGTGACCTCTTCGTCGGCCGTCACCCGCAGCAGCGTGATCGGGGGCGCGGCGGGAGCGGCGGCCTCAGCGTCGGGCCGGCCGGCCGCCACCGGCCGGTAGATCGGGCCGTGGCTGAAGTACGGCGGCTCCGCGGCGGCGTCGAGGATGGCGTTGTAGGCCTCGATGACCGCGGGCGTGGAACGGAAATTCCGCGACAGGTGGTGGCGCTCGTCGGGGGGCGCGATGGTCTCGCAGGCCGCCGCGTAGGTCATCACGTCCGCCCCGCGGAACCCGTAGATCGACTGCTTGGGATCGCCGACCAGCACGATCGGGTGGGACGGGCTGTCGGCGAACACGGTCCGGAAGATCTCCCACTGGACCGGGTCGGTGTCCTGGAACTCGTCGACGATCGCCAGCTTGTAGCGGGCGCGCAGCGTGGTCACCAGCTCGCCGCCGCGCGGTCCGCGCAGGGCGTTCCGCACCAGCGACAGCATGTCGTCGAAGTCGTAGAGGCCCGCGGCGCGCTTGCGGGACTCGACCCGCTCGGCGACGCGGGGCAGGAACAGCGCGGCCACCGCCGTCTCCAGCGAGACCGCCGCGTCGGCCAGGGCGTCGACGGGGCCACGGGCGCGCGTGCCCGGCAGCAGGTTCGTGGTCAGGTAGTCGAACCCCTCTTTGCGCGATCCGACGATCGGATCGACGGCAGCCAGGAAGTCGGGCAGGTGGCCGTCGCCGGCGAAGGCTGCCGCCGCCGCGTGCAGGTCGGTCAAGCGTTCCTTGACCGCCCGGACGGTGTTCTGGTGTCCGGTGACCGCGGCCAGCAGCTCGGCGACCGGCAGCGCCGCCAGCGCGCGGGCGGCGACGGCGACGGCGGCCGGATCGAAGGGCGGATGAAACGGGACCCGCAGCTGGTAGGCCCGGCAGAGCAGCGCCTCCAGGGATTCGGTCGAGCGCCGGCCCTTCAAATACGTCTCGAGGTAAGGCGCCAGCTCCGGGTCGACCGGCAGCTCCTGGCGGACGGCCTCGGCGAAGGCGGCGGAGAAGGCCGCCTTGCTCTCGACGTTCTCCTGCACCAGAAGCCGGCCGCCGGCGAATGCCTGCTCGACGAGGATGCGCTGGCAGAACGCGTGGATGGTCGAGATGGGGGCCGCGTCGATCTGGCGGGCGGCCGCCGCCAACCGCGCGCGGGCATCGCTGTCGATCGTCCATCCCGGCTGCACGCTGTCCGGCAGGGGCGGGCCGGCGGCGGCCACGGCGCGGATGAGCGCGTGCACGCGGCGGCGCAGCTCCGCGGCCGCCCGCTCCGTGAACGTGACGACCAGGATCTCTTCCAGCCGCGCCTCGCCGCGCAGCACGCGGTCGACCACCAGGTGCTCGATGAGGAACGTCTTGCCGGTCCCGGCCGAGGCTTCCACCACCGCGGCGCGGTCGCGCGGGATGCGGGCCAGCTCGTCGGGGAAGGGGTAGAAGCCGGGGGCGGTCATCGCCGGCCCTTCTTGAGGGGCTTGGCCGCGGCGGCCGCCGCCTGTCCCTCGGCGATGCAGGCGAAGTAGGGGCCGAATCGCCGCGCGGCCATCTGTTCGGCCTCCTGTTCGTCGGGGACCGGGTAGTCGCGCGGATCCGGCACCGGCCCGCTGTCCGACGCGAACCGGGTCCAGTTGTCGTCGCGCAGGAACAGGATCGAAGCGCGCACGCTGCCCGGCTTGCCCTCGTTTTTCTTGCGGTGGAACACGCCTTCGCAGGGCAGGAAGTAGGCGTGCACCTGGCGCACCAGCTCGCCGGCCAGCGCGGTCAGCACCGCGCGCGCCGACTCCGGCGTGACGGGCGAAAATCGCCGTTCGTCGGCGCGCGGCGAGCCGTCGTCCTTGGGCCGCAGGGTGACGGCGCGGCTGGGGCGCGCCTCGCCTTGTTGCACCGTCAGCGCCAGGTGGGTGAAGAACGGCGCCAGGAAATCGCGCTCTGCGCATTCGGTCTTCGGGTTCACCGACCCGATCAGCGACAGGATCGCGCGCGTGCCGTCGGCCTGGGTGGTCACCAGCTCGGTCCGCCCCCCCAGCGGAACCTCGCCGAGCCCGTCGATCGCCAGGCGCAGGGCGGGGTGCAGCTCGGGCGCGCGGAGGTGCTCGGGCGCGCCGCCCAGCCACAGGTGATGCAACGGCGCAGCCAGCGGCCCGACGGCCAGCCGGACCCCGGCTTTCCAGCAGAGCAGCAAGCGCAGGTGGCGATCGCGCGCGGCGCGGCCGAACAGCCCGTCGGCCAGCATGCCGGCCAGGCGCTTCGATTCGGCCGCCCGATCGTAGGCGGCCTGGACGCGCTCGAGGGAATCGCCGTCGATCTCGTCCGGGCGGCCGTCCAGCAGCTCGGCGGCCAGCTCGCGCAGGAAGGGCACCGTCTCCAGGCGCGATTCGTCCAGCGGCTCGTGCTCGCGCAGCGACGCCTCGGCGTCGAGCTCGGCGTCGCCCTCGTCGCGGATCGGCAGCAGCACCCGCGCGGAGGCCTGCAACGGGCACTCGAGGAACCGGCGCAGGTCGGTCAGCGTCAGCGCCCGCCGCAGCCGCGCGGCGGGCGCGACCTCCGGCGGGGCCTGCCAGCCGAGATCGCCGGCCAAGCGCGCCCAGACGCCCGGCGCCAGCGCCGCCCGCAGCTCGCCCAGGAGCGGAAGCTGGGGGACGCCGCCGGCCGCGCGGCGCAACGATTCGCCCAGCCGGACGGCGCGCCGCTCTCGGGCGGCGGCCGGCGTCACCGCCACCACGGCGTCGTCGGCGTGGCGCGCGGCGGGGCGCGGGGCGTGCTCTCGCGCCGCCCCCGCCGACGCCAGCCGCACCTCCTCGACGACCGACGAGGCGGCGCGCGGATCCCCGCTCACCGGATCGCGCGCGACGTAGGACAGAATCAGGCGGTGGCGCGCCGCCAGCAGCGTCTCCAGGAACATGTGCTGGTCCTGCTCGCGGGGCGTGACGTCGCCGGGCCGCCGCCCGCCGGCGCGCAGGTCCAGCGCCCCCCAGCCGGCCGGCGCCGGGAACACGCCTTCGTCCAGCCCCGCCACGAAGATGGTGTGAAAGGGCAGCGCGCGCATCGGGACGAAGGACGCGACCGTCACCCCTTCCGGGGGCCGCCCCAGGCGCGGCACGTCCCCCAGCCGCTTTTGGATGAGGTCGCTGGCCACGCGGAACCGGATCGGCAGCGCCGGCGGGACCGCCGCCTGCGCGCGCTCGATGGCTGCGTAGAGATCGCCCAGCGCCGCTTCTTCGTCGGGCGTGGCCGGCAGGACGGTCGCCGCCGTCACCCGCCGCAGCAGCGCCGCGTGCTCGGCGAACGGCGCGGGACCGCGCTGGGCGGCGTCGGCGTAGGCGATCAACTCGCGCGCCAGGAGGCCCAGCGCGCGCGCGGCCGGCTCGGCCGCCGGCGACAGATCGGCCGGCAGCAGCGGCTCGCCGCCCAGCGTGAAGGGGCTCTCCTCGCCGCTGCGCGGGCCGGACAGGAACGCACCCAGGGCCAGCCGCCGCAACCCCTGGTCCCAGCTGATCCGATCGCGGTCCAGATAGCTGCGCGGCAGCCCGGCCGGGTCCGCGCCGCGCACGATCTCGAGGTCCTCGCAGAGCGCCAGCCAGTCCTCGGGGTCGACCTCTGGAAAGCGGCGCGCGACCGCGGGGTGCATGGCGACCCGCAAGAGGTCGGGGCGCGAGAGCTGGCCGAGCGGCAGCTCCAGCAGCGCGGTGGCGGCGGCGAAGATGCGCCGTTCCGCGGGACGCGGCAGGTCCAGCGCCGTGCACGGCAGCCGCGAGGCGGCGTCGAAGACCTCCTGCGCCAGCGGCAGATAGAGCGGCGCCGCCGCCGGCGGAACCACCACCGCGAAGTCGGCGAACGACAGCGCGGGGTCCGCGCGCACCGCCGACCAGATCTCCGCGGCGATCGTCTCGAGCTCGCGGCGCGCGTCGGCCGCCGGCTGAATCACCAGGCTTTTGTCGGGCTCGATCGGCGCCACGTCCGAGGTCTGCCGCTCCAGAATTCGCCGTTGCAGCGTGGCCAAGGCGCCGCCGCCGGCCTCGGCGGCCGGATCGACGAAGCGCGCGTCCGCGTCGCCGGCGGCCAAATCCAGCAGCATCGCGGCGTTCTCGCGGCCGGGCCGCGCCCACGCGTCCAGCGCGCCGCCCTCGGGCTCGTCGAGGCGGTCGAGGTTGCCGGGGCTGAGGCTGTAAATCCACAGATCGGTGACCTTGGCCAGCTTCGAGAAGATCGGGCCGTAGAGCCGCGCCACGTACGAGATCCCGAACAGGTGCGCCGCGGGCGCCCGCAGGTCGCGCTCGGGCGTTTGCGCGAAGAGATCGGGCAGCGTCATCGCCCCGCGCGCGGCCAGCACACCGCCGGGGCCGTGCAGGGCCCGCCAGAGCGCGCGCTGCCAGGCCTGCAGCGCCGGGTCGACGTCGCTGGCCGATTGCCCGGCTCGCCAGGCCGCCAGCATCTCGGGGCGCGTGAAGGTGTATTCGTCGAACAGCCCCGCCACCGCGCCGGCCAGCTGCACGCGTTTGCGATCCAGCGCATCTCCGTCGGCCCGCAGATAATCGCGCACGGCGCCGAGCGCGTCCGACGCCAGCGCTCCTGGATCGTGGAACAGGGCCAGCAGCTCGCCTTCGATGCGGTCGCGGTCGACCAGCTCGACGTCGGGGCGGCTGGCACGCGCCACTTCGTAGAGGAAGCCTCGCAGGAACGACGACCGCACGTGCGCGGCGATGCCCAGCCGCCGGGCCAGACCCTGCTTGACGAACGCTTCGACCAGCGGATTCGGGATCACCACCGAGACGGCGTCGAACAGGCTGCCGCGCGCGTCACCGACGGCGTCCGCCAGCGCGTCGACCAGCGCTTCGAGCCGATTTGTACAGCAAAAGCGGATCACGGCAGGGCCGTTCTAGTACAATTTGGCGGTGACCCCGTTCACGATCTTGCTGGTCGAGGACGATTACGACGTTCGTGAGGCTCTGGTCGAGACCTTGGGGGATCGCGATTACGCCGTCCACAGCGCGGCCGATGGCGAGCAGGCCCTGAAGCTCCTGCGCGAGGGGCTTCGCCCGGGACTGATCCTGCTGGACTTGATGATGCCACGCATGAGCGGCTCGGAGTTTCGCATGGTGCAGATGGATGACCCGGAGCTGTCGTCCATCCCGGTCGTCCTGTTGAGCGCCGACGGGCGGATGGAAGAAAAAGCTCAAGCGTTGAAGGTCGACGGCGCCGTCCGCAAGCCGATCGATCTGAACGAGCTCTTCGCCGTCATCGAACGGATCCGCTGCCGCTGAGGGGGGCGCCCGCCGGCGATCGCGACCGGTCCGCTGAAGCCGGCCGAACGGCGGCGGGGGGTCAGTAGAACCAGCGCATGAAGGCCCGCAGCAGGCGCTGCGTGCGCGCCCGATAGGGGAACATGAGCTGGCGTCCCAGGATCGGCGACAGCCATCCCAGCAGCGGGTGGTCTTCGACGATGGTCTCGGTCCGGCAGAACTGGCGGATGGCGTCCGGCCCGTGGCGGAACCCCAGCCCGCTGGACTTCACCCCGCCGAGCGGCGCCTCGACGCAGAAGTAGTTGAACAGCGCATCGTTCAGGCAAAGGCTGCCGGTCTGGATCCGTCGCGCGACGGCGCGCGCCTTGGCGACATCGCGCGACCAGACGCTGCCGGACAGCCCGAAGGGCGAGTCGTTGGCGACGCGCACGGCTTCCTCGGCGTCGGCGACGCGCATGACGGGCAGCACCGGTCCGAAGGTCTCCTCGCGCATGACCGCCATGTCGGGCGTCGCGTCGACCAGCAGCGTCGGCGCGAAGAACTGTCCCGCGAGGTCGGCCCGCCGCGCCCCGCCCACCACCACGCGGGCCCCGCGCGCCACGGCTTCGGCGATCTGCCGTTCGGCCCGTTCGATCTGCGGCGCGAACGTGATCGCGCCGACGTCGACCGTCCCGCCGTCGGACGCCGCGCGTTCGGGCGGACCCTGGCGCAGCCGCGCCACTTCCTCGGCGCACAGCTTCACGAACGCGTCGGCGACCGGCGCCTCGACCAGCACCCGCTCGCTGCGGATGCAGACCTGCCCGCTTCCGGCGAAGGCGCTCCAGGCGGCCGCCCGTGCCGCCCGCCGCAGATCGGCGTCGGCCAGCACCACCATGGCGGACTTGCCGCCCAGCTCCAGCACCGCCGGGATCAGGCGATTGGCCGCCGCCCCCGCCACCTGCCGTCCGACACCCTGGCTGCCCGTGAAGAAGATCATGTCGGCCGCGGCGGTCAGCGCCGCGCCGGCGTCGGCGCGCCCGAGGACGACCTGGAACACGTCGGCGGGCAGTCCGGCCGCCTTCCACAGGGCCGCCACCCGCAACGACGTCAGGGGCGTCCGCTCGGACGGCTTCAACACCACGGCGTTGCCGGCGATGAGCGGCGCCACGCAGTCGGCGTAGTTGTTCAGCAGCGGGAAATTCCAGGGGCCGATGACGCCCACCACGCCGCGCGGGTGACGGACCACGCGCGCCCGCTTGTTGGAAAAGATGAGCGGGTGCACCAGCTGGTCCGCCAGCGCCCGCCGCCCGGCGCGGCCCGTGAAGTATCGGGTCAGCTCCAGCGTGTAAAAGAGCTCGATCAGCTCGGCCTCGTAGCGGACCTTGCCGGTCTCGGCGACCAGCGTGTCGAGGAGCTCGCCGTCGTCGCGCAGCGCCCGCGCGAACCGGCGCAGCGCCCGGGCCCGCTCGGCCACGGACAAGGCGGCCCAGCCCGGCTGCGCGCCCCGCGCCCGGACCACGGCCTCGGTGACGGCGTCGGCGTCGCAGGCCGCGACCTCGCGCAGGAGCTGCCCCGTGGCCGGGTTCTCGACGCGGATGGGATCGCTCACCCGGGTATTACCGGCCGAAGGCGTCGGACGGTCAACCTCTGATAGACTTTCGCCGTGGAGAGTTCCCGCCGGAAAATACGCATCCTCATCGCCAAGGTCGGTCTGGATGGGCACGACCGCGGCGCCAAGGTCGTGGCGCGCGGCCTGGCCGACGCCGGGTACGAGGTGATCTACAGCGGCCTGCACCAGACGCCCGAGATGGTGGCGGCTGCCGCCGTCCAAGAATCTGTCGACGCCGTCGGGTTGTCCATCATGTCCGGAGCTCACATGACTCACTTTCCAGCGGTGCGCGCGGCGCTGGACGCGCGCGGTGGCCGTGAGGTCGTCCTGTTCGGCGGCGGCATCGTCCCCGACGAGGACGTCGCGGTCCTCAAGTCGGGCGGCGTGGCGGAAATATTCACGCCCGGCACCTCCACCCAGGCCATCGTCGACTGGATCGAGCGCGACCTGCGGCCGCGCGTGGAAGGAGCGGCGGCGTGACCCGGGCGGTGGTGGCGTTGCTGGCGGCCGCGGCGGCGGTGGGGGCGCCCGCCCAGGGGGCCAACGCGGCGCTGGACACCAGCGAGGAGGCGCGGGTGGCCGACGTGCTGCAGTCGGCGCTGGTGGCGCACGGCGCCGAGGTGAACCGCTGCTTCGAGCGCGCGCTGGCCGACACGCTGGACGTCTCCGGCAAGATCGATCTGTCGGTCGACGTCGGCCCGGGGGGCAAGGTGACGCACGCCGAGCCGGCCCTCGACGAGGTGAAGTCGCCGGTGCTGCTGGCCTGCCTTCAGGCGACGGCGCTGACCTGGACGCTGGCCGGCATCGATCCCGGCAGCACGGTGGTGGTCCCGCTGGCGTTCGAGGGGCAGGCCGCCCAGTTCTCGATCAAGGTGGCGGACGCGCCCGAACATGGGCCGCCCGCGCCGGCGCGCAAGCACCGCGGCGGCTCGCCGCCGCCGGCGCCGCCGTTCTCGGTCAAGCTGCTGGTCGACGAGGGGACCATGCGGGCCAACAAGGCGGCGCTCACGCAGCTGACCGTCGCGCCCGCCAGCCGGATCGCGCTTCACAAGCATCCGGGGGCCGAGGTGCTCTACGTCCTGCGCGGCCACGCGCGCGTGCTGGGTGGAGCCGGCGTCGAGCCGGAGAAGCTGGAAGAGGGGATGGCCCTTTACATCCCGGGCGGGATGCCGCACGCCATCGAGAACATGGGCCGCCAGGCGGCGGCCGTGTTGCTGGACCTGTTCGTGCCGCCCGGCCCCGAGCGCGTCTATCGCGATCCCAAGGACCCGGCCGGGCGCGCGGCGTTCATCGTGATTCACGATCCCAAGCCGGCGAACCCGCCCGGCGACAAGCTGGTGGTCGGCAGCACCCGGGCCGAGGCCGCGCTGCCGCTCTTCGGGGGCAAGGCGCGGGCCATCCCGCTGCTGCCGCCGGCCGACACCGGCGACAAAGGGTTCTACCTCGGCAAGCTGGAGGCCGAGCCGGGCCTGCAGATCCCCCGTCACCAGCACGCCGCCGACGAGATCATCTTCGTCCTGTCGGGCGCGGGCGAGCTGACCGTCGGCAGCGAGAAGATCCCGTTCGGCGCGGAAGAGGCGCTGTATCTTCCCGCCGGCCAGCCCCACGCGGTGAAATTCACCGAGAAGACCGAAATGGTGCAAATTTACGCGCCCGCCGGCCCGGAAGACCGCACCAAGGACGCGAGCAAGAACAAACCATGATCGATTTCGAGCTGACCGACGAGCAGCGCGTGCTGCAAAAATCCGTGCGCGAGCTGTGCGAGCGGGTGATCGTCCCCAACGCCCGCCGCTGGGACGAAGAAGAGCACTTCCCCCGGGAGATCGTCCCCCAGATGGGCGAGATGGGCCTGTTCGGGATGGAGGTCCCCGAGCCCTACGGCGGCGCGGGGATGAAGTGCCACGACTTCGTGATCGCGCTGGAAGAGGTGGCGCGCGCCGACGCGTCGGTGGGGCTGACGATGGCCTCGCACAACTCGCTGTGCACGGGGCACATCTTCCTGGCCGGCAACGAGGCGCAAAAGCAAAAGTACCTGCCCGGCCTGGCCAGCGGCAAGGTGCTGGGCGGCTGGGGGTTGACCGAGCCGGGGTCGGGATCCGACGCGGGCGCGGCCCGGACGCGGGCCGTGCGCCAGGGCGACAAGTGGGTCATCAACGGCTCGAAGACCTTCATCACGCAAGGGTCGGTGGGCGGCGTGTTCGTGGTGATGGCCTCGACGTCGCCCGAAAAAAAGGCCAAGGGGCTGACGGCGTTCATCATCGAGCGGGGCATGCCCGGCTTTCGGACCGGCAAGATCATCCACAAGATGGGGCTGCGCGCCTCCGACACCACCGAGCTGATCTTCGAGGACGTCACCGTCGGTGACGACCAACGGCTGGGCGACGTCGACAACGGCTTCTTCGACACCTTGAAGGTTCTCGACAAGGGGCGCATCGGGATCGGCGCCTGGGCCGTCGGCATCGGCCGGGCGGCGTTCGAGGCCTCGCGCCGGTACGCGAAAGAGCGCGTGCAGTTCGGCAAGCCGCTGGGCGACTTCCAGGCCATCCAGCACATGCTGGCCGACATGGCCACCGAGCTGGACGCGGCCCGCCTGCTGGTGTGGCGGGCGGCGTGGATGGCCGACCAGGGGATGCGCACCACCACCGAATCGTCGGTGGCGAAGCTGTTCGCGGCCAGGACCACCGTCAAGGCCTGCAACGCCGCGGTCCAGATCCACGGCGGGTACGGCTACACGCGCGAGTTCGACGTCGAACGATACCTGCGCGACGCGCGGCTGGCGCAGATCGGCGAGGGGACCGACGAGGTCCAGAAGATGGTCATCGCCCGCGAGCTGCTGCGCGAAGCCGCCGAAGTGGGCTGAGCGGCCGATCCGTGCCACCAGCGGGCTGGGACGTCCAGGCGATCTGCGGCGGTGACCTGCGGGCCGCCGCCGCGCTCATGCGGGGGCTGGACGACGACCTGCCGGGCGCGCGCGAGGCGCTGCGCGCCATCTATCCGCGCGGCGGGCAAGCTTTCCTGGTGGGCCTCACCGGCAGCCCGGGCGTCGGCAAGTCGACGCTGGTGTCGGCGCTGATCTCGGCGGTGCGCGCCCGCGGCGAGCGGGTGGCGGTGGTGGCGGTCGATCCCTCCAGCCCGTTTTCGGGCGGGGCGCTGCTGGGCGACCGCGTACGCATGCACAAACACGTGCTGGACGGCGGCGTGTTCATCCGGTCGCTCGCCACGCGCGGGCACCAGGGGGGGCTGTCGCGCTCGACGGCGGCGGCGGTGGCCGTGCTGGACGCCGCCGGCTTCCCCGTCATCCTGGTCGAGACCGTGGGCGCGGGGCAGGCGGAGCTGGACGTGGCCGACGCCACCGACGCGGTGGTCGTGGTGACCGCGCCCGGCCTGGGCGACGACGTCCAGGCGCTGAAGGTGGGCCTCTTGGAGATCGCCGACATCCTGGTCGTCAACAAGGGCGACCGCGAGGGCGCGGATCGCGCGGCCGCCGATCTGATGGCCATGCTGGCGCTGGCGGCGCGGCCGGCCCCGCCGATCCTGAAGACCACCGCCACGACCGAGAGCGGCATCGAGGAACTGGTGGCCGCGCTCGAGCTCCTGCGCCACCGTCCCGAGGCCGAGCGCGCGGCGCGCCGCCGGCACCAGGCGGCGCGTCAGGTGGCCGCGATGGCTGCGGACCCGTTGCGGGCCCGGTTGCAGGCGGCGGTGAGCGGCGCGTCCGCGGGTGACCCTCTATCGCACACGATCGCGTCTGTGGCCGATCGCACACTGGATCCGTGGAGCGCCTCCGACTTCTTGATGTCGGTGTTAAAGTGATGGCCATGCGGACGTCGCTGCGGGCCGTGGGAGTTCTGGGGGCGGCGCTGATGTCGGGAGGCCTTCTGAGCTGCTCCCTGGACATCACGCGCCTGACGTTCGAGCTGCCGAAGCAGACGTACAGCTTCGACACGTCGATGTGGGGGAACTTGCCGCCCGCGGCCGCGTGGGCGACGGTCCCGAACGTCCCGTGCGGCTCCGACGGCGACTGCTGCAGCTTGGCCGTCACGGCGGGGCTGAACTGCACGACCACGCCGCTGGTGTGCGCGTCGGGCAGCTGCCAGGCGCAGATCCCGGAGGCGACGAGCTCCTCCGTCAACCTGGCCCAACAGGTGCCGACGCTGGCGACCTTCCCCGGCCACAGCCTGCTGCATGTTTCGATCAGCAGCATCAGCTACCAGGTCACCAACAACACCTTGAACGTCGACGTGCCGTCGATCGCCGTTTATCTGGCGCCCGACGGCGTGACCGACCCGACCGACTCGCGCGCCATGCTGTTCGGCACCGTTCCGGCCATCCCGGCGGGGACGACGCCCATGGGCGCCATGGAGAAGGCGCCCAACGCCGACGCCGTGCTGGAGATGTACACCAAGAACATCTCGACGTCGTTCAACATCATCGCGTCGACGACGGTCGTGATCGCGCCCGGGACCCCGGTCCCGAACGGGGCGCTCACGGTCGTCGTCGGCGGCACCATCTCCGCGCAGCTGTGATCGACCGCGACGTCATCATCGCCGGCGCGGGGCCGGCCGGCGTCGCGACGGCGGTGGCCTTGGCGGCGCGGCTTGGTCCAGGCCGGGTCCTGTGTCTGGACAAGGCGCGCTTTCCACGGGACAAGCCGTGCGGCGGCGGGCTGACCGGCCACGCGCACGCCGCGCTGGCCGCGCTGGGGCTGAAGGTGCGGGTGCCGCGCGTCCCCTGCGAGACCGGACGCATCGTCTACCGGTCGCGCCGGCAGGACGTGGTCCTGGAGCGGCCGGTGGACATCGTGCGCCGCCGCGAGTTCGACGCCGACCTGGTCGAGCAGGCCCGGGCGCGCGGCGTCGAGATCGCGGCCGGCGAGGGCATGGCGGCCTTCCATGTCGACGCGGCGGCCGGGCAGGTGTCGGTCCAGACCACGCGCGGCCGCGGCCTGACCGCGCGCGTGCTGGTGGGCGCCGACGGGGCGGGCAGCAAGGTCCGCAAGGCGGTGGCCGCCGACGACCACCGGCGCCCGCCGCTGCGCCTGTTCCAGGCCGAGGTCGACATGCCCCCCGGGCTGGCCGGCGAAGTCGCCGGGCGGATGATCTACGACTTCTCGCTGATGGCGCGCGGGCTGCGCGGATACCTCTGGCTGTTCCCGGCGCCGGGCGGCCGCCTGAACGTGGGCGCCATGCACACCACCGACAACGGGATCCCCGCGCCGATCAAGAAGTCGGGCGCCGAGATCGAGGCGCTGCTGCGCGAAGGGCTGGCGGCCTACGGCGTGACGCTGCCGAACGGTGCCCGGGGCTGGCCCGCCTGGCGGTTCCGGTCGGGCGCGCGGATGGCGGCGCCACACCTGGTGTGCGTCGGCGACGCCGCGGGGATCGACGCGCTGACGGGGGAGGGGATCGCGGTCGGCCTCGAGCACGGGCCCATCGCGGCCGACGCCGTCGCGCGGGCGCTCGAGTCGGGCGACTTTCGCTTCGTCGATTACGGGCCCGCGGTGGCGCGGGCCGTGGTCGGACGCGAGCTGGCGCTGGATGCGCGGCTGGCCGCCATGCTGTACGGCCCGCGCAGCGCCAGCCTGTGGCTGTCGCTGATCCTGTTCGACCGGCGCGTGCAGAAGCTGTACGCCGCCCGCGTCTCCGGGTCGGAGGTGCTGGCCGACCGGGGTGGCGCGCTGCTCGGCGCGCTGCTACGCCATGCCGTCGCCGCGCCCGCGCGCCTGGCGCGCCTTCGGGCGGCCTGACCCGGCGACCATTCGCCGGCTGCCCGCGCGCGACGAAGACAATCGGACGTCGGCCGGCGGTCAGACGCTGGCGCGGGTGGCGGTGTGTTGGGCAGCGGCGGGGACGTCGCCTTTTTGGCGGCGGCGCTGGCCGCGGGCGCGTGGCCGTCCGCGGCCGGCCCCGTCGACGAGACCGGGGCTGCGGTGGGCGTGCCGTTGGCCGACGGTCAGACGCTGGCGCGGGTGGCGGTGTTGGGCAGCGGCGGGGGCGTCGTCTCTTTGGCGGCGGCGGCGTTGGCCGCGGGCGCGTGGCCGTCGGCGACCGGCCCCGTCGACGAGACCGGGGCTGCGGTGGGCGTGCCGTCGGCCGGCGTCCCGTCGGCCGCGCCGCCCACCTTGGCCGGAGGACGCCCCTTGCCGTCGGGCCACTCGACGGCGGGCGTGTTCCGGCCGTTGTTCACGCGCTCTTTCAGTTCCTTGCCCACCTTGAAGAAGGGCAGCCGCTTGGGCTGTACGCTCACGCGTACACCGGTGCGCGGATTGCGACCCTCATAAGGCTTGTAGCTCCGCAGCTCGAAGCTGCCGAAGCCGCGGATCTCGATCCGCTCGCCCCGTTTGAGCGCCTCCTCCATCGACTCGAAGATCACCTGCACCAGGAGCTCGGCGCGCCCTTTCGGGATCTTCTGCATCTCACACAAAACGTCGATGAGATCCGACTTCGTCATCGTCCCGTCATCCCCCAACTTGCTCGGCGCGCCCGCCCGGGGAACGCGCAAAACGTGAGCAACACTTGACGGTACCTCTGATCCCGGGCACGAGGCAATCCCAAATCTCTGGTGAATATCAACGGCCTAGGTCGGCCGATATTCCCCAAAAACGTCCCGAAACACGTCGGAAACCTCGCCCAGCGTGGCACGCGCCTTGACCGCGTCCAGGATGACCGGCAGCAGGTTCTCCGGGCCTTGCGCGGCGGCGCGCAGCCGCGCCAGCGCCTGGTGCGCCGCGGCGGTATCGCGCGTGGCCCGCACGCGGTCCAGCGCGGCGCGCTGCGCCGATTCAATCGCCGGGTCGGTCCGGTGCAGCGACGGGGGCGCCGCTTGGGCCCCGTCCTGGTAGCGGTTGACGCCCACGATGACGCGCGCGCCACTTTCGACAGCGCGCTGGTGCTCCAGCGCCCGCCGCTCGATCTCGCGCTGCGGAAAGCCGGCCTCGATGGCGGCCACCATCCCCCCCAGGCGATCGATCTCCGCGATGAGCGACGCGGCCCGCGTGGCCATCTCGGACGTCAGCGCCTCGACGGCGTAGGCGCCTCCCAGCGGATCGGCCACGTCGGCGACGCCGCTTTCGTGAGCCAGGATCTGCTGCGTGCGGAGCGCGATCCGCGCCGAGGTCTCCGTCGGGAGCGCCAGCGCTTCGTCGTAGCCGTTGGTGTGAATCGACTGCGCGCCCCCCAGCACGGCGGCCAGCGCCTCGACGGTCGTGCGCGTGATGTTGTTCAGCGGGTCGGCCGCCGTCAGGGTCGACCCCGCCGTCTGCGCGTGAAACCGCAGCATCTGCGAGCGCGGGTCGCGCGCGCCGAACCGATCGCGCATGATCTGGGCCCACAGCCGCCGCGCCGCCCGGAACTTGGCGACCTCCTCCAGCAGGTGCGCGTGGGCGTTGAAGAAGAACGAGAGCCGCGGGGCGAAGGCGTCGACCTCCAGCCCGGCAGCCCGCGCCGCCTCGACGTACGCGATGCCGTCGGCCAGCGTGAACGCCACCTCCTGCACGGCGTCGCTGCCCGCCTCTCGGATGTGATAACCGCTGATGCTGACCGTGTTCCACCGTGGCAGCTCGCGCGCGCAAAAGGCGTACAGATCGGCGCAGAGGCGCATGGACGGCCCGGGCGGGTAGATGTACGTCCCGCGGGCGACGTACTCCTTGAGGATGTCGTTCTGCACGGTCCCCGACAGGGACGCGCGCGGGATGCCGCGGGCGTCCGCCACCGCCACGTAGAGGCACAGCAGGATAGCCGCCGTCGCGTTGATGGTCATCGACGTCGAGACCGTGTCCAGCGGCAGGCCCTCCAGCAGCACCTGCATGTCGTCCAGCGAGCCGATCGACACCCCCGCCCGCCCGACCTCGCCGCGGGCCAGCAGGTGGTCGGCGTCGCGCCCCATCTGCGTCGGAAGGTCGAACGCCACGGACAGCCCGGTCTGCCCCGACGCCAGCAAGAATTTGTAGCGGCGGTTCGATTCGGCGGCGGTGCCGAATCCGGCGTACTGGCGCATCGTCCAGAGCCGCCCGCGGTACATGGTCGGGTGGATGCCGCGCGTGAACGGGAACTGCCCCGGCGCGCCCAGATCGCGCGCCGGATCGAACGGGGGCTCTTCCGCTCGCAGGCTGGCGTCGTCGTAGACCGGCTGCAGCGGGATGCCGGCGGTGGTCTCGACCTTGTCGCGAGCCATTCGCGGGTCAGGCGACGTCGATTTCGGGGACGTCTCCGTCCACGGCCAGCGCCGCCTCGGTCTTGGCCTGGATCTCGGCGACCGTGACGCCCGGCGCGCGCTCGCGCAGCGCCAGCCCCGACGGCGTGACGTCCAGAACCGCCAGGTCGGTGATGATCCGGTGCACCGAGTGCACGGCGGTCAGCGGCAGCGTGCAGCGCTTCAGGATCTTCTTCTCCTCCGGCGGGGGCGGGGCGCCGGGCGCGGCTTTGCCCCGCGCCACGTGCTCCATCATGACGATCACCCGCTTGGCCGCCGCCACCAGGTCCATCGCGCCGCCCATCCCTTTGATCATCTTCCCCGGGATGGTCCAGTTGGCCAGGTCCCCGTTTTCGGCCACCTGCATGGCGCCCAGGATGGCGCAGTCGATGTGGCCGCCGCGGATCATCGCGAACGATTCGGCCGACGAGAAGAAGGCGGCGCCCGGTACCGTCGTCACCGTCTGCTTGCCCGCGTTGATGAGGTCCGGGTCCTCGTCCCCCTCGTACGGGAAGGGGCCGATCCCCAGGAGGCCGTTTTCCGACTGCAGCACGATGTTCGTCCCGGGCGGGATGAAGTTCGCCACCAGCGTCGGCATCCCGATCCCCAGGTTCACGTACATGCCGTCGCGCAGCTCGCGGGCGGCGCGGCGGGCGACCTGGTCGCGCGTCAGCGGCGGCATCAGGCGACCCTTTTGCGGACGGTCCGCTGTTCGATGGCCTTCTCGTAGGCGGCGCCCTGGACGATGCGGCTGACGTAGATGCCCGGCGTGTGGATCTGGTCGGGCGCGAGCTGGCCGGGTTCGACCAGCTCTTCGACCTCGGCGATGGTCGTCTTGGCGGCGGTCGCCATCATGGGGTTGAAGTTGCGCGCCGTTTTCCGGTAGACGAGGTTGCCGAATCGGTCGCCCCGCCAGGCTTTGACCAGCGCGAAGTCGGCGGTCAGCGCCCGCTCGAGGACGTAGTGGCGCCCGTCGAACTCGCGCGTCTCTTTGCCGTCGGCGACGACCGTGCCGTAGCCGGTGGCCGTGAAGAAGGCCGGAATCCCCGCGCCGCCGGCGCGGATGCGCTCGGCCAGCGTCCCCTGCGGCGTCAGCTCGACCTCGAGCTGCTTGGTCATGAACAGCCGCTCGAACGTCTTGTTCTCGCCGACGTAGCTGGAGATCATCTTCTTGACCTGCCCGTTGGCCAGCAGGATTCCCAGCCCCTTGTCGTCGATGCCGCAGTTGTTCGAGATGACGGTGAGGTTCCGTGTTCCCTTGCGGCGCAGGGCCGCGATCAGCGTCTCGGGGATGCCGCAGAGGCCGAACCCTCCGGCCATCACCGTGGCGCCGTCGAAGAAGTCGGCGACGGCCTCGTCTGCGCTGGCGACGGTCTTGTCCATCGTGAGGTGCATCATAACCCGCTCCCGGCGCTCCGGTTAGGGGCAGGCACCGCCGGGCTGTGCGATAATCCGCGGCGATTCAGAAATGCCTATCATCACCTTGACCACCGACTTCGGCGCCCGCGACGGCTACGTGGGAGCCATGAAGGGCGTGATCCTGACGATCGCTCCCCAGACCACCCTCGTCGACATCGCCCACGGGATTCCCCCGCAGGATGTCGCTGCCGGCGCCGTCGCGCTGGCGCAAGCGGCGCCGCTCTATCCGCCGGGGACCATCCACGTGGCGGTCATCGACCCGGGCGTGGGCGGCAACCGCGCCGACATCCTGGTCGAGGCGGGCGGCCAGCTGTTCGTCGGTCCCGACAACGGCGTCCTGTCGCTGGTGGCGCGCGGCCCGCGCCAGATCTTCCGGATCGAATCGAGCGAGTTCAGACGCGACCCGGTCAGCCCCACCTTCCACGGGCGCGACGTGTTCGCCCCAGCGGCGGCCCGCCTGGCCGCCGGGGCCCGTCCCGTGGATGCCGGGCCGATCCTGGATTCGATGGTCGAGATCATCCGCGCGCCTGCGCGGCGCGCCGCCGGGATCATCGAGGGCGAGGTCATTCACGTCGACGGATTCGGCAACCTCATCACCTCGCTACCCGGCGACGTGCTGCGGGGGGCCGGCGACAGCGACATCGGCGTCGAGGTCGACGGCGGCGAGGGGTTATTCGCGCCGCTGGTCGGGCGGACCTTCTCGGACGTCGAGCCGGGCGCGCTGGTCGCGTACGTGGGCAGCGGCGGTCAGGTCGAGATCGCGCGGCGGGACGGCTCGGCGGCGCGGCGGATGGACGCCGGGCGGGGCACCGTGGTGCGGGTCAGGACCCCGGCGTCGTGACGCGGGCCCGGGCTGCGTTGGTCGCGGCGCTGGCCGGCCTGACCGGCGGATGCGCCGTGGGCAACGGATCTGGCACCGCCACCGGCGTGATCTTCCAGTACGGGTGCATTTACGACCAGGCGGCCGACGCCGGCCTGGACGCGCCCAGTCCCTACAACCTCAAGCCGGTGTTCTTCGCCGGGGAGCCCATCGAGGACCTGTCGGTCACCGGGATGCACAGCGACGAAATGCGCATCCGGATGCAGAACAACACGCTACCGATTCAGTACGCCGACGCGTTGTACTTCGACGTGTTGAACTCGTACGAGGTGGCGCGCTGCTTGCGCGGCCGGACCGTCAACGGGCAGCCGGACTGGAAGACCACCGAGACGCTGCCGGACGGGACCGAGACGCCGTGGTGCGACTGGTCCGGCACCGCGTTCGGTGGGGACGCGGGCGTGCCGGACGGCGGGCGGGGGATGGACGGCGGGATGTCGGTGATGGCCAGCGCGCCGGTGATCCATCTGACGCCCTACACCGACGTGCGGTCCTCGTTCGCGACCTTGTCCACCTGCGGCGTCACCAACGTCACCGCGCTGGCGTTCGACGGCTGGATTTCGTTCAAGCACTTCGGCAGTGCCGAGCAGACGGACCGGCCGCCGGAAAGTCGCGACCCCGTGCCGGCCGACTTCACCATCCAGTTCGGCGAGCGGATGATGGCCGACTTCCGCGTCGTCCTGGGCGACCAGATCGTGGTCACCTCGAAGATGATGAACGTCGCGCCGCCGCGTCCGTCGGAGATCGGCGGGTACCTCGAGGGCTGGTTCGACTTCGACCTGGAACGCGGTCGGAGCGCGCAGCCGTTTCCGTAGGAGGCGCGGTGGCGGCTGGCGGTCCCGGCGGCCCGGGAGGAGACGGCGGCGTCGTCGTCGTCATCGAGATCGACGGCCTGGCGCCGGGCGGTGACGCCGTCGGCAGGCAGCGCGATCCGGACGGCCACAAGAGCGCGTCGGACGGGCGGGCGACCTTCGTGCCGCTGGCCGCCCCGGGCGAGCGCGTGCGCGTGCGCATCGCGCGCGAAAAGGGGCGGGTCGCCTGGGGCGAGCTGCTGGAGATCGAGCGGGCCGGCGCCGCCCGCGTGCCGCCGCCCTGTCCCCTGTTCGGGAGCTGCGGGGGATGCCAGTGGCAGCACGTCGACGCCGGCGCGCAACGGGAGGCGAAGCGGGCCATCGTCGCGCGGGCGCTGGGCCTCGAGGTGCCGCCGGTGCGGGCGGCCGGGCCTCCGTTCGGGTATCGCGATCGCGCCAAGTGGGCGGTCGGCAAGGGTGGGGCGCTGGGCTTTCACGGCCGGCGCGCGCACGACGTCGTCGACCAGGCGGTCGAGGGGAAGTTCGTCTGCCTGCTGCCGGCGCCGGAGTTGGCGCGTGCCTACCCGGCGTTGCGCGCGCTGGCGAGGGGGCTGGCCGCCGACGTCGAGATCGAGGCGCAGGCCGGCGCCGAGGGCGTACACGTCAACCTGGTCCGGGCCGACGCGACCAGCGCCAGCCATGCCCGCCGCGAGGTCGACCGGCTGGAGGCGGCGGGCGTCGCCGGCCTGTCGATCGCAGGCAAGACCCTGTGGGGCCGCGACGCCGTGGACGCCTCCGAGCCTGGCGGTCCTCCGCTGCGCATCCCGGCGGGAGCCTTCGCGCAGGTCGGCCGCGCTGCCAACGCCGCGCTGGTGGGGGCCGTGCTGCAGGCGGTGGGCGACGCGCCGGGCGTGATCGTCGAGCTTTACGCCGGCAGCGGGAACTTCACGCGCCACCTGGCCGCCCGCTGGCCCGGGCGGGTCCACGCCAACGACGGCGACCCGGCCGCCGTCGCGCGGGGCCGCGCCAACGTGCCGGGGGCGAGCTGGACCCCGCGCCCTCCGGCCGTCGTGGCCGACACCGTCGTTCTGGACCCGCCCCGCGAAGGCGCGGACCGCGCGCACCTGCAGGTGGCCGCCCGCGCCCGCCGCCGCGTCGTCTACGTCTCGTGCGACCCCCAAACACTGTCGCGCGACGCGCGCCTGCTGGCCGAGGCGGGCTTCCGCGTCACGAACGCCCTGGCCCTGGACCTGATGCCCCAGACTTTTCACGTCGAGGTGGTGGCGACGTTCGAGCGCTCTTGACCAGCGGAAGCTTTTGCCCTAAAAACCACGCCGCAGTTCGCGGGAGTAACTCAGTGGTAGAGTGCCACCTTGCCAAGGTGGACGTCGAGGGTTCGAACCCCTTCTCCCGCTCATCATTTCGCGTAGTTAGCTGCTGTTTCGCGCGCGCATGAGGGAATCGCCGCGTATGAGGGACGAATGAGGGAATCCAGGGGGAGTGCAACCCTGTTTCGGTGGCAGCTCCCGGCGAGAAGGAACGAACACCAGCCGACGTCGATGTGACCTTGATCGTGAGACGCTGCGGCTGACAGCTTCACAGCGGTTGCGCCGCACCCATTGCGTGGCAGCGTTGGCGGCCAGGCCTCGCCGCGCGTTCCCGGTCAAGGACGCGACCTGTCGGACCGTCGATTTTGGCCGCCTTGCTGGTCAAGCGAGTGAGCTTTGTCTTGGTTGTCGCACTCGCCACGCTTCCGTTTCACCCGAGAGCCGGATAGTTGGTCGGCCTCTCAGCCGGCCCTGCGTCCCCGATTCCGACGCCCAGTCGGATGCGCTCGCCGAGGCCCTTTGCGCTCCTTCGGCGCGAGCTCACTCACCTCGTAGTTCGAGGCCATCTTGGCTATGGCCCCGCGGATATCGTCGACCAGCTCGGGAGGTTCCAGGACAACAGCCTCTTTGCCGAAGCCTAGAATCCAAGCTTTCAGCTCCCAGCATGGGCGGACTGAGAGCGTAACGATGACGCCCTCGGGAACATCCTCGACTCGTTGCGAGGGATGCCACCGGTGCGTCCGACAGAAGAATCGCCATCGTTCGTGGAGACGAACTCGAACACGAACAACGGGACTGGTTTCGTCGATGAAGATTCCGAAGCTGTCGCGAAAGAGCTGCTTTGGGTCATAGATTGCTCGATCGGGGTAGCTGAAGGACTCCGTGCCCACGGTGACCGACTTGATCCGCGAGAGCCGAAAAGGATAACGGGTGCCGTCAGTTCGCGCACCAATGACGTACAGCTGGTGATCGTAAATCGCCATCGATAGAGGCTGGATCTGCGCGGTCTCCTCCCTGCCGTCGAAGTGAGCGTACTCGATGGCCGTGTACCGGTTCCGAAGGACGGCGTCGACGAGATCATCAAGGTGGGCCGCGGTGTCTGGCAATGACGAGTCGCCACCGCGTGCGAGGAATAAGAACTTCCGGTCCACGTTCTTAAACTCGCTGCTTCTCCGCGCACGTCCCGTGACGTACGCGAGAGCATCTCGAACGCCTCGCTCGTAGTCCGATCCCGCGAACACGTCAGCCAAGCCGGAGGCCCAGCACGCGGCGACCGCCGCAGCGTGCGATGGGCGGGGCACGGCGTCGCCGAAGTCGAACCGGACAGCCAGGCGCCTGCCCTCGCGGACCGGCACTACCCCGGGCACCTGCTGGAGCTGACGGATGTAGCGGTCGGCTGCGGCCACCGCGACACCGAAGCGGTCAGCGATCGTATGACGATCGTGAATCTTACCAACGATTAGGTCCGCTAGGATGCCGGAAGTTCTCTGAATTACGCCGGATTCTCGCGACACGACGGGCTCGTTCCAATCATAGCGCTGAATTTCGATCGCGGACACAAATTTGCGTGGCCGCCCGAGCTCGGCCGCGACAAACTTCTTAGATGACCATTGAGGGAGCCCTGATTCGCGAACAGGGCGTGAGTTTCGCGATCGTGATCGTCAAGCGACAGGTCCTTGAGTCGTCGACGACGGCCGCGGACGCGATCCGGACATTTACACCGGCGTTCGGCGGCGTGCCGGTTGTGCTCATGGCCCAGGATGGGCGCGGTCGCCCGACCTACTACGGCCGGAAAGACATCGCCCGGTTCATGGCAGGCGTTCCCCTCAGCGCGGTCCGCTGGAAGCGGTTCACGATCAACTAGGGCGACGCAAGGGGGGAAATTCTATGGCGACCGGGAAGCGGCGACGAGTGGGGCAGGATGGCGGAGGGCGGCAGACTCGCGCTGACCTCGGAGGCAACCTGAGATGGCTTTCCTAAAGGTGCGTTTGACGCTTCACCAGCGTCTCTCTATCTTCGTCGACTGGATCGCCACGCAGTCCAATCGCGAGGATGAGATCCGGAAGCAGGTCTCCAACGTCCGCGACGCCATCATTGCGAAGGCGGCGGAGGACGACCTTGTCGTGCGCTCGACGCCGAACTCCGGCTCCTTCGCCACCCGAACCGGGTTGCGGAGGCACCTGCGCGGCCTCTCCGAGGTCGAAGGCCAGGACGTTGACGTGCCGTTCGTCATCTCCCCGAAAACGAAGGAGGACGAGCGGCTCGAAGCCCTCCTCCCGCGCTTCGAGAAGTACGCCCGCTTGGCGTACCCGGACACGGACCGGGATCCGTCCAAGAGCTCGGTGAAGCTCAAGTTCGCGAGCAACCTTCACTACGATCTCGTCCCTTTGCTGGCGACGAAGGATCCGGAAAGACAGATCCTCGTGCGCTCGGACGGCGAGCGGCGCGAGACGTCGCTGCAGAAGCACGCAGACTTCATCAAGTCGAGGACCGAAAAGAGCAACGCGGTCGCCGGCCGGGTGAAGTTCAACGAGCTCGTTCGCCTCTTCAAGTGGTGGCGTTGCTTCCGCGAGAGCCAGGAGGGGACCGCGCTGACGAGCGTGCCCAGCTTCCTGGTGAACCTCCTGTGCGCCCACGCGTTAGATGCGCGCGGCGTGCGTGAGACCTACGGCGACACGGTCGCCGACTGGTTCGGATTCCTGGCGCACGCGGTCCGCAAGCGCGATCCGATCTACTTTACCGACTACGTGGCGGCGCCTGCCGTGGCTACGGCCGCGGTCTGGGCGGTGTACGACCCTGTAAACACGGACAACAACGTGGTCTCGAACTGGAGCGGGATCATGTGCGACGAGCTCGCGGGGTGGCTTGAGGAGGGCCGCGACGCGATGCTCGACGCGATCACCGCCCTCCAGGACGACAGGGAGGGCGACGGGATCGAGTCCCTCGTGCAGGTATTCGGAACGCCGATTCGCCATCACTCTGAGCCGACGCCATGAGCTACACGGCCACTGCCACCGCCACGACGACAATGACCGAAGCCCGGGTCCGCGTCGTCATGCAGAAAGTCAGGGCCAACTTCAACGCCTTCGTCGTGGCCAACTTCGTCGTGGCCGCGAAAGCCGATTCCTGGGCGGAGGATCTCACCTATCTTCAGGTGGCCGGGGCGCTCAAGTTCTTCGAGATCCAGATCCTTAGCCCCGGCAGGGCCACGTTCGGCATCCGTTACACCATGAGCGCCGACGGTTCCCTGCAACAGGACTCCGCCTCAGGCGGCATCAATCTGTACGGTCTGCCGACTGGCACGACAGCGGGGATCTACGTCGAGCCGTCCGGCACGCTGTCCGACACCGTCCGGGCATACCTGACCAGCCGTGGCTGGGCCTTCAACGGCACGTCCCTCGACGGATCGCCGACCGAACGACGCGCCTTCAGCAAGGACGGCTACGGTCTCATTCGCGAACACATCGGCACATGGCCATGAACGCCGTCCAGCTTCACGAGGAAAAGCACCCGAACGGTTCCGCGACGGCGCGCTACGGCAGTCTCGTCGGCATCGACGCCCAGAAGGCCGACCTCACCGAGTACCTGCTCCGCGTCTTCGATCCGGAGCGCCTCGCGCGCTGGGCGAAGAAGCATCACCCGAAGGGGCTCCCGCTCACGAAGCGGATCGAGGACCGCTCTCCCCTCGTGATCCTCGCGGGCGAAGTCGGCTGCGGCAAGACCGCTCTCGCGACGTCCGTCGGCTCCGTGATCGCGGAGGCCCTCGACAAGCGGGTCATCGCCGTGGAGACGCCATCAGATATCCGCGGAGGCGGCCTCGTGGGGCAGCTCTCGGAGCGCGTGACGGCTGCGTTCAACGAGGCGCGCGTCAAGGTCGGCAAGGATCGCGGGATCCTCATCATCGACGAAGGCGACGATCTGGGGACGAGCCGGGCGCAGATGCAGGCCCACCACGAGGATCGCGCTGGCCTCAATGTCCTCATCAAAGAGATCGACCGCCTCGCCCGGGAGCGGGCGCCCATCGCCGTCGTGCTCGTGACCAACCGCCTCCAGGCCCTCGACCCGGCACTCGTGCGGAGGGCTCACGTCATCCGCTTCGAGCGGCCCGACGCCGATGCGCGGCGGGCGGTCTTCGAGCGGCTGCTTCAGGGCGTCGAGCACGATGAGAGCGACATCGTCGCGCTCGTCCGAGCGTCCGAGCGCAACCCGCCTTTCACCTACTCCGATCTCGTCGAGCGTGGAGCCGAGGGCGCGCTTATCGCGGCGCTTCGCGAGGATCGACCGCTTTCGCCGGAGACGCTGCAGGAGATTCTCAGCAAGATCCACCCGACGCCGCTCATCGACGACAAATCACCCTAACGACGACCGCGATGCCGACGAAGACGAGTTCAGAGACGCCGGCGCCAGTCACTAACAGCCGGAGCATCCCTTGCGGCACCCAGGCGATGCTCTACGCACTGGCTGCCGGGCGCTGCGAGTTCCGCGGCTGTAACAGGCTCCTGCTGGAACATCACCTGACCTTGAAGAACGGCAACTTCGCGCAGATGGCCCACGTCTACGCGTTCAGCGCGGCGGGGCCGCGCGGCAAGGTCGCTGGCCGTCCTGAAGATCCCCACGGGCTTGGCAACATCGTGCTGCTCTGCCCGGAGTGCCACAAGCAGATCGACTCGGCGCCGCAGGATTTCCCCGTCGAGCTCCTCAAGGAATACAAACGCGAGCACGAGGCTCGCATCCGCCACGTCGGGGATCTTCGGCCGGACAGCCGCACGGTGGTGCTGCAACTGAAGAGCAAGATCGGCGGGGAGGCGGTGGAGATTCCTCTGACCGACGTCAGCCTCGCCGTCGCTCCGCGCTGGCCGATGGATCGCCACGGCGTCGTGATCGACCTCACGAAGATCGACGACACACACGGGCGCTTCATCGAGCTCGCCGCCGCCGAGATTCGGAAGACGATCGGGCGGCTGTACGAGCCCGGCATGGAGGTCGATCAGGTCCGCCACATCTCGCTGTTCGCGCTCGCCCCGATGCCACTCCTCGTCTGTCTCGGCCATTGCCTCTCGAACAAGATCCCCGTCGAGCTGTATCAGCGACATCGCGACACCAAGGACTGGGTCTGGAAGACCGACGGCGTGCCGGTCGAGTACGAGGATCGCGTCCTGCGCCACGGGTCGGATCCGTCGCGAGTCGCGCTCCTCCTGTCGCTGAGTGGTGCGATCGATCCTGTCCGCCTCCCGTCAAGCATCGACGCAACCTTCACCGTCGTCGAGCTGACGCTAAAGGGGCAGGACCCCAACCCCGGGTTCCTGCGGCGTCGCGATGACCTGACTGCCTTCTCGGGGGCCTACCAGCAGACCCTCGCCAGAATCGTCAAAGAACACCCGGCCGCAGGAGAGATCTATCTGTTTTCAGCCGTTCCGGCGCCCATCGCCGTCGCTTGCGGGCACGAGCCGCTCAAGAAGGCGCAGCCGACGCTCGTCGTCTACGACTATGACAAAGCCAACGGCGGCTTCACCGAGTCGATCAGGATAGGAAGGAACGATGCCAAGCCGCCGCAATAGTGGATCCGCAGTCCCGGTCGCGTCGGCGCGAGGATCGGACATGGGACCGACGAACAACCCGGCCTGGCGCCACCACTACAATCCCGAATTCTACCTAAGGCAATTCATCGACCCGGCCGGCAAGGTATTGCGAACATGTTTGGGCCCCGACGGACAGCTCCACGAGCGTTCTTGTTCTCCGCGATCGCTAGGTTACGAGGAGCATCTCTACTCGCTCGGGCAGGAGCGCGCCGATCGGCCGGCAGCCAGAAGCGACCTGATCGAAACAGACATCCTCAGCAAGGTCGACAACGATGCCGCCACGGCGATGAAGAAGATCATCGCCGATGGTCCCTCCTCGCTTGGAGACGAAGAGAGAGGTCACTGGGCGACATTCGTGAATTCCCTCCTCGAGCGGCATCCCAAGAAGCTCGGCGAGCGGGACGCGACCGCGTCTGGGGTCACAGAGCGCCTCCGCAAAGAGTTCCTCGTGAACCAAGCAGGGAGCGCGGAGAACCGAAAGAGGTGGGCCAAGACCCTGCTGGCTCTGCACGTCGACGTTGTCGCCAGGAACGCGGTCCGGGTCCACATGGTCAGGGAGATTCGAGACACGACGGTGATCTCCTACCTGAAGGGTATGACGTGGATCAGGGTGCGCATGAATGAGAACCCCGAGCTGCAGTTCCTGACAGGGGACGCGCCGCTAGTCGCGAACGTCGGCAACCCGGGGCCGGTCGAGTTCCTCAGCATCGCCCTGAGCCCGCAGGATCTCCTGTACATGCACAAGAGCGACGAGATCCCGGAGAAGACCTTGCTGGATCTCGCGCTCCTGCACAACCTTCTGGTGCTTGGACAGTCCGACTATATCTACTCACGAGCCCCGCTGTGGGACGGAGGGATCGTGCGCACCAGACACGCAGCTCAGATCACCCTAAAAAGGGTCTCCTGGAGGTCGGGATGACCTTACCGTTACACGAGGTCCAACGGCAGGAGTCCATGCAAGATGATCCGAGCTCCCAGTAGTCCGGATGGCGCTTGACCGGCGCGGAAGGACACTAGACATTTGAGCAGCCCCGGGCTTAGGATTCAGGGGGAGGGGATTCGTCATGCAAAAGGATGTCTGCAGGTGCGATGTCGCCGGGGCCCGGGTTTGCGACGACTGTATCGGCTCCGGGCGCGCGGACGCTTCCGACCGAAGCGCACGGGAAATCGTTCCCGACTGGCGCGATCCAGCGTGGGTTACGCACGTCCTCCACGGTCTCGTGACCGACGCGGTGGATACGCCGTTCTGGGTAGCCGACTACGCCTACGCTAAAATCGGGCTCCGACTCGGCCAGCCGATCTCTATCACCATCTCCGACGGGCTGCTCAGCAAGCTACCGCCGTCGCCGCCGGAGAAAGAGACCAAGCGCCTCCACTACCGAGAGGTCAAGCGGCGCATCGACAAATGGAACTGGTCGAAAGATTACTCCGCCCTGCTGAGCCCCGCGTCCTAGAGCAGACGCTGCTGGGCTAGGCGTAACCGGAATGGCCCCACCCTCTCTGCCAACGTGAGTGAGACAGCGCGACCGCTGGAGTTTAGTGAGCAGGGCGAGCGAGGATCTCACCGACATGACCGCATCAGCGATAGCCTCCCTGGGGGAGGCGACCGAAGTGACCGAGAAGGCCCGACGACGG
>JAICYS010000117.1 GCA_025934105.1 Myxococcota bacterium | reverse complement strand
CGCGGCCACCTCGCGCGCGATGCCGGCGTGCGACAGCGCATCGGGGCGGTTCGGCGTGACGTTGACCTCCAGCACCTCGTCGAGCAGGCCAATGTGGCGGGCCAGGTCGGCGCCGGCCGGCGCGTCGGGCGGCAGGATCAGGATCCCGTCGGCCGCCTCGCCGATGCCCAGCTCGACTTCGCTGCACAGCATTCCGGGCGAGCTCACGCCGCGAATCTCACGGCGGTCCAGCGTGCGGCCGCCCGGCAGCGTCGCGCCCGGGCCCGCCCAGGCGACCTTGCCGCCCGGCGCCGGGACGTTGGGCGCGCCGCACACCACCTCCTCCTCGCCGGCGCCCGCCGCCACCCGCACCAGCGCCAGGCTGTCGGCGCCCGGGTGCGGGCGCTTGCCGCGCACCTCGGCGATGACCACGCCCGACAGAGCCCGGCCGCGCCGTTCGATGGACTCGACCTCCAGCCCGGCCAGCGACAACTTCTCGGAGACGCTGTCCGCCGTCACCCCGGGCTTGAGGTCGACCAGCTCGCGCAGCCAGTTGAAGGAGATCTTCACGTTCGCCTCTTAAGTCACCGGAACTGCGCCAGAAAGCGGACGTCGTGCTCGTAGAACGACCGCAGATCGTCGACCCCGTATTTCAGCATCGCCATGCGCGACAGGCCGACCCCGAAGGCGAACCCGGAGACCGCCTGCGGGTCGTAGCCGACGGCGCGGAACACGTTGGGGTGGACCATGCCGGCGCCGCCGATCTCGATCCAGCCGCTCCCCTTGCAAAGCCGGCAGGTCCGGGCGGTCACCTTGCGGCCCCCGTCGCAGAGGTAGCAAGCCGCGTCGACCTCGGCCGAGGGCTCGGTGAAAGGGAAGTAGCTGGGCCGCAGGCGCACGCCCAGCCCGGGGCCGAAGAAGCGGTGCACGAAGTGGAGCAGCGTCCCCTTGAGCTCGGCGAAGGAGACCTGCTTGTCGACCAGCAGCCCCTCCATTTGCGGGAACATGGGCGTGTGGGTCGCGTCGTCGTCGCGGCGAAAGACGTTGCCGGGCGCGATGATCCGCACCGGCGGCGGTCCGGCCAGCATGGTCCGGATCTGCACCGGCGAGGTGTGGGATCGCAGGATCCGCCCCCCCTCGACGAAGAAGGTGTCCTGCATGTCGCGCGCCGGGTGGTCGGGCGGCGTGTTGAGCGCGTCGAAGTTGTTCCACTCGGTCTCGATCCAGGGACCGGTGCGGACCTCGAATCCGAGGCCCAGGAAAATCTGCTCGATCTCGCGCCGGACCAGCGTCAGCGGGTGCAGCGTCCCCAGCGGGCGGCCTCGCCCCGGCAGCGTGACGTCGACGACGCGCCCCAGGTCCTCGGCCAGCTCGGCCTCGTCCAGCGCGGCCAGCCGCGCCGTCACGGCGCTCTCGATGGCGTTCTTGGCCCGGTTGGCGGCCTCGCCGACCGCCGGGCGCGCCTCGGCCGGCAGCCGCCCGAGCATCTTCATCGGCTCGGCGAGCTTCCCCTTCTTGCCGAGGTAGCGAGCCTGCGCCGCCCGGATGTCTTGCTCGGTCGCAAGACCGCCGATCTCGGCGCCGAACTCGGCCGCCAAGCGATCGAGCTCGGCGATCAGGTCCGCGCCGATCGGCTTCGTTTCTGCGCTGCCCACGCGCCGTGATCCGTCGCGCGTCTTGGGTCCGTCCGGGCCGGCCGGCCGCTCAGGCGGCCTGCGCGGTCTCGACGACCTTCTTGAAGGCGCCCGGGTCGCTGATGGCCAGGTCCGAGAGGATCTTGCGGTCCAGCGCCACGTTCGCCTTGTCGAGCGCCGCGATCAGCTTCGAGTAGGAGACCCCCAGCTCGCGCGCGGCGGCGTTGATGCGGATGATCCACAGGCCACGGAAGTCGGGCTTGCGCTTGCGCCGGTGGAACAGCGCGTAGCGCCACTTGCGGTGGACGGCTTCGATTGCCGCCTTCCAGAGCTTGGACCGGCCGCCCCGGAACCCCTTCGCGTGCTTGCGAATCCGGTTGCGGCGTTGACGGGACTTGTAACCACCTTTTGCGCGCGGCATGACCTGTTCCTGTTAAGCGTAAGGGAGCATCGCCTTGATCTGATGCTCCTGCGTCTTGCTGATGTAGCCTCCGCGGCGCAGCCTGCGCTTCGCGGACGTCGTCTTCGAGGTCAAGTTGTGGCGCAGATAAGCCTTCTTCCGCTTGACCCGACCCTTGGCGGTCAGCTTGAAGCGCTTCTTCGCGCTGCTGTTCGACTTCATCTTGATCTTGGGCATGACGAGAGCGCGGAAGTATATCGATCTCGGCCCTTTGGGCAAGCAATTACGAACGGGGTCGTCACGGGCTCCAGCCCAGGAAGCCGCTGGCGACCACAGTGGTCCGGTCGGTTCCCGCCACCGGGGCTTCGGCCAGCAACGCCAGCCAGAGGTGGTGGCGCAGCCCACCCCGCAGCCCGGCCCGCGGCGAAAGCAGCCGCAGGGCCGGTTCGGGCGCCGCCTCCAGGGTGGCCGCGACCCCCGCGAAGAAGGCCAGCCGGGCCGAGCGCGACCACCAGGCCTCGGCCAGCACATTGGGCCGAAGCTGCCCGTGGGCCTGTCCGCCCACGAAGTCGACCGGCGTCGCCAGGGTCAGGCCGCCGTCGACCGTGAAGCGCCGCGGAAGCGCCGTCCGGGCCGCCGCCCCCACCTCGACCCCGGCCTCCAGGCCCGAGCGGCGGGCGGTGTCCAGCGGGAGCAGCAGGCGCGTGTGAAGGGCCAGCGCGGTCCGGCCGCGCTCGAGCGCGGTCCAGTGGAACCCCACCGTGGCCGGCCCGAACGAGGGGCCGGACGCCGCCAGCCCGGCGTCGTTCACGTAGCGGTCATCGAGGAGGTCGATGGACAGCCCCACCCAGGTGCGGGGCGTGACCACCCGGCGAGCATGGACCGTCGCGCTGCCGACCAGGCGGCCGAAGAAATCGGGCGCGCCGCTGGCGTCGACCAGCTCGCCGCGCAGGCGCAGGGTGGCCTCGCCGGCCGGGCAGACGTCGGGCACGCTGCCGAAATCGGCGGGATTGAAGGTGCTGGTGCCGCCAGCCAGCGGGCTGGCCGCGGCGTCGAAGGCGGGCGCGCACCCCTGCTGGGCGCGGGCGGGACGGGCGGAGGACAGCGCCAGGGCAGCCAGCGCCGCCGCGCCCAGCGCCGTCGCGCGCCGGCGGTTCATGGAAGGCCCGGAGGTTTCCATTGACCGTCGCCGTCGACGTCGATGAAGAACGGGTTCGTGAAGGCGGCCGGCCAGACTCCCGGCGCGATGGCCTGCAGGTCGAACCGGTGGTCGCCCAGGCTGTCCGGACGGCCGGGAACGTCGGCGTCCGGCAGATCCGGAAGGCCGTCGCCGTCGGTGTCCGGCGGCGTGTCCTGGTGCATCCCGGCTTCGACGACCAGCCAGGCGTCGCCGCTGCCCGGCAGCAGGGCCGACAGGTTCACCTGGGCGTCGGCGTAGCGGATCGGTTGTCCGCCCAGCGGATCCCAGGTGGCGGGCTGCTGGACCTGCACCGTGTCGGCGGGGAGCTGTCGGCCGTTCACGAAGATCCGCACTTCTTCGACGGGGATCCAGGGCGCGGCGGAGACGGTGACGTGCAGCGTGGCGCCGGCTGCCACGGGGAAGGCGGTCCGGTCGGGGCGGTGGACGGTGCCGCGCCCGTCGTCGAGGGTCACGTCCAGGACCGGGCCGTTGGTCCCCTCGACGTGGCCGGCCAGGACGTCGCCGTCGAAGGCGTCGATGTCGAGCGCGGTCTTGTCGTGGCCGCCCCAGATCAAGTTGCGCGGGTAGCCCACCTGTTCGATGGACAGCGTGTGCGAGTCGCTGTTGGCGGTGCCGGTGCGGAGCAACCCTTGCGACAGCATCGAAAACCAGAGCGCGCGCGAGCGGAGCCAGTCGGCGCGCGACGCGCCGGTCATGACCTCCTGCACGTTCCAGTCGTCGTTCCGCCAGTGGTGGCCCGGCCCGCTGCCGGGCGTGCGGGCCAAGGTGTTGCCGGCGAAGCTGGCGCCGCTGGTCGGCTGGCTTGGAATCGGCGTGGTCGGGTCGTACTCGATGGCCCGCGCGTAGCCCTGGTCGCGCCCCAGCTTGGCGGCAATGTACGGGTGATTGAGCTGGCGGATGGCGGTGTCGGGGTTGGCGAACACCAGGTCCATGTCGTCCATCAGCTGCCCCGGCTCGCGCAGCTCGGACCAGGGCGCGCCGTTGCGGCTGTCCATTGCGTCGGGCGTGAGCGGCCAGAAATTGAAGTGGCCCAGCGTGCGCGGGAACTCGTGCCCGGGGACGTAGAACCAGGGAATGTTGGGTGTCTGCTCGACGCCCGAGATCACGAACAGCGCGTGCGTGGCGCCGAGGTGCTCCAGCGTCGACTGATACGTGGTCACGACGTTGTGGTCGGTGGCGACGACCAGATCGACGCCGGTGGCCAGGAAGCTCACGACGCGGTCCTGGTCGGGGATGGCCGAGTCGAAGCTGGCGCCGCCGTGCACGTGGAAGTCGCCCGAGATCACCCCGTCGGGCAGCAGCTCAGAGGCCAGCGACTGGACCAGCAGCGTGACCTCGGCCGACGTCCCGGGCGCGAGGTCGACCTCCGCCCGGTCCAGCGTCGCGAATGGTCCGCGCGTGGCGTAGACGAAATACTGCCCGGGCGGCAGCGCCAGGTTCCGCAGCGAGCCGTTCAGCGGAAAGGCGCGGTTGCAGGCCGGCGCCCCGCCGTGGGGCGCGCCCAGCATCGGCGAGCACCCCGAAAAGAGATCGTAGAGACTGGGCGTGGGGGCGCCGGTGGCCGCCGGATCCGCCACCGGGATGATGACGACCTCGGCATAGGTGGCCGGCACGCCGGGCGCGGACTGGACGGTGACGTTCAGGTGGGCCGGCGCCGTGATCGACAGGTCGCCGATCGGGAAGGCGCCGCTGTCGCTGCCGGCGCCGGCGCCGGTGACGCTGAACGAGGTGGCCGGCCCGGCCGGCAGCCCGAACGCGTAAGGCTGGACGCGATAGGTGCGCTTCGGCGGCAGCACCACTTGAAACGTCCCGTCGGCGGCCGGCACGGTTTCGCTCCAGGGGATGCGGCGGCTCGGGTCGTCGGGGTCCGGGCCGAAGGCCGGTTCGTAGAACAGCAAGGAGGCGACCTGGCCGGAGCCGCCGCTGTCGACGGGGGCGCCGTTGGCGACGACCCGGCCGGTGACCGTCACGGGCGCGGCGTCCCCGTGCACTGCCGTGCGCACGCGCAAGGCTTCGGCCACGGCCGGTGCCAGGCCAGAGGCGGTGGGGACGGCCGCGATGAAGCGTTCGAAGTGGAAGCCGTCGCCGGGCTGGGTGACGCCCAGCGGGACGCCTGACGCCGACAGCGTGGTGCTGGTGAATCCGGACGAGGTGGCGTGATCGCACGACACCACGGCGTACGCGATCTCGGGCTGCGACTGCGGCCGCGCGGCCAGGAACGGCCAGGTCCGCCAGGCCTGGTCGATGTTCAGCAAGTCGAGGTTCGGCTCGAGGAACCCCATCCCCTGCCCCGGCACGAACGGCACCAGGCTGTCGTCGCCCCAGAAGAACCCGTCGGTCAGGTACAGCGTGTTGGGCGCGGGCGCGCCATTGTAGAGGTCGGTCCGCACCCGGACGCCGTCCTCGCAGCGGCGCAGCTCGTAGCGGGTCACCACGGTCACGCGCGTGTCGCCCTCCAGGTGCCCGCGGAAGACCACCGCGACGAAAGCGCCCGCCGCCGACGGATCCAGCCCCGAATCCAGCAGCTCGGCCGTCTCGTAATGGACGGCGTCGCGCGGCAGCAACCCGGCCGCGTGATAGATCGAATTGATCTGATCGCCGCCGCTTCCGCCGAGCGGCGCCAGGTCCAGGATCGCGCCGCCCGAAGGCGCCAGGAAGTGCGGGTGGTCGGGTCCGTCCAGGACGACGCGGACCTGATCGTTCTCCATCACGAAGTCGCCGCGGCCGGCCAGGGCCTTGGGGCTGGCCGGGACGCGCTCGTCCTCGTCGCCGATGCGCGCGACCCGCAGGACGGGCTTGCCGGAACAGACCGGCGGCGCCAGGGCGGCGCAGGGAGGCGGCGGCAGACATGTGCCGTCGTCGCCGCCGACGCAGCCATCTCTCCGGCAGCCAGCCGCCGCCAGCGCGCAGAGCAGCGCAGCGGCGAGACAGAGCGGGCGCCTCATGCGCCCGCCATCCTATCCTATTCCGGTCGTCAGCCCTTGGCGGCGGCGGGGACCGGCGTGGGCGCCGGACCGGTCGCGACGGTGGTCGGACGCGGAATGTTCGGCGGCGGCGTCGTCGCCGGCGCGGGGGCCGGAGCGCTGACGGACGCGGTCGGGGCGGCCGTGCTGCGAATGAGACCGCCGCGTGGGCCGATGACCATCACCATGCGGCGCCCCTCCATCATGGGACGCTGCTCGACCATCGCCACGTCGCCGACATTCTTCACGACCTGGTCGAGCATCGCCTGCCCCGTCTCGGGGTGGACGATCTCGCGGCCGCGGAAGACGATGACGAGCTTGCACTTGTTCCCTTCGGCGAGGAACCGCCGGATGTGCTTCACCTTGAAGTCGAAGTCGTGCTCGTCGGTCTTCGGGCGGAGCTTGATCTCCTTGAGCACGATCGTCGACTGGTGCTTGCGCGAAGCCTTTTCCTTCTTCGACGTCTCGTACTTGAACTTTCCGAAGTCCATGATTTTGCAGACCGGCGGAACGGCCCGCGGATTGACTTCGACCAGCTCGAGCCCGGCATCTTCAGCCAGCTTGAGCGCTTCCTGAGTCGGAATGACACCGACTTGCGCACCGTCGGCGCCAATGACGCGGACCTCGGGCACGCGGATGCGACGGCCCACACGGTAGTTGTCCGTCGCGCTGGGGGGAGCTTGATTGAATGGCCTTGGGATGTTCTTTCTCCTCGTTCGTGGTGGTTAAGTTAGGTGCCGGAGCTGGTTCCCGGACCCACCGGCGATAGACCAGTCATTGTAATGCCGGCGGACCCGCCGGGGTCTCCCCGAGAACCGGAAATTTTGCCTCCGCGGCCAGGCGCCTGGCGAAATCATCGACCGGCGTGGCTGGCTGTTGCGCTCCTTCTCGGGTGCGAGGAGAGACTACACCGGCCGCCATGTCCTTTTCGCCGACGACCACCATGTAAGGAATCTTCTCGAGCTGAGCCCGGCGAATCTTGGCGCCCAGCTTGTCGGCCGACAGGTCCGATTCGACCCGCAGCCCTTCGGCGGCCAGCCGGGCCACGACCTCGGCCGCGTATGCGGCGGTCTTTTCGCTGACCGTCAGGACGCGGGCCTGGACCGGCGCCAGCCACAGCGGGAAGGCGCCGGCGAAGTGCTCGATGAGCACGGCCATGAACCGCTCGATCGAGCCGAACAGCGCGCGGTGGATCATGACCGGGGGCTGGCGAGTTCCGTCCGGGGCCACGTACTCCAGCGCGAAGCGCTGCGGCAGCTGCAAGTCGAGCTGGAAGGTACCGCACTGCCATTCGCGGCCGAGCGCATCGCGAATCTTGAGGTCGATCTTCGGGCCGTAGAACGCCCCGCCCCCCTCGTCGACCTCGAACGGACGGCCGGTGGCTTCGAGGACGCCGCGGATGCCGGCCTCGGCGCGGTCCCACAGCGCCGGTTCGCCCATGAAGCTCTCCGGGCGGGTCGACATGAACAGCCGGATGTCGGTGAACCCGAACAGGTCCAAGATGGCCAGCGCGAACTGGACGCAGCCGCGCATCTCGGCCTCGATCTGGTCCTCGCGGACGAACAGGTGGGCGTCGTCCTGGGTGAAGCCGCGCACGCGCAAGAGGCCGTGCAGCACGCCCGAGCGTTCGTAGCGATAGACGGTGCCGAACTCGGAGTACCGGATGGGCAGATCGCGGTACGACCGGAGCTGCGACCGGTAGATCGCGATGTGCATCGGGCAGTTCATCGGCTTGACCAGATAGCGCTGCCCTTCCAGCTCCATCCCGCCGAAGAGGTTGTCCTTGTAGTGCTCCATGTGGCCGGACGTGACCAGCAGCTGCTCGCGCGCCACGTGCGGCGTGTTCACGGGCTGGTAGCCGCGCTTCAGCAGCTCGCCCCGCAGGAGGTCTTCCAGAAGCTGCCGGACCATCGCGCCCTTCGGGTGCCAGAGCGGGAACCCGGGCCCGACCAGCTCGTCGAACGAGAACAGGTCCAGCTCGCGGCCCAGCACGCGGTGGTCGCGCTTCTTGGCCTCTTCCAGGCGGTGCAGGAACCCGTTCAGCTCGTCTTTCGACGGGAACGCCGTGCCGTAGACGCGCTGGAGCTGCGGGTTGCGCTCGTCACCGCGCCAGTAGGCGCCCGCGAACGACAGCACCTTGAAGGCCTTGATGTCGCCGGTGCGCTCGACGTGCGGCCCGCGGCAAAGGTCGATGAAGTCGCCGTGCTGGAAGTACGAGACCTCTTCGCTCTCCGGGATGGATTCGATGATCTCGACTTTGTACTTCTCGCCGCGCGAGCGGAACCGCTCGATCGCCTCGGCGCGCGGGACCACGTGCCGGACGAAGGGCACGTTCTCGTCGATGATCTTCTGCATCTCCGCTTCGATGCGGGCGACGTCGTCGGGGCTGAACGGCTCGGTGTCGAAGTCGTAGTAAAAGCCGGTCTCGATCGACGGGCCGATGGCCACCTTGGCGTTGGGCCGCAGGCGTTTGACGGCGTCGGCCATCACATGGGACGCCGAGTGCCGCATGCGCGACAACGGGTCGTCCGGAACGTCACCCTTGTCGCGGGGGCGGATCTTCTTTGGCTCGCTCACGCCCGCAGTCTAGCGACAACGAGGGTGGTAGGCACGGGCGGGATTGAACCGCCGACCCCTACCGTGTCAAGGTAGTGCTCTTCCACTGAGCTACGTGCCTGAATTTCGATTCCTGCGGCCAACGAACCCGCGTACGTTACGGTTCCCGCCGCTGGTGTCAAGCGAAACTGCCCGCAGCTCATGACGACCGCTCCGTTTGATCGCCTGATCGCCGGCTGGAACCGTTTCTGGGCGCGGCGGCGGGCCGGGGTCGACCGCCTGGGGGCGGCGCTGGCGCCGCGCGCGACGACGGTCCCCTTCCGCCTGGCGGTGGCGCTGCTGCTCCTGGCGGTGCAGTTCTTGGTCGCGGTCCGCTCGGGCGATCGGTTTGGCGCGCCCTTCGACCGGGCTCCCGGACACCCGCCGGCTTTTCACGACCCCTCGCGCGAGCGCGTGCCCGCGAACTGGGATCGGCTGGTGGTGGCCCGCTGGGACTCGGGGCAGTACATCGAGCTGGGGCTGCGCGGGTATCGTTACTGTCCGCCGCGCGGTCCGGCGCTGGCGGTCTCCTCGGCCACGTGCAATCTCGCGTTTTATCCGACCTACGGGCTGGTGGGGCGCTGGGTGGGCGCGCTGACGGGGCTGCCGATCGACTTTGCGCTGCTGGCGGTCTCGCTGGTCTGCTCGTTCCTGTTCCTGTTCCTGTGGACCGGGCCGGCGCTGACCGAGCGGCTGGGCGTCGCCGAGACCTATCTGGCGCTGCTGCTGTTCAACACCTTCACCACCGGGTACTGCCTGGTCACCATCCAGACCGAGCCGCTGACGCTGGTCCTGGCGATGGGCGCGTTCATGGCGTTCTCGCGGCGCTGGCACCTGCTGGGCGCGCTGCTGGCCGGGGCGACCAGCGGCGTGCGCATCACCGGCTCCGCCGTCGGCCTGGCCTACGCCGCCGGCCTGCTCGTCGAGCAGCTCCAGCGCCCGGGGTGGACCTGGCGGGACTGGGCGCGCCTGTGCGGGCTGGCGGTGCTCTGCGGGTGGGGCGAGCTGACGTTGATGGCCGTCCACGCGATTCGGTTCGGCGACCCGCTGGCCTACATCCACGCGCATGGGCAAGCCTTCAGGCACGATCCCAGCTTGTCGGCCCTGCTGTGGCCCGATCCCGAGTGGCTGGTCGAAGGGATCGATTACCCGCTTCACGAGGCGCTCTGGTGGGTGGCGGCGCTGTTCTGGTACCTCTTGGGGCGGCGCGAGGCGCTGGCGCGCTTTCCCCCCGCCCAGCGGACGTTCTGGGCGCTGACGTTCTGGGTCACGATCGCCATCGCGACCATCGGCATGCTGCCGATCGCGCTGGTCGGCATGAGCCGCTATCTGCTGCTGGCGCTGCCGCTGTTCTTCGCCATGGCGGTCGTGATGAAGCCGCGCCCCGCCCTGCTGGCCGTCTGGCTGGCGGTCAGCATCTGGCACTACTGGAACATCGACCTATGCACCTACACGGGCGGGATGGGCTGGCACGTGCTCAAGGTGTGCCACGAGGGGCACCTGCTGAAATCCTGAGCGCGCCGATCGAAGCGGCAACGGTCAGCGCCAACAGCAGCAGCCCGAGCAGCAGTCCCACGGGGCGGTAGCGAATCCGCACCGTCGAATCACCGAGGGGCACCGGGCCGGCCACCAGCCCCTGGTGGTCGAGGGCGGGACGGCCGTTCACGCGCCAGCCGGGGTCGAAGCTGGCGTCATAGACGACGCGCGTGTCGGGACCGGCCCCGGTCACGCGCACCGAAACGCCGTTGGGATCCCAGTGCGCCAGCGTCGCGCGCCCGGGGCCGGTCAGGAACACCAGGCCGCGGTCGCCCGGCTGATCGCTGCCGACCACCGCGCTCTTGAACTCGGGCGGCACGCCGTAGCAGGTCACCATGCCGGTGTTGGCCAGCATCGACGGGTAGATGATCTTGGCCGGCCACTCGTAGCGGTCGCGGATGGCCGGCGGGACCACCGGCTTGCCGTAGCGGTAGTGCTGGAAGCGTTCCTGGCGGAACTCGGCCGAGGCGGTCACCGTCGGGACCTGCAGCTTGAAGGGGGCAACGGTGGCTTGCCGCGCGACGGTGGCCAGATCCCACCCGTAGGCGCAGACCAGGGCCAGCGCGGCGGCCTCGGCCCAGCGACGCCGGGCGGTGAAACGCGCCCAGGGCGCGTCGGCGGCGGCGGCCAGCACCAGCGCCAGCAGCAGGATGGCCAGGAACAGGATCCGCGCCGGCAGATGCTGCGAGCTGAACACCGGCAGCCGGTGCAGCGCCGTCCAGACCCCCTGCCCCAGCGAGAACACGACGCAGACCAGGGCGGCCACCTTGAGGGCCACCAACCGCGGCGTCCAGCCGACCGCCAGCGCCACGATGAGAGCCAGCGCGCCCAGGACGCCGACGTAGGCGCCCCACTCCCACCAGACCCAGAACACGCGCAGCGGCAGGTGCGGGTAATAGTCGAACCCCTGCTGGTGGGCGGTCAGCATGGTCCAGACCGACGCCAGCGAGACCGGCTCGTCCGAATCGATGAGGCGCGGGTAGCGGCGCATGGTCGCCAGCACCGGCAGCAGCTTGGGCGCGGCCAGCCCGAGCGAGGTGAAGGCCGCCACGACCATGGTCCGCAGCGGCCGGACGCTGCGGGTGCCGGCGGCCAGGCCGATCGCGAACAGCCACAGGACCAGAACCGTCTGCGGATACGGGTAGATGCCGCCCACGTAGATCATCAGCGCCAGCGCCGCGCCGGCCAGCCCGCCCAGCGTGTAGCGGCGTTCGGCGACCGCCCGGTCGAAGAAGTAGAAGGCGAACGGCGCCCAGGCGTAGGCCAGGTGCCAGAGGTGGCCGGCCGCGATCTGCAGCGCCCACCGGCTGTTGAGGACCCAGACGGCCGCCACCAGCGCGCGCCAGGCCGGGCTGCGCGTGAACCGGCCGGCCAGCAGAAAAGCGCCCAGCACCGCCACGACGGTGGCCGCGACCGCCTCCAGCCTCAGCGCCAGGGGGAACGAGAACAGCAGATAGAGCGGCGCGAACGGCGAGATGAAGTTGGTCGCCCCTTCGGCGTAGCCCCAGGCCGGAAAGCCGCCGCAGAACCAGGGATTCCACCAGGGAGGCTGGCCGTGCCGCAGCGCCAGCACGGTCACGTACCGGTAGGCGGCCTGCGAGTCCCAGTCCTGAAAGCCCATGCTCCGGACGTCGGCGAAGAAGGGCGCGAAGACCCACCCAGCCAGCAAGAGCACGGGAATCACCGCCAACCAGTCGCGTCGGCTCGTCCGGGGGTCGGCCACGGCAGGACTTTCGTACGGAGGCGGCGCCGGCGGCAAGGCGCTTGCCCGCCAGTCGCCGCGCTGGCAGGATTTGCCGACTTTGATCATCGGTCGCAGCCCTCTGCGCGTCTCCCTCGGCGGAGGCGGCACGGATCTTCCCTCTTATTACCGCGAGCACGGCGGGTTTTTGATCGCCGCCGCCATGACCAAGTACGTCTACGTCTCGATGCACGAGACGCCCATGAAGGAGATGCTGCTGCGCTATTCGCAGATCGAGCGGGTGAAGGAGGTCTCCGAGATCCGCCACCCGATCTTGCGCGAGGCGCTGGCGCTGACCGAGATCCGCGGGCCCAACCTCGAGATCACCAGCATGGCGGACATCCCGTCGGGGACCGGGCTCGGCTCGTCGGGCAGCTTCACCACCTGCCTCCTCAAGGTGCTGCACCGGTTCAAGCGGCAGAACATCCACCCGCGCGAGCTGGCCGAGATGGCCTGCCACATCGAGATCGACGTCCTCAAGGAGCCGATCGGCAAGCAGGACCAGTACATCGCGGCGTTCGGCGGTGTCACCGTCTTCGAGTTCAACAAGGACGACACGGTCTCGGCGCGGCCGGTGCGTGCCAGCGCGGACACCCTGGACCTTCTGGAAGACAACCTGATCATGGTGTCGACGGGCTTTTACCGGGCGGCCGGCCAGGTGCTGAAAGAGCAGGACGACAAGACCAGGACCGCCGACCCGGCGATGGTCAACAACCTGCATTACGTGAAAGAGCTGGGCCAGCGCAGCCTGGAGGCGATCGAGACCGGCAACCTGACCGATCTCGGCCGCATCATGGACGAGCACTGGATGCACAAGAAGAAGCGGTCGAAGATGATGTCGAACCCGGACATCGACCGCTGGTACGCGCTGGCCATGGAGAACGGCGCCCTCGGCGGCAAGCTGATCGGCGCGGGCGGCGGCGGGTTCCTGCTGTTTTACACCGAGCAGAAGACGCGTCTTCGCCGCGCGCTGCGCGCCGAGGGGCTGGTCGAGGTCGTGCTGAACTTCGACTACGAAGGCACGAAGATCGTCACCGGCTAGATGGAAGCCTCGGATCGCGCCGGCCGCGCCCTGGCCTGGATCGCGGTCGCGATCGCGTTCGGCGTGTCGTTCCTGGGCATCGGCGGGCCGTTTCCCGACGGACACTACGCGTCCACGTCGGTGATCGGCACCGCGGCGTACAACATGCACCACTGGAACACCTGGCTGCCTGTCGAGGTGTACACGGACCACCGGCCGCCGCCGTCGTCCTATTACATGCACCACCCGCTGGGCGTGTTCTGGGTGATCGCGTTTTTGACCCGGGTGTTCGGCCTGCACGACTGGGTGCTGCGCCTGCCGCCGCTGGTCTACGTGACGGCCACGACCTGGCTGCTGGCCAAGCTCGGGCGCGAGCTGTGGGGCGACGTCGCCGGCGGTCTGGCGGCGCTGGCGTACGTCGCGCTGCCGATCACCCTGGGGTACGCGAACTACCACGACCTCGAGCAGCCGGTAATGTTCGGGACCGTGCTGGCGACCTGGGCCTACGTGCGGTACGTCCGCACCTGGCGCGAGCGCTACGCCGCGGCCAGCGTGCTGGGGTTCTTCTGGGCGCTCAACCACGACTGGGCCGCCTACCTGTGGGGCGCGGCGTTCGTGGGCGGGCTGTTCGTCTACCTGTTCCTGGTGCCGCCGCGCCGGCGGATGGAGCTGCGCGATCGGCCCGTCGCGCGGTACTGGGGTTTTCTGTGCGTGGCGGCGGCGGTGGCGTTCGCGGCCGAGCTGGCCGCGCTGTCGGCCAGCACGCGGATCTCCGACGTGCTGACGTTCTACCTGCTGCGGAGGAGCGGAGCCGACCTCCCGCTCAGCGTCGTGCTGGCCGCGCGGCGCTATCGGATCGAGCTGATGTTCACCGGGCTGGCCATCGCCCTCGGCAAGCTGGCGCTGCCGGTGATCGTGGTGCGCGCCTGGCGCAAGCGGAGCCACCTCGAGCTCCTGGCGCTTCCCCTGCTCTTCTGCGCCGTCGTCCAGTACGTGGTCTTCAAGCAAGGGGCCGACGTCCACATCTTCTGGCCGCACTACTTCGCGGCTTACTTCGGGCTGGCGATCGGCGCGCTGGCGGCCTCGGTCGGCGACCTGGCCCGCTGGGCGGCGTCCCGGTTGCCGCCGGGCGGGCGGCCCCGCATCGGGCGCCTGCTGCCCTTCGTCCCCGCCATCGTGCTGGGGCTGCCGGTGCTGCTGATCCTGAAGGACGGCCTGTCGCTGGTGCGGTTGGCGCGCGAGACGGGCGGGCGCTTCGCCGAGGTCAACCTCGACACCGATCTCGACAAGGAGGCAGTCCTCCGCTGGTTCCTGGGGCGCGTGCCGCCCAGCGCCGGCGTGGCCTATCACGGCGGCATCCACGACGGCTGGGCGCTGCAGTGGGAGCTGCGGCCGCGGCTGTCGTCACCCGGGCAGCCGGTCGCGGCGGGCGTCAGCGAGGCGACGCGGGTCTACGTCATGGACACGCGGCTGGCCTCACCGCCGGACCTCCGCGAGGCGGCCGACCGCTATCACGTGCACGCGGTCGGGTGCCTGTGGGTCTTCGACCGCAAGGGGCCCCACGCGCCGCTGGACGGCTATGCGCTGGACGAGCGCGAGCCGTCGCTGTGGCAAAAGATCTGGGACGGCCCCACCGAACCGGTGCGCAGCGTGCGCTGGGATCCTTGGGTCACCTGGGAGTGGCGCACCATGCTGGGGCAGCCGGCCGCCGACCCGGCCGGCGCGCCGGTCACGACCGACCAGCTCCGCATCGCGCACAACCTGGCCGTCCGGCGCGGCGACGGGGCGGCCGCGGCGCGGTGGCGCCAGGCCCTGGCGGCGCGGTTCGACCGCCACGTGACCGCGACGTTCGAAGGGGGCACGGCGCTCATCGGCGAAATCCAGCGGCGGGGCGCCCGGCGCAGCCTGACGATGTTCTTCGTGGCGGGCGCCATGCCGGGCGACGTGCGGTTCTCGGTGCACGCCAAGGTCGCGGCGGCGCCGCGCCTGTCCACCCTTCCGGCGGCGCCCGAAGACCTGGAGATCGCCGGCGGGTTCACCTGGCCGACGTCCTGGTGGCGGCCGGGCGAGATCTACAGCCTGGAGGCCGTCTACCGGAAGCGCCCGGGGACCGAGGTGCTGCGGGGGACCTGGGTGCCGGGGCCGCGCCGACTCGATGGCCGCGGCGCCGTGGAGCTCTTGAGACTGTAGTGCACCGCCGTCGAAATCGCGTCACGTTCGGCCGACGATCCGCGCCGGACGCTTCGTTGCTTCTCCTCACAATACCTACGGGTATTCCTCGTCGTCGCGCCTCGCGTCCCGCGCGGCTTGTCGGCCTCGGCGTTGAGGCTATTTCGACGGCGGTGCACTAGCCGACCTGCCCGGTCCGGCAGACCGCGAAGGTGTTGAGGCCGAACTTGTGTGAAAAGCATTTGATCCGGCTGGGGCGGAAGCCGGCTTTCACCAGCATCGGCCACAGATCGCGGACGTCGTAATACATCTTGTGGTCGTCCATCTCGGCCGCGGGGCTGAGGCGCAGGCGGAAGGCCGAGAGCTCGAGGAACTTCTTGCCGCGCCAGGAGGGGACGTTGAAGAGGGCGACGCCGCCCGGCGCGAGGAGGCGGTGCGCCTCGTCGAGCAAGCGCTGCGGCTCGGTCACGTGTTCGAGCACGGAGACGATCATCACCACGTCCAGCGACCGGGACGGCAGCGCCGCCAGCGCCCCGGGGAGCGCGCCCTCGATCGCCTGCACGCGCGGGTGCGCCTTCAGGTCGTCGGCCAGCGCGACGTCGATCAGCACCGCCTGTTCCACCTCGCCCAGCACCGTGCGCGCGAAGGCCGCCTGGTACCCGCAGCCGAAGTCGCCGACGCGCTTGCCCGCGAAGCCGCCGGCGTAACGGCGGAGCTGGCGGCCCGACAGCCAGACGCCGAAGCGGTCGACCGGCGTGCCGCCGCCGTGCTGCAGGAACGCCTCCTGCCGCACCACGCTCACTTGCGCCTCACCGCCACCGCCGTCGAGTGCAGCAGCAGCGTGAAGGTGAAGGTCATGAACCCCAGGATCGCCAGCAGCAGCCCGGTCGCCCCCAGGTTGTTGACGGCCGCGCCCACCGGCAAATGCAGGCCGTTCTTGACGTACGTCCGCGTGAGCAGCCCGCCGCAGAGCAGGCCGATGCCGAAGAGTCCGGCCGAGATGAACACGGTCCGCGTGTACGGAAAGCGCCGGAACCACTTGGCGGTCACCTCGCCGCCGTAGTCGAAGAAGATCTGCGACAGGATCCCCATGTAGATGCACTGCAGCCCCAGGATGGACAGCGACAGCCCCAGCAGCATCCAGTGCAGGTCGAACGTGATCGGCCCCAGCGTGATCGTCCCGAACGACAGCGGCAACGTCAGCAGCAGGCCCAGCACCAGCAAGACGATGCCCGGCTTGTAAAGGAAGAAGTCCGCGCCGTAGACGAACATGGCGCGCAGGTTGATCCAGGCGGCCTGCCAGGGCGAAAACCAGCCCGATCGCTTGTGGTGGCTGAGGCGTCCGTCGCGATCCTTGAGGAACCGGATCGG
>JAICYS010000247.1 GCA_025934105.1 Myxococcota bacterium | reverse complement strand
GGCCCGGCTCACCGCCCGCGACCCATTCGCCCCCGACCCAGACGTACTGGCCGCCGCGCATTTCCCAGCGGCCAGGTTGCCAGCGGCGGCCGGGGCGCTCGTGCTCCCAGTGTCCGCGCATCCAGACGTAGCGGCGTCCACGCCACTGGTAGTTGCCCGGCACCCAGACCCAGCCGGGACGAGGCTGGACCCGTTCCTCGACGGCCGGCGGCGGCGGCGCGATGGGCCCGCCGCGAAACACCACCTGCGCGAGCGTGACGGGTGCTGCGTGCGCCGGCGCGGCGGAGGGCGAGACGACGTGAGAGGCGGCAACAAACGTCAGACCGATGGCAATCATGCCGCCATTGTACCGAGGATCCCCGACGCGCGACAACGATGTCCGCCGCGAGCCGACCGGGCGGCCCGGCGTCAGGGATTCGACAGGAAGCGCGCCAGAATCGTCTTCACGCCGACGGCCGGGAACTTGATCGTGACCTTCAGATCGGCGCCCTGTCCCTGCCAGGCGCGGACCTCACCGACGCCGAACGAGGGGTGGCGCAGCTTGCTGCCCACCTGCAAGCCGGAACCGGGCGCGGCGTCGCCGTCGTACTCGACGGTCAGCTCACCCGGCTTGCGGCGCGTCCCCGGCGCGGCGGCGACCGGCCGCTTGGGAACCGGCCGGTTCAGCGGATACTCGGGCTCGTCGCGCGACCAGCGCCCGCCCCAGGGGCCGCGACCTTGGCTGCTGTAGTCGGTGTACTCGGGCGGGCGCGAGGTGACGATCTGCTCGATACCCTCCGACGGGAGATCGCGGAGAAAGCGGCTGGGCATGCCGGGCAGCTCCTGCCCGGAGAGGCGCCGCCTCCGCACGCACGACAAGTAAAGCTGCTGGCGCGCGCGCGTGACGGCGACGTAGCAGAGACGGCGTTCTTCCTCGACGGCCGAATCGTCGTCGACGCTGCGCGCGTGCGGGAAGATGCGCTCCTCGAGGCCGGTGATGAACACGACCGGGAACTCCAGCCCCTTGGCGGTGTGCACGGTCATCAACGAGACCGCGCCCTTGTCGGGGTCGTAGCCGTCGACGTCGGAGGCCAGCGCCACCCGCTCGAGAAAGCCGTACAGCGTCGGCTCTTCGGCCTCGCGCTCGTACTCGCGCATCTGCGCGATCAGCTCCAGCAGGTTCTCGATGCGCCCCTCCGCCTCCAGCGTCGCCTCGCCGGCCAGCGCGTCGCGATAGCCGGTCAGCTCCAGCACCTTCTCGGCCAGCGCCGCCGGCCCCAGGCCGGCGCTCTCGGCGCGCAGCCGGCGCATCAACTCGACGAAGGCCGCCACCTTCTTGCGCGGCCCGGTGCCGAGGAGCTGATCGTCGGTCGACACCAGCTCCAGCGCCTGCCAGGCCGAGATCTTGCGCGCGTAGACCAGGTCGCCGATGCGGTCGACGGTGGCCGCGCCAATCCCGCGGGCCGGGACGTTGACGATCCGCTGCAGCGACAGCCCGTCGTCGGGGTTGGCGATGGCGCGCATGTAGGCGATGAGGTCCTTGATCTCGGCCCGATCGAAGAAGCGCGTTCCGCCGACCACCGAATACGGCAGATCGCGCGCCCGCAGCGCGTCTTCCAGCACGCGCGACTGCGCGTTCGTCCGGTAAAACACCGCGAAATCGCGGGGCGCCCGCGCCGCCGAGAGACCGGCTTCGATGCGCGAGGCCACGAAATCCGCCTCGTCGCGCTCGGTCTCGCCCTCGAAGATGACGATCGGGTCGCCGTCTCCGGCCTCCGTGAACAGGCGCTTCGGCCGGCGCTCGCTGTTCTTCTCGATGATCGAGTTGGCGGCGCGCAGGATGTTCCCGGTCGACCGATAGTTCTGTTCCAGCTTGACGATCTTGGCGCCCGGGTGGTCGCCCTCGAAGTCGAGGATGTTGCGGATGTCCGCACCCCGCCAGCGGTAGATCGATTGGTCCTCGTCGCCCACCACGGTGATGCTGCCGGTCCGGCGCGAGAGCAGCCGCACCAGCCGGTACTGCACGCTGTTGGTGTCCTGGAACTCGTCGACCAGCACGTGATCGAAGCGCTCGGCGATCTCGCGCGCCGCCGGCGTGTCGCTGGCGCAGAGCTGCAGCGTCGAGAGCAGCAGGCCGCCGAAGTCGGTGGCGTTGGCCGCCGCCAGCCGCTCTTCGTAGAGGCGATAGGCCTTCCCCACCACGTCGTCGAAGTAGTCGTTCGACTGGAACGCGGCGGCGCTCTGCCCCTGGTTCTTGGCGCGGTCGATGACCGACAGCACCTGGCGCACCGGAAACATCCGCTCCGGCACCTTCAGATCGGTCAACACCCGGCCGAGCAGGCGCTTCTGGTCGTCGTCGTCGTAGATGACGAAGTCCTTGCGCAGGCCGATCGCCTCGCCCCACTGGCGCAAGAGCCGCGCCGAGATCGAGTGGAACGTTCCCACCCACAAGCCGCGGCTGCCCACGCGGATGCGCTCCCAGAGCAGCTTGTCGGCGCGCTCGCGCAGCTCGCCGGCGGCCTTGTTGGTGAAGGTCACCGCCACGATGCGCCGCGGATCGGCGCCGCCGGCCACCAGCCGGGCCAGGCGGTAGGTGATGACGCGGGTCTTCCCCGACCCGGCGCCCGCCACGACCAGCAGCGGCCCCGGCGGGTGCACCACCGCCTCGGCCTGCGCCGGGTTCAGCTCGCGGGCCAGCTGGTCCGGGCTGAACGGCTGTGGCCGCGGAGTGGCGTCGGAGTTTTGCTGGTCGCCGCGAGCGGCGAGCTCGAGTTGCATCGGCCGTACTCTGTCACATTCGGTCGCCTCGCGTCCGGCTATTGAAGCGCGCCCAGCGCGCGCCTTCCCGGCACCGCCGCGCGCGGCCGATCAGGTGGCGGTGATGTGATTTCGGTCGAGCAGCTCCGCGATGCGGGCGATGACCTCGGCCTCGGGCTCGGTGCCGCGGATGCGCAGATCGCAGGCCTGCGTGCTGGCGTCTTCGGGATCGACGTCGACCAGCAACATCGCCGTGTCCGGGATCAGCGCCTGGACGGCCGTCGCGTCCGCCAACCCGATGGCGTTGGTCGTGGAGACCACGATCAGGCCAACGTTCAGCAGGATGTGCGCCACCTCGCCGAACCGGCGCACCAGCTCGGACTGAGCGGCGTCGACCCACAGGTCGTGGTCGACGCCCAGAAGAACGTTCTTGCCGTCCAGCATGTAGACCTGCTTGCCGGCGTCGAACAGCGCCCGCTCGACGGCGCGCGCGTACTTGTGCTTGCCGGTGCCGGCCTTGCCGACGAACATGACCAGCGCCGCCCGATGGCCGTTGTGCTGGGCGCGCTGAACCGCGGTGACGCCGCCGGCCACCCAGTTGAAGTCGCGCAGCCGGGCCTCGTGGCGGAGATCGCCGAGCTCGTCGGCGACGGCGGCCGTGATGATCCCGCCGCCCGCCACGTCGTAGCCGTCGACGATCACGAACCGGCCGGTGGCCTCGCAATCCGCCGACAGGTCGAAGGCGATCGGCTGCTGGGCCTCCAGGATCACGTCGGCCACGTCGTGACGGCCGACCTCTTTCTTGTCGAGCGGGGGGTTCATCCCGTCGGAGGCGGGCGAGCTCTGCCCGGCGGGCCCGGCCGCCGGCGAGCGCGCGGACCCGCTCGGGATGGCGGGAGCCGAGAGGCTGGCGTCGATGACCTTGTTGATCTTCGAAAGCTTCACGGCCACCGCCGTGGTCCCCAGCTTCAGCTTGTAGTCCTTGCCGGCCACGAAGGGCGCCTTGCCCAGCCAGATCATGTTGGCGCGGACGCGCGTCGACACCGCCGGGGCCCGGTCGGCGTGGCTCATGACCTCGCCCCGGGTGACGTAGATCTCCTCGGTCAGCGTGAAGCCGGTCGACCAGCCGGCCTCGATCGAATCCCGCGGCGCAACGTTGAACCCCTCGATGGTCTTGATGGTCGACGTCTTGTTCGAAGGCGAGAACACCACCTTGTCGCCGACGCTGACCTTGCCGGCCTCGATCCGTCCCGCGAAGATGCGCCGGTCGTCGCCGTGCTTGGTGAACTTGTAGACCGCCTGCAGCGGCATGCGCAGCGGCTGGTCGACCTTGGACGGCGCCTTCGAGATGGTGTCGAGCAGCTCGAGCAAGGTCGGCCCGTCGTACCAGGCCGTCTCCTTGGCGCCGCGCTTGGCCAGGTTCACGCCGTTCATCGCCGAGACCGGCACGAAGGCGCGCGGGCTGACCGCGCCGATTCCCTCCAGGAACCCGCGGTATTCCTTCTCGATGGCCCGGAAATGCGCCTGGTCGTAGCCGACCAGGTCCATCTTGTTCACGCAGACCACGACCTGGCGGATGCCGAGCATCGACAGGATGTAGCCGTGGCGCCGGCTGTTCTCGCGGACGCCCTCCTTGGCGTCGATGACCAGCACCGCCGCCTCGGCGCGCGCCGCGCCCGAGATCATGTTCTTCAGGAACTCGATGTGGCCGGGGGCGTCGATGATGATGTAGTCGCGCTTGGCGCTCTTGAAGAAGCAGCGCGCCGTGTCGATCGTGATCCCCTGGTCCTGCTCGTCGGACAGCGCGTCCAGCAGGAAGGCGTACTCGAACGGCTTGCCGGTCCGCTCGCACTCGCGGCGCACGGCGTCCAGCTTGCCGAGCGGCAGCGCGTCGGTGTCGGCCAGCAACCGGCCGACCACCGTGCTCTTGCCGTGATCGACGTGCCCGACGATCACGACGTTGAAGGTTTCTCTCTCTGCCTGTTGCGCCACAGCCGCGGTCTGTTTCACATGTACCCCTTGCGCCGAAGCTCTTCGAGGCCGTGCTTGCCGTCCTGCAGGCGGCCCGACCGCTCGGCGACGTTACGGAGGGCGCCGCTCTTCAGCTCGTAGATGATGTCGTCGACGTTCTTCGACGCGCTCTTGATCGGCTTCTGGCAGGGCCCGCACCCCAGGCTGCGGTAGCGCGTCCCGTCGCCCTGGTCGTAGTACAGCGAGACCGTCGGGATGCTCTCGCGCTTGATGTACTCCCAGATGTTCAGCTCGGTCCAGTCGAGCAGCGGGTGGATGCGCACGTGCGTCCCCGGCGCGAAATCCGTCTTGAACTGGTTCCAGAACTCGGGCGGCTGGTCGCCGATGTCCCAGTCGCTGTTCTTGTCGCGCGGCGAGAAGTAGCGCTCTTTCGAGCGGCTCCCTTCTTCGTCGGCGCGGGCGCCCACGATGACGCCGGTGTACGGCTGTCGGTCCTCGAAGGTCTCGTACCGGCCGGTTTGCAGGTTCAGCTTCTTGCGCGGGCCGGTCCCGTGCAGGGTGGCCTTGAGCGCGTCGGCCTTGAGCCGCCCGCAGCAGGCCGTGCGCAGCGCCGCCTGCTCTTCCGGCAACATGTTCGGGTTGGCCGCGAACTTGTGGGGAAACGTGTCCTTCTCGGCCAGCGCCTCCACGTTCTGGCCGACGATCATCTGCAGCTTGTACTCCATGGCCAGACGATCGCGGTACTGGATCATCTCGGGCAGCTTGTAGCTGGTGTCGATGTGAACCAGGGGGAACGGGATGTGCCCGAAGAACGCCTTTCGGGCCAGCCACAGCAGCACGGTCGAATCCTTGCCGATCGACCAGAGCATGCAGAGCCGCTCGAAATGTCGAAACGCTTCCCGGAAAATGTAGACGCTTTGCTGTTCCAGTTGCTCGAGGTGATCCATGGGGGGACGCTTATCCTGACACAGTAGCGGCCACGGGCAGCAGCGGCTCGGGGGGCGCCACTTTTAGTTGGGCGCCGCCAGCAGCTCGCGCTCGGCCTCGCGCAACGTCTGCTTCCAGTCGGGGTCGCCCGGGACGGCCGCGACCGCCCGCCGGTAGAGCTTCACCGCGTCGCCGATGCGCCCGAGGCGGCGCAGATGGTCGCCGTAGTCGACCAGCGTCTGGTGGCACCCGTCGCGATCGTGGACCAGCGCCGCCTGGAACAGCTCTGAGGCGCGCGCCGTGTTCCCGGCGAACCCGTGCTCGATGGCCGCCTGGTGCAGCGCCCAGTGGTCGTCGGGCTCGAACGCCAGCGCCAGATCGTAGGCTTCGGCGGCGTCGGTGTGCCGCTCCATCTCGGCGTAGATGTCGCCGCGGATCGCCGCGATGAAGAAGGGATCGCCGCCGCGCGCGCCCGCCTCGTTGATGGCCTCCAGCGCCTCCAGCGTCCGCCCCTCTTCCAGCAGCACCTGGGCCAGCTTGGCGTAACCGAGGCCATAGGTGGCGTCCATGGCGATGACGCGCCGGAACGCCGCCTCGGCTTCCTTCAGGTGGCCGGCTTCCAGCTCGGCGTCACCGAGCTCGCGCCAGCCGTCGACCAGCACCGGGTTCAGCTCGATCGCGCGCCGGGCGGTGGCGCCCGCGTCGGCCGCGTGGATGGCGTTCAGCGCCTCGGCCAGCAACGCGTGCGCGGCGCCCAGCCCCGCGACCGCCGGCAAGCCCAGGGCGGTCCGGGCGGTGCGCGAGGCCGCGTCGGCGCGGCCATGTTCCAGCTCGTCCCGCGCGACCTGCAGGCGCGCCAGCCCCTGGCGCAGCCCGGGCGTCGCCTCGCGCAGCTTGGGAAGATCGCGATCGTCGGGCTCGAGCGCCTGGACCACGTCCAGCGCCAGCGCGCCCACGCGCGAGATGGGCCCCTCGAAGGCGCGGAGCTCGGGGATGTCGGCGCTCGCCTCAGCCTCGCCCAGGGCGGACTCGGCCAGGGCGGCCAGCGCCTCGCCGCGCCAGAAGGCGGCGGTCGCCACGCGCGACTCGCCCAGCAGCGCCCGGGCCGACGCGGCCGTGGCGGCGTCTCCCCGCTCGCCGGCCAGCACCGAGACCAACGCCGCGGCGTCCAGGCGCGCATCGTCGTCGCGCGCGCCGATCGGGTCCAGCGCGATCGCGTCGCTGAAGGCGCGCAGCGCGCCGTCGAGGTCACCCTTGCGCACCGCCCGCATGCCGACCGCCAGCATCAGCGCCGGCGTCGGCGGGCTGGCCGCCCGCAGCGCCGCGGCCAGCGTGGCGTCGATCTCCGCCACCCGCCCCTCGGGCTCGAGCATCTCGGCGAAGTCCAGCCAGTGATCGGCGAGCCCTGGATCCCGCTGGCACCGCGCCTCGGCCAGGGCGATGGCCGACTCGCCGGGGACGCCGACCGCCGCCAGCTCGGCGCACAGAACGTTGACGAACCGCAAGAACGACGTCCCGACCCGGTCGACCCCCTGCTCGGTCACTTCCACCACCGGCCACTCGCCGTCGCCGCTGGCTTCCTCGGCGTCCAGCGCGAACCGCCGCCCCGCCCGGTCCACGACCGGCCAGAGCCCGACCGGCCAGGCCGACAGACCGGACGTGCGCCGCTTGCCGCTGACCCGGGCCGCGGCCTCGTCGACCGTCAGGATGCGGGTGTCCGCTGCCAGAACGCCGCCGTCGTGCGCCGCCAGAAACGCGGCCAGGCCCGCCGGCGGCGCCACGCCCATCAGGGATTGAAAGCGCGCCACCGCATCGGCGCCGGCCGGCCCGAACAGCACCGCGTCCGGAAGCGCCGCCACGACCCGCTCGATCTCTCCGATCAACGTCCGTGCCGGCTCCCTCATGCGGACGGTTTAGACCGCCGCCACCCCACAATCAAGCGCGGCGGCGCCGGGCCACCGGCGCGGCGTTTCGGCAGTGCATCAATTTCTACGTCGAGGTGTGTAGCCCAACACCCAGAAAAAAAGCTCGCGCAAATCGGATGAGGCGTGCGAAACTTGAGACGGTTTCGGCCGCGACCACCATGGGCAAAATACTTCTTTGCGACGACGAAGAGTCCCTGTGCCGCAGCCTGGGGCGCGTGCTGCGCGCTTCGGGTCACGAAGTTGTCGCGCAGAACGGCGAGCAGGGGCTGGCGCGCCTGCGCCAGGAACG
>JAICYS010000429.1 GCA_025934105.1 Myxococcota bacterium | reverse complement strand
TGTTGGGAACGAACGACAGCGTCTTCGGCGCGAAGCCGGACTTGACGACCCGCACTTCGACGGGCGCGTCGCTGTACGCCACGTCGGTCGACAGCGGCGTCGTCCCCAGCACCGAGCCGTCCGTGCGGAACACCGTGGCGCCGCCTGGATCCGAGCTGAAGTTCACGCGCACCGTCGCCGGGTTGCGCGTGGCATGCGCGGCGGGCTGGTCGGGCGTGGCGGCCGCGACCGGCAGCGCCGCCCGCCGGAAGCCCAGGTTCGCGACGGCGGCCATCGCCAGCGCCGCCGCCCCCGCCAGCAGCAGCCCCCGGTGGTGCTTGCGCCGCGGGCGCGAATGCGCCGCCGAATCCATCAGCTCGCCGGCGCCGGCCAGCAGCACGCTGGGCCGGCTGATCGGCGTGGTGCGGGACAGGACGACCGGCGGCGCCGTCAAGGTCGCCTCCAGGTCCAGCAACGCCGCCCGCAGCTCGGCCATGGACTGAAAGCGCGCCGCCGGCTGCTTGGCCAGCGCGCGCGCGAGGATCGGGTCGACCCCTTCGGGCAACGACTTCACCAGGCTGCGCGCCAGCGGCGGAGCTTGGTTCACGTGCTTGAGCATGACCTCGCCGTACCCGTCGCCCAGGAAGGGCACGCGCCCGGTCAACATCTCGAACAAAATCACACCCAGGGCATAAATGTCGCAGCGGTGGTCGACCTCGGCCGTTCCCGCGCACTGCTCGGGGCTCATGTAAAAGGGGGTCCCCATGACGATGCCCGCGCCCGTGCTGTGGGTGGGGACCGTGCCGTCCTTGCCGGTGAGCTTGGCCAGCCCGAAGTCGAAGACCTTCACGAAGTCCGGCGTCCCCTCGCGTTCGACGAGCAGGACGTTCCCCGGCTTCAGATCGCGATGGATGACCCCCTGGTCGTGCGAGGCTTGGAGCGCATCCGCGATCTGCGCCGCGATGTTGAGGGCCCGGGCCGGCGAGAAGGTCTTTCGGCCGATCTGATCGGCCAGCATCTCGCCCTGCAGGTACTCCATCACGAAATAGAAGTCGCCGGCCGGGGTAGTGGCGAAGTCGGTGATGCTGACGATGTGGTCGTGGCCGATCTGATTGACGGCGCGCGCCTCCGTCACGAAGCGCGACACCACTTCCGGGTTGCGCGCGAAGTGCGGATGAACTGCCTTGATGGCCACCTTGCTGCCGATGACGGGATGCTCAGCCAGAAACACCTGGCCCATCCCGCCTTCGCCCAGCTTGGCGGTCACCCGATAGTTCCCGACCGTGTCCCCGACCGAGATCATGCTCGCTCCCGTCCAGGCGGACGTAGCAAGTGCCGGGCCGGGCGCAAGCCGGCCAACTTCGGAGATCTGACCGCGGAGACGTGACCGGATGGTGACGTCGAGCAGGGCCGCAGGCTCAGTCGGTGACGTGTCCGGTCAACCGCGGTCGAGCACAGCCTCCGCGGGAGGCGCCGCGGTCGTTTTCGTTCGGGCCGGTGGACACCCGGGTCGAACGACCAGTCGAAAAATTCGAGGATCGCGTCCGGCGGCGAGCCCGTTTGCGAAAGCATGGGGGCCCCACGCCGCGCCGGCCGTTGAAGCGTCCGACGGTCCTTCCGGCTGCCCGCCCGCGATGGGCCTGGGCCGCGCCGGCCGCACCAAGTCGCTGTCCGGCGCCTGCTTCGACGGCGCGGCGTAGCGCGCCCCGCTCAGGCACCCAGCGCGTCGCCGAGGGCTCGCAGCAGCGCGCCACCGTCGCCGCGGTAAGAGCTGCCGTGCATCACCGCCAGCGTGCGCGGCTCCGTGGCGGCCAGCTTGTTCAGGATCGCGCGCCCGTGCGCCTCGATCGCGAAGCTGGCGGGCAGCGCCTTCCGCATCGCTTCGGCCGGGGTCAGCACCTCGGACTCGGTCAGCGGCGGGAGGTCGGCCCCGGCGTGCGTGAACAGGTCCCCACACAGCAGCGTGCCCGTCGACGGCTCGAACAGGTATCCGCACTCCCAGTTGTGCGGCAGGTGCGGTGCGTCCAGCCAGCGCACCCGTTTGGCGGCGCCCAGCCGCAGCTCTTCTTGGTCGGCCAGCGGCCGGGGCGGGCGGTCCGCCAGGTCCCGGAGGTCATGGCCGCCACCTGGCTGCAGATCGGGCGCGCCTGCGGGGCTGCCGCCAGCCACTGGTTGAGCGCGCCGCACTCGTCGGCCTCGACGTGAGAAAACCCGATCCAGCGCAGCGTGGCCGGGGCGATGACCCGGGCGACCGCCGCGCGCACCGCCGGGAAGAGGCGGCGCATCCCGGTGTGAAACAGCAGCGGTTCGTCGTCGACGATCAGGAACTGGTTGAACGTGAACCCGCCGGGGGTCGCGCTGGGCGGGACGGACGTGCTGATCCGGTAGATCCCGGCGGCGATCTCGTGGACGGTCGTGTCGGAGCTGGTCGTGTTCGGCATCTGAAAACCTCCACCCCGACGTCCGGGGAACCGGCCGAGCGTTACGGCGTGCCAGATAATTAGGCTCTCCTGACGTTCGAGTGGGTGCAGATCACGGCGGCTTGACGACGGGCTGAAGGGTGAGGCCGGTGCAGCAGAGGAAGATGAGGCCGATGAGGCTGCGTGCGCTGTGGAATCCGTAGGCGCGCGTGGTGAGCGTTCG
>JAICYS010000359.1 GCA_025934105.1 Myxococcota bacterium | reverse complement strand
CCGGCCCTCGGCGCCTGGCGGTGGCGGCGGGGGCCGTGCTGACCGCATTCGCCGGCGCGGCCGCCGCGTGGGTGGTGTTGCAGCGCGCGCCCGGGGCTGGCAAGGCGCCGGCCGCCGCGCGGCTGTCGAACAGCGTGCCGCCGCCCGCCGTCGCCACGCCGGCAGCGCCCGCCAGCCCACCGCTCGCGCCTCTCATACCGCTCGCGCCTCTCGCCCCGCCGACCGCCACGGCCCGGCCCACGGCCCGCGTCCGCCACGCGCGCGTCGTCGTGGCGCGCGCGACGCCGGTGGTCCAACCCACGGTGGCCGCCACCACCGACGATGATCCGGCGGCGCTGTTCGCGGCGGCCAACGCCGCGCGCGGGGCGGGCCGGTTGCGGGAGGCGGCGCTGGGTTATGACCGGCTCGAGCGTCTCGATCCGGCGTCGCCCGAGGCGGCCGTCTCGCTGGTCTCGGCCGGCGATCTCTTCATTCGCCTGCACGATCCGGCGTCGGCGCTGCAGCGATTCGATCGCTACCTGGCCCTCGGCGGGCCAGGTGCGCTGGCCGCCGAGGCGCTCTTCGGGCGCGCCCGGTGCCTCCGGGCTCTCGGCCGCGGGCCCGAGGAGAAAGAAGCCTGGAAAGAGCTGGTGAGGCGGTTCCCGGGCTCGATGTACGAGGCGAACGCGCGCCGTCGAATCGACGAGCTGTCGAGGTGATGGCTCGGCGGCCCGGCCGACCGAGGCGGGTCCGACTGGCGCTGGCCGCCGTCGTCCTGTTCGCGCCGGCCGCCGCCCGCGCCGCCGCGGTCGAGATCGCGATCGCCGCCCCGGGGCCGTGTCCGCCCGCGCTGCGCCAGCGAATCGCCGAACAGATCGCCGGCGTCGCCGATCCGGTGACCTGGTCTTGCCGGCCGCGGTTCGACGCCGACGAGCCGTTCAACTCCACCGCCGGCGGGCAAGACCTGTTGCAGATCTGGGTGGACCTCACGCCGGGCCGCGAGGCGCGTCTGACCCTGCGGGCCGGCCGGGCCGACCGGTTCGTGCTGCGGCGAATTCCGCTTCCGCGCGGCCTCGACGAGATCGCGCGCGAGGAGATCGGCCAGATCGTGCGTTCAGCCGCGATCGCCGTGCTGGGCGGGCCGGGCCAGACGCTGGGGCGCGCGCAGGCGCGGACCGAGATCTCGCGCTGGACCCGGCCGGCCGCCCCGGCGCCACCCGCGCCGCGGTCGCGCGTTCCGCCCCCGCCCGCCGGCGCCGGCCGCTCGAGCCTGGGGTTCGAGGTGGGGGCGTTGGCATCGGTGCGGGCCTTCTCGACGGGGATCCCGGTGGTCGGCGAGGTCGGGCTCGGGCTGGCTCTCGACGGCCCGGGGCCGCTGCGCCCCTGGATCGAGGGCGCGTACCAGATCCCGGCGCGCGACCTGTCGAGCCCGGTGGGGGTCGAACTGGACGCCGTCGCGGCGCGGGCCGGTCTGGCCGCGGCTGTCGCGATGAGCCGCTCGGTGGCGCTGTTGGTCGGGGCCGGCGCGGGTCTGGCCCGGACGTCGTTCACGCCGCGGGTCGAAGACCCCACCGTGACCGCCCGCGCGGCGGGCGCCTTCTGGTCGCCCACCGGCCGGATCGTGGCCGGCGTGGCGATCCGCGCGGGCGCGCACCTGGCCCTGCGCCTGACGGCGTTCTGCGACGTCGTCGGCGCGGACGTGCACTACGACCTGGTCGATGCGGGCGGCACGACGCGCAGGCCGGTGCTGGTGCCGTTCCGGGTTCAACCGGGCCTGGCGGTCCAGATCGGCTGGATTCGCTGATCGCGTGACCCGTTTTGATCCGCCAGGTCACGAGGCGGGTATGAACTCACGCCGCCGGTCCCCTGTTCTTATCTTCTTCGTTGGTTGCATCGCGCTCGGCTGTGGAGACTCCGGGCACCCGCTGGGACAAGCCAGCGGCGGGCACTCCGGATCCACGGGAGGCGCCGGTACCGGCGGCACCGGGGGCTCGGCGGGCCAGCCGGGGGCCGGCGGCGGCGCGGGCCGGGGATCGGGCGGCGCCGGTGGGTCGGCGACGGGCGGGATGGGGGGCATCGGGAACCGAGGCGGCGCTGGCGGCGCAGGATTGGGTGGTACGGGCGGCGGGGCCGGGCAAGGAGCGGGCGGCGGTGGTGGTCGGGCGACCGGTGGCGGGGGTGGTGGCGGTGTCGCCGGACAGGGTGGTGGTGGCGCGGCCGGGCAGGGCGCCGGTGGTGTCGCCGGGCAGGGCGCCGGTGGCGCTGCCGGCGCGGCTGCGTGCAGCTCGGCTCCCCCGGTGGCTTGCCCCGCGAATCAGAGCTGCGACTACGACACGCCGAACAAGTGCGGTTTGGGATCGCTGGTCGGCCGCTGCGTCGAGCTGCCGTCGAACTGCCCGACCACGTCGAACCCGGTGTGTGGCTGCGACGGAACCACGTACCTGAACGACTGCGAGCGACAGAGGGCGCGGGTCCAGCTCGATCACACCGGCAGCTGCACGGCCGCGAGCTGCGACAGCTGCAACGCCGGGCAGACCTACTGCAGCAGCTACACGCCCGGGACCCCGGGGTCGCCGCCGGTGCTGACCTGCGCCGCCCTGCCGGCCGCCTGTGCGTCGGCGCCGAGCTGCGCCTGCGTCTGCGCCGCGCTGGGCGTCACGTGCGGCAGCCCCACCACCTGCACCTGCACGGAGAGCAACGGCCTGGTCTCGCTGAGCTGCGCCGGCGTCTAGCGCCGTCGAAATAGCGTCACGTTCGGCCGACGATCCGGCCCGCCGGCTGGGCCGGGCCTGCGCTTCCGGCCTTCATTTACCCGAAGCAACTCCGGTCGGGCTCTGGGGCCGGCTGGGCCGCCGCAACGGCAGGCTTGTGGCACTTTTCCGGCGGCGCGGGGCCAGAACCGACTATCCTTCGCCGCTTCGTGATTCGCCTCGATCAGATCAGCAAGCAGCACGGGCCGCAGATCCTGTTCGTCGACGCCTCGGCGGCGGTGTTCCGCGGCGAGAAGGTCGGGCTGGTGGGCCCGAACGGCGCCGGCAAGTCCACCATCTTCCGCATGATCATGCGCGAGGAGTCGCCCGACGAAGGCCAGGTCTCCGTCGACAAGGGCATCAGCATCGGCTACTTCGACCAGGACGTCGGCGAGATGGCCGGGCGCCCCGTCGTCGCCGAGGTCATGGCCGGTGCCGGCGCGGTCTCGCAGATCGCCGCCGAGCTGAAGCAGCTCGAGGAGGCGTTGGCCGATCCGGCCCGCGCCGACGAGATGGACCGGCTGCTGAACCGGTTCGGCGAGGTGCAGGCGCGCTTCGACGAGCTGGGCGGGTACGCGCTGGAGGCGCGGGCGCGCGAGATCCTGGCCGGCCTGGGGTTTTCGCAAGAGATGATGGACGGCGACGCCGGGAACCTGTCGGGCGGCTGGAAGATGCGCGTCGCGCTGGCGCGCATCCTGCTGATGCGGCCCGACGCCATGCTGCTGGACGAGCCCTCCAACCACCTGGACCTGGAGTCGCTGATCTGGCTGGAGGGGTTCCTGAAGGGGTACGAGGGCGCGCTGCTGATGACCTCGCACGACCGCGAGTTCCTCAACCGGATCGTCGGCCGGGTCATCGAGATCGACGGCGGCGTGCTGACCAGCTATTCGGGAAACTATGATTTTTACGAGAAGCAGCGCGCGTTGAACGAAGCGCAGGCCCAGGCCGCCTATGAGCGGCAGCAGGCGATGCTGGCCAAGGAGATGCGCTTCATCGAGCGGTTCAAGGCGCAGGCCGCCAAGGCGTCGCAGGTTCAATCGCGCGTGAAGAAGCTGGAAAAGATCGAGAAGGTCGAGCCGCCCAAGCGACGCAAGGCGCTGGACTTCGAGTTTCCGCCCTGCTCGCGCTCCGGCGAGGACGTGGCCAAGGTGACCGGCGTGCACAAGCGTTACGGCGCCCGCGTGGTCTACGACGGACTGGATCTGAACGTCCGCCGCCTGGAGCGGTGGGCGGTGATGGGCGTCAACGGCGCCGGCAAGTCGACGCTGCTGAAGCTGGTGGCCGGCGAGGCCGACCCGGACGCCGGCAGCGTGGCGCTGGGCCCGAGCGTGCGCCTCGGCTACTTCGCCCAGCACGCCATGGACATCCTCGACCCGACCGTGACGGTGTACCAGTCGCTGGAGCAGGCGTTTCCCCTGGCCAGCGTCGGCGCGCTCAAGACGCTGGCCGGCTGCTTCGGCTTTTCCGGCGACGATGTCGAAAAGAGATGCCGGGTGCTGTCCGG
>JAICYS010000216.1 GCA_025934105.1 Myxococcota bacterium | reverse complement strand
GCGCCGGCCTTGGCGGCCTCGTCGACGCTGTCGCGGAACGGGAAGAACGCGTCGGAAGCCACCACCGAACCGGCCAGCGGCGCGCGCGCCTTCGAGATCGCGATGCGCGTCGAGTCGACGCGCGACATCTGGCCGGCGCCGATCCCCAGCGTGCGGCCGCCCGCCGCGAACACGATGGCGTTGGACTTGACGTGCTTGCAGACGCGCCAGGCGAAGTCCAGGTCCGCCAGCTCGGCGGGCGTGGGCGCCCGCTTGGTCGCCACCTTGGCGGCGGCCATGGACGCGGTCTGGTTGTCGCGCGTCTGGACCAAGAAGCCGCCGGCCACGCTGCGCAGTTCGAAGCTGGCCGCCGGATCGACCGGCATCGGGCTGGTCAAGAGGCGCAGGTTCTTCTTCGACGCCAGCAGCGCGAGCGCCTCCGGCGCGAACGCCGGCGCGACGACGCACTCGAGGAACGTCTCCGACAGCTCCCGGGCCAGCTCGCCGTCGACGGGCCGGTTCACCGCGACGATTCCGCCGAACGCCGAGACCGGATCGGTGTCGCGCGCCCGCCGGTAGGCCTCCACGATGCCGTCCGCGATGGCCGCCCCGCACGGGTTGTTGTGCTTGATGACCGCGGCGGCCGGCGCGCTGAACTCCGCGCACAGCCGCATGGCCGCCTCGAGGTCCAGCAGGTTGTTGTATGACAGCTCCTTGCCCTGCAGCACATCCGCCCGCGCCAGCGAAACGCCGGCCGCGCCGTCGAGGGCGTAAAAGGCCGCTTTTTGGTGCGGGTTCTCGCCGTAGCGAAGCGCGCGGTTCAACGACCCCGAGATCACCAGCGTCTCCGGGAAGTCGGCCAGCGGCGCTTCCGGCGACGACATCCGCCCCAGGTGCGAGGCGATGGCGCCGTCATAGGCGGCCGTGTGGGCGAAGGCCTTGCGCGCCAGGCGGAACCGCGTGGCCGCCGAGACCTCACCGTCGGCTTCGATCTCCTTGAGCACCGGCTCGTAGTCGGCCGGATCGACCAGGACGGCCACCCGCTCGTGGTTCTTGGCCGACGAACGGATCATGGCCGGGCCGCCGATGTCGATGTTCTCGATGACGTCCTCGAAGGGCGCGCCCCGCGCCACCGTCTCGCGAAACGGGTAGAGGTTCACGACCACCAGGTCGATGGGGACCAGGCCGGCCTGCTGCATCTCGGCCTTGTGCTTGGCGGTCGGGCGCCCCAGGATGCCGCCGTGCACCCGCGGGTGCAGCGTCTTCACGCGGCCGTCCAGGATCTCGGGCGCGCCGGTGAAGTCGCTCACCTCGCGCACCGGCACGCCGGCCTCGGCCAGCGCCCGCGCCGTGCCGCCCGTCGACAAAATCTCCAACCCCGAGCGCGACAGACGCCGCCCGAAGTCGACCACGCCGGTCTTGTCGGACACGGAGATCAGCGCGCGTGAAATCTTCGCCAGCTTGGTGCTTGCCACGGGCGCGTTTTATCACTTCCGCGGCTGCGGGGGACCAGTGTTTACGAACCTTGCGGCGCCAGCCCGGCCCGCTTACGCAGATCGGCGATCTCGCCCTTGGTGAGGTCGCGCCAGCCGCCCATCTTCAAGCCTTCGAATGACAGCCCGCCCAGCCGGACCCGCGAGATCTTCAGCACCGAATGGCGGACCAGGTCGCCGACCGCCTTGAGGGCGCGGGGCCTCACCTCCGGAACGACGATCTCGACCCAGGTGTTCTTCTCGGTCACCGCCAGCGCCTCGACGCTGGCCGGCCGGACCGGCCGACCTTCCCAGCGCCACCCGCGCTGCAGCCGCTCGACCACGTTGTCGCCGACCAACCCTTGCAGCTTGACGTGGTAGGTCATCGGGACCTTTCCCGATTTGGCCAGCGCCTCGGCCAGCGGGCCGTCGCTGGTGATCAGCACGACCCCTTCGGCCGGAAAATCCAGGGGAGCGGCCACCTGCCAGCTGGGCTCGGCGTCCTTCACGTAACGGGCCAGCGTCGGGCGTTGCGCCCGGGCGCTGAGCGTGGCCAGGCAAGCACGTGGCTTCAGCAGCAGGCGGTAGACCGGCTCTTCGATGAGCACGCGGCGGCCTTCGACCTCGACGCGATCCTTGCCGGGGTTGATGCTGCTCCCGAGAGTGGTGACCACGACGCCGTTGACCTTCACCGAGCCGGCCGCGATCAGGTCTTCTGCGCGGCGCCGCGAGGCGAGGCCGGCCTGGGCCATGAATTTTTGTAAGCGCACGGGCTACTCGACCGACTTTTCTTCGGGGGCGGCCGGCGGCTCCGGCGCCGGTTCCGATCCGGGGGGCGGGCCGGCGGCCTTGGCGGCGGCGGCGCTGGCGCGATCCAGCTCGTCCAGCAACTGGTCCTCCTCGGCCGGGTCCAGCGCGCGGACCGCCGGGCGCGGCGGTGGCGGCACCGGTACGGGCATCTCGGGGGCGGGCGCCGCCGCGTCGACCTTGGCCATCTCGGCTTCGCCGAGTTCGTGGAACTCGCGCAGCGTCGGCAGCTCGGTCAGGTCCTTCAAACTGAAGGTCCGCAGGAACTCCGGCGTGGTGCCGTAGAGCAGCGGCCGGCCGACTTCTTCCTTCTTGCCGATCATCCGGACCAGGTTCCGGTCCAAAAGCGTCTTCAAGACCGGGCCGCAGTCGACGCCGCGGATCTCGTCGATCTCCGGGCGCGTGATCGGCTGGCGATAGGCCACGATGGCCAGCGTCTCCAGCATCGCGCGCGACAGGCGCGGCGGCTTTCCGGCCAGGATGCGGGAGACCCAGTCGGCGTTCTCCGGGTTGGTGCGCAGGTGCCAGCCGCCCGCCACCGAGACGACGTGAACCCCCGTCTCGCGGCGTCGCTCGCGCAGCTCTTCAACGGCGGCCGTCAGCTTGGCGCCGTCGCGCTCGCCCAGCAGGCGCTTCAGCTCGTTCAGGCCCAGCGGCTTGTCGCTGGCGAACAGGAGGCTCTCGACGATGCTGGCGAGGCGCCCGGCCGGGACCGCTTCGACGGGCGGCTCGACGGCTTCGGCGGCCGGCGCTTCGACCGCCGTCGTCTCCTCGGACGGGGCCTCGGCCGCGATGCCGCCGTCCCACTCGGAGGCCGTCGCGGCGCCGACCTGGGTGTCCTCGCTGTCGCCGCCGTCGAAGGACGCGGCTTCCTCGCGCTGCAGGTCGGGGCTGGTCGGCTCGTCGGCGGGATCTTCCGCCGGGGCTCGATCGGCTTGCTCGGGCTCCGCCGGCGTGACCTCCTCGGTCACCTCGGGCAAAGCGGCCTCCGGCGCGGCGGCCTCGGCCGTTTCAGCCTTGTTCTTCCGTTTGCTCATTCTTCTCCTCGGCGGACATCTGTTCGGCGCGCTGCGCCTCGGCGGCCTCGGCCTCGGCCTCGGCCCGCGGCTCGCCGGCGGCTTCGGCATCGGCTTCGGCGCGCGGCTCGCCGGCACTCGCCGCATCGCCGGGCGACTCCTCGGCGAGCGCCTCGCTGGCGGCTTCGGCAGGGGCGCGCGGCTCGTCGGCGGCCTCCGCGCCGCCGGACGGCTCCGCGACGAGCGCCTCGCCGCCCACGGTCCGGGCAGGCAGCTCCTCGACGAGCACCTCGCCCCCGGTCGCCTCCGCGTCGCCGGGCGACTCCTCGGCGAGCGCCTCACCGGCAGCTTCCGCGCCGGCCCTCGGCTCGCCGGCACTCTCCGCGTCGCCAGGCGGCTCCTCGACGTGCGCCTCGCCGCCTGCGACGGCCTGCGCAAGCGGCTCCTCGACGACCGCCTGGCCCGCGGCGTCCACGCCGCCGGGGGCCTCGGCGGGCACCTGCGCTACGGCGGTGCTCGCGCCGGCGGACGGCTCGCCGGCCGGTTTTTCCTCGGCCGGCCGACCGTCGGACGAGACCGCGGACTGCGCCGCCTGCCGCGCCGCCTGCATCGACACGCCGCTGGCCTGCGTGATGAACAGCGTGTCCCCCTCCGGCGACTGCAACACGCGCACGACCTTCAGCTTCGCGAGCTCCAGGATCGCCAGCAGCGTCGCGACCACCTGGTGGCGCAGCTCCGGCTCGGACAGCGACAGGTCGAAGCACGATTCGAACCGGAACGACCCCTGCCCCGCCTCGATGCGGTCGAGGAGCTCGGTCATGCGCACGCCGATCGAGATCCGGTCGACGACGACGTCGTGCGTGCGCTTCGGCCCGCTGGCCTTCTCGAGGATGCGCCCGAACGACTCGATCAGTTTCCAGACCGACTGTTCGGACATCGGCGCCTCGGCCGCCGCTTCCAGCGGGACGCCACGCCCGAACACCGTGCGCCCCTCGATGGGCCGGCTCCCCAGCTGCTCGGCGGCATCTTTGTACTTCTGGTACTCGAGCAGCCGCCGGATCAGCTCCTCGCGCGGGTCCAGCACCTCGCCGTCCTCTTCGTCGCCGGTCGCCTCCAGCGGCTCGGGGGTCGGGACCAGCTCGCGCGACTTCAGGTAGGCCAGCGTCGCCGCCATCACCAGATAGTCGGCCGCCACGTCGAACGGCATGGACTGCATCACGTCCAGGTACTCGAGGTACTTCTCGGTGATGAACGCGATCGGGATGTTGACGATGTCGATCTCGTGCGTCTTGCAGAGGTGCAAGAGCAGATCGAGCGGCCCCTCGAACTCCGGCAGCGCGACGCGATAGGCGCCGGGCTCGGCGCTCATGCCGCCACGAAGCGCTGCAGGACGTGCGCCCAGGCCCCGATCACCAGGTAGGCCGGCCGCATCAGGAAACCCAGCGCCCCCGACAGGAACAGGATGAAGAACACCAGCGTGCCGTACTTCTCGAGCGCGCGCGGGACCGCCTGGGCAGCCTCGGGGAGCACGCCGGCCAGCACGGCCGCCCCGTCCAGGGGCGGCAGCGGAATGAGATTGAAGAACATCAAGACCAGGTTCAGCGCGATGACGTACCGGACCAGGATGTCCGCCACCGAAGCCGGCAGCTTACCGGCTCTTGCCAGCAACACGAACACGATCGACGCCACCAGCGCCAGCGCCAGGTTCATGGCCGGCCCGGCCAGCGAGACCAGCATCCGGCCGACCTTGCGCGGAAGCTTGTCGGTGTAGTTGCGCGGGCTGGTCTGGACCGGCTTGCCCCAAGCGATGAGCGGGAATCCGCCCGGCAACAGCGCGCCGAGCAGCGGCATGACGATGGTGCCGAGCAGGTCGATGTGCGCGACGGGCGACAGCGTCAGGCGCCCCTGCTGCCGCGGCAGCCGGTCACCCAGCCGGTCGGCGACCAGGGCGTGGCCGAACTCGTGGACCGAGACCGACACCACGAAGGCCACCAGCGCCAAAAGGGCGCTGCGGACCTGATCCGGCGAGATGTCCATTCGACGGGAAGATTACCGTAACGAGCGGGTCGATTCACCGGAGGATTCGCCCAGCCGCGCGCCGCGCGCCGCGGCGCGATCGTCGCGCATCCACTGCTCGCACAGCCGGTGAAGCGGCGACGCGCCGGCGCCCGGCTGCGCGGCGCCCAGCTCCAAGGCCTCGGCGATGGGGACCAGGCACCGCAGCCGCCCCGGCGACAGGAACAGCAGGTGGGTCGCGAAGTCGCCCAGCCCGTCCAGCACGTGGCTGGCGTAGACGATGGTCACGCGCCGCGCGGCGCTCTCCTCGCGCAGAAAGCCGAGCAGGTCGGCGCGGGCCAGCACGTCCAGCTCGGCAGTGACCTCGTCCAGCAGGATCACGGACAGCGTGCGCTCGAGATCCAGCAGGAGCTGCACGCGCCGCCGCTGCCCGTCGGAGACCTGATGCATGCGCCAGTTGGGATCGACGTCCAGGATCTCCAGCACCCGCGCGCGGCGCCGGGGATCGACGCCTGGACGTCCGGCCAGGATCTCGGCCACCCGGATGTCGGCCGCGAACGGGAAGGGTCCCCCCAGGAACGCCACCTCGCCGGCCAGGCGCGTGTCCTCGAAGGCGGGGCGGCCCAGCACGCGGACCATCTCGCGCGCGATCATGTGCCGCCCGCCGATGAGGCGCAGCAACGTGCTCTTGCCGACGCCGTTGGCGCCCAGCAAGAGGCAGCGCGCCCCCGCCGGCAGCGCGAACGACAGCCCCGAAAAGATGGGAGCCGCCGCGCCCGGATAGGAAAACGCGAGCTCGCGCGCCTCGATCGCGAAATCAGCCGATGTGCTCAAGCCCCCCGAACCTCCCAAGGTTCGGGGCGGCGGTCAACTCGCGCGCACGGGGGTGGCGGCCCCGCTGGCCGCCGCCAGCACCGCGCCCGCGGTCGCGATCTGGTTGCGGATGCGGTCGGCGACCAGGCGCGCCGTCTGCTCCGCCATCTGCAGCGCCTCGTGCAAGACCTTCAGCCCCTCGTCGATCCGACCCGAACGGACGGCGGTCATCCCCTTCCATTCGATCAGCTCGACCACGTCCTGCGGCGGCATCGACAGCGTCTTGGCCCGCGCGATGAGCGCGTCGTACTCGGCCGGCGACCCGCCGGCCAGCGCCAGCGCGACCTGATCCAGGTACACCTTGTCGCTGGCGATCAGCACCGCGTCGGTGTTGCCGGAGGCCTCGGCGTCGCGCTGCTTGGCCGAGACCCTGGCGTGAAGGTCGGCGGCGGCCGCCACGTCGCCCGCGTACCACTTGCAACGGGCCAGCTGCACCTCGGCGTTCAGCGTCGGCGCGCCCAGGTCCCCGAACTCGTGCTGGAACATCTGCAGCGCGCGGCGGATGTAGGGCTCGGCCTTGGCGCACTCGCCCAGGGACAGATAGACCTCGCCGAGATCGCGCGTGCTCTGGATCTCGAACAGCGAGATGCCGAACTCGCGGCAGATCTGGATGCTGCGCGCATAGTCGCCCAGCAGGCGCTCGATCTTGCCGGTCAGGAAGGAGAGCGTGCTGCGGTTGATGAGCAGGCCGGCCAGGCCCCACATGTCGCCGTGCTCCTCGAACACCTTCACGGCCCGGTCCAGCGCGCTCTCGGCCTCGTCGTACTTGCCCAGGATCGACGCGATGAAGCCGCCCAGCGACAAGCTTTGCGTGTACGAGCCGTAGGCCTCCTCGCCCAGCGGCTCGGAGACGGCGATCGCCTTTTTGAACGCCTCCAGCGCCTCCGGCTGCTTGTCGGCCCGATGCAAGCTGCGCGCGCGCGACATGAGCAGGCGCGCCTGGACCACGGGGGTCGCCAGCTCGGCGCCGGCGGCCACCAGCGCGCCCGCCTGCTCGGTGGCCGCCTCGGCCCGCGGGAAGTCGCGCAACATGTCGAAGCACATCCCCTCGTCCAGCAAGATGTCGACCTGCGCCCCGCGCGCCTCGGCGGCCCGCGCGCGATCCAGCGCCGCCGCGTAGTCGGCCAGCGCGTCCAGGTGCCGCCCCATCCGGTAGCGCATCTCGGCCCGCCCCTGCGCCGCCGCGATCTGCCGCGGCTGATCGTCCTCGGGCAGGTTCTCGATGGCGTTCTTGTACAGCAGCTCCGCGTCCAGGTAGGCGTGGCGGGCGCGCGCGCGGCCGGCCAGATCCATGTAGAGCCGGCCGGCCTCGGCCTTGAGCCCGCAGCGCGCGGCGTGGAACGCCATGGGCGGCAGGCGGGCGGCGTCGGGCAGGCGGTCCTGCCGGCGATAGTATTCGTAGGCGGCGCGGTGGGTCGCGTCCCGCTGCGGCGGCGGCACCGCCTGGTAGACCGTGTCGCGCAGGAGGGCGTGGCGAAACCCGACCCGGCCGCCGCGATGGCGCGACAGGATCCCGCTTTCGACCAGGCGCCGCACGCCGATCCCCGCGTCGAGCTGCGTCTCGGCGGCGGCGCCGGCGCGTTCCAGCTCGGCCAGCACGCCTTCGATCTCGTCGGCGCTGAACTCGGCGCCCAGCACCGACGCCAGGCGGGCGTGCGCCATCAGATCGGGCGGCAGCGACTCGGTCTCGCGGCTGGCCAGCCACTGCACCAGCGGCAAATCAGGCAGGCGATCCAGTTCGTCGGTGGCCAGTGTCCAGCTCTGCCCCTTGCCGGCCCGGCGGACCAGGCCGTCCCGCTTGAGGCCGCGCACCAGCTCGACCAGCAGCAGCGGGATTCCTTCCGTGCGCGCCGCCAGCTTGGCCAGCGCGCTGGCCGGCACGTTCTCGGCCGGCATGAGCAGCCGCCGGGCCAGCTCGGCGGCGCCGGCCGCGTCCAGCGGGGGCAGCGTCAGCTCGCGGCGCACGCCGGCACGGCCGGCCCAGTCGGTGCGCCCGCGGCCGAAGGTGGGGCGCGCGACGACGCAGATCCAGATCGGTGCCTGCGCCTCGGTCAGCGCGGCGTACTCCAGCGCGTCCAGCGCCGTCTCCTCGACGAAGTGGGCGTCCTCGATGACGACCGCCAGCGGGCGCCCCCGCGCCTTGAGACGCAGCCCCTCGCCCGCCGCGCGGGCCGCCATCGATCGCAGGGCGCCCGGCGCGGCCGCCGCGACGCGCAGCTCCGGGTGCTCGGGGGCGACCCATCCCATCGACACCGCGACGCCCGCCCAGACCTCGCGTCCCAGGTCGGCCCCCAGCTTCTCGCCCAGCACCGCGCGCCCCAGATCGGCCGGGGCGGCGTCGGGCAAACCCAGGGTCAGCCGCAGCAGGTCGCGGGCGGTCTGATCCTCGGCGCCGCCCAGCACCTCCTTGGCGCGCACGAACAGCACCTGAAGCGCCGGCACCACCTCCAGGTGCTGGACCAGCATCTGCGTCAGGTGCGTCTTGCCGTATCCGGCCCCGCCCAAGAGCGTGAAGATCGTCGGACGGGGCCCGGCCGCCGCGGCGCGCGCGCTCTCCAGCATCGTGCGCAGCACGTCGTCGCGCCCGACCAGCGGGGCGACGCCCATCCGCGTGGTGGTCTTCTCGCTGGCCTGCGCGGCCTTGCGCAGCTTGGCCAGGCCGCGCGGCCCGGGCACCGCCGCCACCGGCGCGTCCGGCAGCACCTCCTGGGCGGCCGGCGACAGCAGCACGCCCTCCGGATCGGCGTCACCGGGGTATTGCTCTTTCTTGGTGAAGAGCGGGCTCTGGTAGCGGCGGGTTCCGTCGGGCCGCGCCTGCACGGAGACGGACGCCAGGTCGACCAGCACGCGACGGGCCAGGCCACGCGCCACGAACATCTCGCCCGCCGTGGCGGCGGCGCGCGTCGGGTTGTCGCCGACCTCGTGGCCGAACGCCAGCACGTACTGGGCCCCGGCGGTGTGCGCCAGCTGCGCGCCGACGCTGGACATCGCCTCGCGCACCGCGGCCACGTTGCTCTTGCTCTCGAAGAACACCAGCGCGACCGCCCGCCGCTCGCGGGCCGGCGCGGCCGGCTTGGCCGCCGCCGTGGCGGGTCCGGCCGGCTTGGCGTCGGCGGCGG
>JAICYS010000045.1 GCA_025934105.1 Myxococcota bacterium | reverse complement strand
CTCGACGGCGACCGGCGGTCACGGCGGCAGCCAGGCGACAGGTGGCGGCGTCGGCAGCGGCGGCAGCGGCCACGGCGGCACGCCCGGCAGCGGCGGCTCGGCGGCGGGCGGGACCGTCGGGACGGGCGGCGTGAAGGGAACGGGCGGCGCCGGGGGCAGCGGCGGCGCCGGGCCGACCGGTGGGACGCTCGGCAGCGGCGGCACGGGCGGCGCCGGGGGCGTGGTGGCCAGCGGGGGCATGGTGGGCGCGGGCGGCGTGAAGGGGACGGGCGGCATCATCTCGACGGGCGGCATGGTGGGCAGCGGTGGCAGCGGCGGCAGCGGTGGAATGCTGGGGAGCGGCGGCATCGTCGGCGCCGGCGGCTTCGTGGGCAGCGGCGGCAGCGGCGGGTGCAAGTGTCCCAACCCGAACCAGATCTGCGATTCCACCGGCGGCTGTGCCTGCATGCAGACCGCGGCCGAGGCCTGCGCCGCCGCCGGCGACGAGTGCGGCACGACCACGGACCTCTGCGGTCAGCTCGTCTCCTGCGGGGTCTGTCCCCTGACCAGCGTCTGTTCGAGCGGCATCTGCCTGTCGCGCTGCTCGACGGGGACCGGCGGCTTCATCGCCGCGTCGCCCGACATCATCTGTCCGCCGCCGGCCACCACGCAATAGTCCCGCGGCGTGGCCGGCCCGGGTTGAAGTCAATGCCGTTCGGTTGATCGGACGGCGGCCGACGAGCCGGCCCGATGGCGAAGCGCCGGATCGCGAACCGGACCGCGCAGGCCCGGCCCAGCCAGCCGGATCGTCGGCCGGCGTTCAAGCGGACGGCAAAGTGAACGGCATTCGGTTTAAAGTGGGGCCTTGCCGTCCGCCAAGGCGCTGCTGTTCGGGGTGCTCGTCGCGATCGGCGTCGCGTTCATCGCGATCTGGGCACGCCAGCCGCGGGCGCCGGGCGGCCGCGCGCGTCCCACCCCCAAGGACGTCGCGATCGGCTTCGTCACGAACTTCTTCGACACGCTGGGGATCGGATCGTTCGCGACCACGACGTCGCTCTACAAGCTGGGCCACGCCGTCGCCGACGAGAACATTCCGGGCACGCTGAACGTCGGGCACATGATCCCGACGTTCGCCGAGGCGTTCATCTTCATCGCCATCGTCGAGGTGGACATGACCACGCTGGTGCTGATGGTGGTGGCCGCCACGGTCGGGGCCTGGCTGGGCGCCGGCGTGGTGTCGCGCTGGCCGCGCGCCCGCATCCAGCGCGGCATGGGCGTTTTGCTGATCGTGGCCGCCGGGATCATGGCCGCGCGGGCCGGGGGCCTCTGGCCGGGCTACGGCGAGGCGCTGGGTCTTTCGGGCGTTCGGCTGCTGGTGGCCGTCGCCGTCAATGCGGTCCTGGGCGCGCTGATGACGCTGGGGATCGGCCTCTTCGCCCCCTGCATGATCCTGGTGGCTCTGCTGGGCATGAACGAGACGGCGGCGTTCCCGATCATGATGGGCTCGTGCGCGTTCCTGATGCCGGCGGCCTCCGTGCGGTTCGTGCGGTCGGGGCGCTACGACCTGCCGGCCGCGCTGGGGCTCACCGCGGGCGGCACCCCCGCCGTCATCATCGCCGCGTACTGGATCAAGTCCCTGCCGCTGGCGGCCGTCAAATGGCTGGTGGTGGCCGTCGTGGTCTACACTGCGCTGGCGATGCTGAGATCGGCGCGCCGCGAAGGAAAGCCTCGAGGGACACCGGCCCATGCCTAGCCCGCTGTTCGCCACCAAGTCGATCGACAGCTTGCGCGCCGACGCGGCGGGCGAGCACGGGCTCAAGCGCGCGCTGGGGCCCATCGACCTGATGCTGCTGGGCATCGGCGCCATCATCGGCACCGGCATCTTCGTCCTCACCGGCCAGGCCGCCGCCGACAACGCCGGCCCCGCCGTGGTGCTGTCCTTCGTGGTGGCCGGCATCGCCTCCGGGTTCGCGGGCCTCTGCTACGCCGAGATGGCGTCGATGATTCCGATCGCCGGCAGCGCTTACACCTATTCGTACGCGACCATGGGCGAGCTCATCGCCTGGATCATCGGCTGGGATCTGATCCTCGAATACATGGTGGCGTCGGCGGCCGTCAGCGTGGGCTGGTCCGGCTATGCCGTGGCGTTCGTCCACGACGTGCTGGGCGTGACGCTGCCCAAGACCTGGACCAGCGCGCCGTTCCTCTACGACGAGGCCGCGCACCAGTTCCATGCGACGGGGGCAGTGCTGAACGTCCCCGCCATGCTGGTCACGGTGCTGGTGACGGTGGTGCTGGTCATCGGCATCAAAGAGTCGGCGCGGTTCAACTCGGTCATCGTCACCGTCAAGGTCGCGGTGGTGTTGATGTTCGTCGCCTTCTGCGCGCGCTTCGTGAACACCAGCTTGTGGCACCCGTTCATCCCGCCCGAGGAGGCGCCGGGGCGGTTCGGGATGTCGGGCGTCATGCGCGGCGCGGCCCGCGTGTTCTTCGCCTACATCGGCTTCGACGCCGTGTCGACGGCGGCGCAGGAGACGCGCGACCCGCAGCACGACCTGCCGTTCGGCATCCTGGGCTCGCTGTCCGTTTGCACCATTCTCTACGTGGCGGTCTCGCTGGTCCTGACCGGCCTGGTGCCCTACCAGCAGCTGGGCGTCCCGCACCCGATCGCGCTGGGCGTGGAGGCGACCGGCCAGCGCTGGCTGGCGACGCTCGTCGAGATCGGCGCGATCGCGGGCCTCTCGTCGGTGATGCTGGTCATGATGATGGGGCAGCCGCGCATCTTCTTTTCGATGGCCCACGACGGCTTGCTGCCGCCGGCCGCCGCGCGCGTGCACCCGCGCTTCGGCACCCCCTGGATCACGACCATCATCACCGGCGTGGTCGTGGCGGTCGCGGGCGGCCTGCTGCCGGTGGGCGTGCTCAGCCAGCTCACCTCCGTCGGGACGCTGTTCGCGTTCGTGCTGGTCAGCCTGGGCGTCCTCATCCTGCGGCGCCGCCGCCCCGACATCCCGCGCGGCTTCCGCGTCCCCGGCGGCACCTACCTGGTGCCGCTGCTCGGCGCCGGCACGTCCGGCTATCTGATGTTGCAGGAGACCGCCAGCACGCTCATCCGTCTCTTCGGCTGGATGGCGATCGGCCTGGGGATCTACTTCGCCTACGGCCGCAAGCATTCCAAGCTGGCCCGCGGCTGAGCCCGCGCGCGTTCAGCGACGCCGGTGGTGCGGGCGGTGTGACGCTTCGGCGGTCGCGATCGTCGAGGGGAGCCGCAGGCTGGTGCGCACCACGTGGCCGGGCAGGCCGATCGACATGCGGAAAGCGCGGATGGTCTGCACCACGCAGCCCCCGGCGTTCTCGTCGACGGCGGCGGCGGTGGCCAGGCCGACCGAGCCGGGCTGGCCGTTGGGCTCGACCCAGACGATGGCGTTCACCTGGCCGTCGGCGACCACGCCGCACGCCGCGAGCTGCGGCAGCAGGTGGGCCAGATCGTGCGCGACCTTGGGCCCGTCGATGTCCAGCACGTCGGCCCTGCTCGACGAGCGGAACTCGACGGGGTATTCGAACGTGGTCGGCTTGTTGCCGTTGGGGGCGTGGAAGTGAATGCGCTTGCCCACGTCGACCAGGCAGCGTTCGACCTGGTAGTTGCCCAGGGTCGACTCCAGCACCCGAACGTCCTCGGTGGTGCCGTCTCCGCTGACCATGAAGCGCAGCAGCACCTTGCCGCCGGCGTATTTCTGGGCCTTGCCGGCCCGCGCGTAACAGCCACGCACCTCGTCGAAGTGCTCTTGAATGGTGGCCTCGACGTCGTCCGTGTCCATGACGCCGACCTCGTTCTGGACGGTCATGGACCGGTACGGGTCGTCGTTCTTGGGCGGCGCCGGCTTCTTGTTCTTGATGACGAACTGCGGGCCCCCCGGGGTGCGGCGCGCGCCTTTGTCGCCCCCGCAAGCCGGGCCAAGGGCGAGCAACGACAGAAGAGCGATTCGAGCGAACTTCATCAACGACGCGTTAGGGCATCCGGTACGGGCTTTCTTCAGACAATCGGCATTCGGGAAAGTTCCTTCAGCCGCGTCCGGGACGCCCTGGATGCTGCACAAGTTGGTTGCGCGCCGCGCATGCGCAACCGGGGCCTGTGCCCCCGGGGGACGGAACCCCCCGGGCCGTGTTCGCCGTTACGACCGCTCAGTAAGCCGGTTCGAACTTGTAAACGTACTGCATGGTTCCGGACTGTTCGACCTGCGGGTACTCGAACTCGTCGAGCTTCGAGATCAAGCAGTCGCTGACTTCTTTGTTGTTCAGCGTCCCGCCGATGACCTTGGCCGAGCCCTTGCCGCCGGGCTCCAGCGAGAGCAGCACGATGACCGTTCCCTTGAACGCGCGATCGTGCTTCTCGTCCAGCACGTCTTGGTAGCAGCGCAACGTCGACGGGTCGCGCTGCTGCAGCAGGAGCTGAACGTCCGCCTGCTTGTCGGGCGAGATGCCGCCCTTCTCGACGCTGGCCGACTCGGGGTTCTTGATGACGCGCACGTTCCCGCCCTGGCTGCTGTCGGCGCAGCCGAACGCCAACGTGGAGAACAGCGCGACGGCGGCCAGGCTCTTCAACGGGATCGATCGCATGGATGCCCTCCTCGACGGCCGGACGTTATCACCAGAGGTGGAACGCTCAAAGGCCTCCCGACCTTCCCGCGGTGGACTCCGCCCGCCGGAGGCCAGCGGGCTCGACCGGATGGCGTCAGTCCTTCAGCAACGCCGAAGCGATCACCATCCGCTGGATCTCGGAGGTCCCCTCGTAGATCTCGGTGATCTTGGCGTCTCGGAAGTGGCGCTCGGCGGGAAAGTCCCGCAGGTAGCCATAGCCGCCGAAGATCTGGACGCCTTCCTTGGCGGCGCGGTTGGCCGCCTCGGACGCGAACAGCTTGGCCATGGCCGCGTCCGTCGAGTACGCGCCGCCCGCGTCCTTCTTGATGGCCGCGCGCCACAGCAGCATCCGAGCCGCGTCGATGTCGGTGCGCATGTCGGCCAGCTTGAACTGGATCGCCTGGTGCTCGGCGATGGGCTGCCCGAAGGTCTTGCGCTCGCGCGCGTAGCGGACGGCATCTTCGAACGACGCGCGCGCGATCCCCAGCGCCTGCGCCGCGATCCCGATCCGCCCGCCGTCCAGTGCGCGCATGGCGATCTTGAACCCGCCGCCCGCCGGTCCGAGGCGCGCGCCGTCGTCCAGCGCCACGTCGGCCAGGAACAGCTGGGCGCTGGGCGCGCCGCAGATCCCCAGCTTGTCGTCAGGCGGACCGACGGTGACGCCGGCCGTTTTCATCGGCACGATGAAGGCGGTGATGCCGCGGCTGCCGGCCGCCGGATCGGTCGCGGCCACCACGATGGCCACGTCGGCCACCGGCCCGTTGGTGATGAAGTTCTTGGTGCCGTTCAGGACCCAGCGGTTCCCGTCGCGCACGGCGCGCGTCTTCTGCGCCTTCGCGTCCGAGCCGGCCTCCGGCTCGGAGAGCGCGAAACACCCGATGGCGCGGCCGGCGGCCAGGTCGGGCAGCCAGCGCGCCTTCTGCGCGTCGGTGCCTTCCTTGAGGATCGGCCCCTCGACCAGCGAGCTTTGCACCGACATGGCCACGCCCGTCGAGGCACAGGCGCGCGAGATCTCTTCCAGCGCCAGCGCGTACGACAGCGTGTCCATCCCGGCGCCGCCCCACGCCTCGGGCACCATGATCCCCAGCAGCCCCAGCTCGCCGAGGCGGCTGAAGATGTCGCGCGGGAACTGGTGCGACTTGTCGATCTGGGCGGCTTTGGGCGCGATCTCGCGCGTGGCCAGCTCGCGCGCGGTGTCGCGGATCATCTTCTGTTCGGGGGTCAGCTCGAAGTTCATTTTCCGGTCCATACGGGGGCGCGCTTCTCGATGAAGGCGCGCATCCCCTCCTTTTGGTCTTGCGTGGCGAACAGCGAAGCGAAGAGGTGGCGTTCCAGCGACAGGCCCGCGTCCAGCGCCGCGTCGACGCCCCGGCGCAGCGCCTGCTTGGCGGCCGCCACCGCCAGCGGCGCCCGGGCGGTGATCTCGGCCGCCACGGCCCGCGCCTGCGGCAGCAGCGCGCCGGGTTCGAGCACGGCGTTCACGAACCCGAGGCGCATCGCTTCCTCGGCGTCGACCAGCGCGCCGCGGTAGATCAGCTCCCGCGCGCGCGGCACGCCGATCCGGCGCGCCAGCCGCTGCGTGCCGCCCATGCCGGGGATGACGCCCAGGCCGACCTCGGGGAACCCCAGCTTGGCCCCGCGCGCGGCGAAGATGAAGTCGCACGCCAGCGCCAGCTCCAGCCCGCCGCCCAGCGCGAAGCCGTGCACCGCCGCGATCACCGGCAGCCGCGAAGCCTCCAGCCGATCGGCCAGCCGCTGGGCCTGGCCGACCAGCACGTCGGCGCCGTTGGGCTCCGCGTCGGCCATGGCTTTGATGTCCGCGCCGGCCGCGAACGCCTGGTCGCCGGCACCGGCCAGGATCGCGCAGCGCACCTCGGGATCGGCCTCCGCCTGGGCGAAGGCGGCGCCGATCGCGTCCAGCGTCTCCCCGTCCAGCGCGTTGCGCGCCTCTGGCCGGTTGATGGTGACCAGGGCGATCGCGCCCTGCCGCGCCAGCAGGGCCCGCGGCGCGCTCACGCCGTTTCCCCGTAGCGATAAAAGCCGCGCCCGCTCTTGCGCCCCAGCCAGCCGGCCGCCACGTACTGGCGCAGCAGCGGGCAGGGGCGGTACTTCGAGTCGCCGAGGTCGCGGTGCATGACCTCCAGGATCGACAGCGTGGTGTCGAGGCCGATGAGGTCCATGAGCGCGAACGGCCCCATCGGGTGATTGAGGCCGAGGTTGATGGCGGTGTCCATGTCCTCGACCGAGCCGATCCCCTCGTAAAACGCGAAGCACGCCTCGTTCAGCATGGGCATGAGGACGCGGTTCACGATGAAGCCGGGGATGTCGCGCGACACCACCGTCTGCTTGCCCAGCCGCTCGGCCAGCGCGCGCGTCGTCTCGTACGTGGCGTCGCCGGTGGCCAGGCCGCGGATGATCTCGACCAGCTTCATGAGCGGCGGCGGGTTCATGAAGTGCATGCCGATGACGCGCTCGGGGCGGGTCACCGCCGCGCCGATGGCGGTGATGCTGATCGACGAGGTGTTGGTGGCCAGCACGATCCCGCTGCGGCAGACGCGGTCCAGCGTCTCGAAGATCTCGCGCTTGGTGGTGACGTTCTCGGTGGCGGCCTCGACGACGAAGTCCGCCGCCTCCAGATCGCCGCCGTAGAGGTCGGACGGCTCGATGCGGCCGATGATGGCGGCCCGCTCGGGCGTGGAGAGCTTCCCCTTGTCGACCAGGCGGTCCAGCTGCTGGGCGATGGTGGTCTTGCCGCGGCTGGCGATGTCGCGCCCGCTGTCGGCCAGCGTCACGGCGAAGCCGTGCGAGGCCGCGAGCTGGGCGATCCCGCGCCCCATCTGCCCGGCGCCGATCACGCCGACGCGTGAAATTCCGTCCAGCAAAGACATGGAGGCCGCCAAGGTAGCGTCAGAGCCGTTCGACCGCCAGCGCGATCCCTTCGCCGCCCCCGATGCAGAGCGACGCCACCCCGCGCGTCTTCCCCGCGTCCGCCAGCGCCGACAGCAGCGTGACCAGCACCCGGGCGCCCGAGGCGCCGATCGGGTGGCCGAGCGCGACGGCCCCGCCCCACACGTTCACCTTGGCCGGATCCAGGCCCAGCATCCGGTTGTTCACGATCGAGACCACCGCGAAGGCCTCGTTGATCTCCCAGAGATCGACGTCGTCCTTCTTCCAGCCGACCCGATCCAGCAGCCGTTCGATGGCGCCCGCCGGCGCCGTGGTGAACCACTCGGGCGCCTGGGCGTGAACCGAGCTGCCGAGGATGCGCGCCAGCGGCTTCCAGCCGCGCGCGGCCGCCACGTCGGCGGCCGCCAGCACCAGCGCCGCCGCGCCGTCGTTGATGGACGAGGCGTTGCCGGCGGTGATGGTGCCCTCCTTCTGGAAGGCCGGCCGCAACGAGGGGAGCTTTTCGATGTTGCCGCGCCCCGGCTCTTCGTCCTCGGCGACGACGGCCGGGGCGCCCTTCTTGGAGGGGATCTCCACCGGAACGATCTCGGCGCGGAACTTCCCGTCGGCCTGGGCGCGCAGCGCGCGCCGGTACGACTCGGCCGCGAACGCGTCCTGCTCGGCGCGCGAGATCCCCTTCTCCTTGGCGCAGAGCTCGCCGCACTCGCCCATGTGCACGTTGCCGTAGGCGTCCCACAATCCGTCGGAGATCATCGAATCCACGACCTGCGCGTTCCCCAGCCGGTAGCCTTCGCGCGCCTTCGGCAGGAGGTAGGGCGCGTTGCTCATCGATTCCATTCCGCCGGCCACCACCACGTCGTGTTCCCCGGCGGCGATCGAATTGCGCCCGAACACCACCGCCTTCAACCCGGAGCCGCAGACCTTGTTGACCGTGACGGCGCCGACCGCTACCGGGATCCCAGCCGCGATGGCCGCCTGGCGCGCCGGCGCCTGGCCGACGCCGGCGGTCAGCACGCAGCCCATGTAAACCTCGCCGACGGCGGCGGCCGGAACGCCCCCGCGCTCGAGCGCGGCCCGGATGGCGACCGCCCCCAGCCGAGGCGCCGGCAGGCCGGCCAGCGCACCTTGAAACGACCCGATCGGCGTCCGGGCACCCGACACGATGACGACTTCCCTCATCGTCTCAATGATACCCCCGGCGGATCCATCCGGCCCATCTCTGGCAGCGGAATTCCGCGCGTTTCTGGGAGTACCCACACCCACCCGCCGGTCGCCAGCGCGAGCAGGCACGGCACGGCCAACCCACCGCCCAGGCCTGCCCGCGCCACGGCCGCGGCCACGATGACCGGCGCCAGCAGCTGGGCCGAGCGGGCCAGGTTGTAGGTCGCGCCCATGGCCGCGCCGCGCACCTCCGTCGGGTACAGCTCGGCCAAGAGCGCGCCGAAGCCGGCCGTGCACCCGGACCCGACGCCCAGCCCCAGCATGACCGCCCAGAACGCGGCCGGGTGTTCCAGCAGCGGCCGCCAGGCCAGCGCCAGCGCTCCGATCGCGGCGGCGGTCAGCAGCGAGTACGCGGCGAAGGCCGGCCGCCGCCCGAGGCGATCCGACACCAACCCGAACGTCAGCATCCCGCCGAGCTGCCCGCACTGCGCGGTCACCATCCAGGCCAGCGAGCGCCCGACGCTCTGGTGCATGCCCGTGCTCAGGAACGAGGGGAGCCAGGTGTAACAGCTCCAGTAGGTCCCCAGCTTGAACACGCCCAGCAGCCAGGCCGCCACGAATCGGCGCGGCAACCCCGGCGTGCGCAACGCCTGCCGCACCTCCTGCAGGTAGGGACGCGCGCTGGCGCGTTCGCGCGGCAAATGGACCGAAACCCGCGCCGCCAACGCCAGCAACGCGGTCACGCTGGACCCGATGAGCACCGGCCGCCAGCCGACCCGCGGCAGGATCAGATAGCCGACCAGCGCGGCCAGCGCGACGCCGATCGGCTCGCCCGACTGCAGCGCCGCCGCCGCGCGGCCGCGCCGGCGCGGGTCGACCGCCTCGGCCAGCATGCCGTGGCCGATCGCCCACTCGCCGCCGACCCCGATCCCTTGCACGATGCGCCCGGCGAAGAAGACGGCGCCGCTGGGCGCCAGGCCGCAGACCAGCGACCCCAGCGAGTAGACCGCGACGGTGCCGGACAGCACGGCGCGCTTGCCCAGCCGATCGGCCAGCGCGCCCGCCACCAGGCCCCCGATCCCCGACGCGCCCAGTCCGACGCCCAGCAGCCAGGACTCGGCGGCGCGCGACAGGTGCAGGTCGCGCGCGACGGCGTCCTTCAGGAAGCCGAGCAGGACCAGGTCGTAAAAGTCGAACGCCCACCCGAAGAACGCGAACAGGAAGATCGCGACCGGGAAGCGGGGAGCGGCGCCGGCCATCGCGCCGCCACGTTAATCCGGAGGGGCGGCTGGTCAAAATGTGGACAGATATCCTACATGTCCTACGATGCCGGCATGCGGCTGCAGCTCCCCGGCGAGCCCCGGTTTCGGTTCCTCGAGATCCTTTTGGCCGCCGTCGCGGTCCTGAGCCTGTGCGCCTTCGGCTGCGCCGGTCCGCGCGTCCACACCCGGCGCTTCCCCGCGTCCGTGTTCGCGGCGGCGCGCTACGAGGCGCGCCACCAGCCGCCGGCGGGCGAGGCGGCGCCGCGCCCGGACGAAGGCGCGGCCTTCGTGGTGCGCACCCTGCACGCCGCGGGGCTGCGCTTCGGCACCGACGGCAGCACGCGCGCGCTGTGGGGCTACATGCGCACGGCCCACCGGCTGGTCTCGCCGGCGGCGGCGCGCCCCGGCGACATCCTGTTCTTCGACACGCGAGGCACCGGTGGCTCGCCGGCCTGCGCCGACCACGCGGCGGTGGTCGAGCGGGTGAGCCCGACCGGCCGCATCGGCTTCATCGAGCTGCGGGCCGGCCGCCTTCGCCACAGCTTCGTCGACCCGGACCACCCCACGCTGCGGCGTGACAGGCGCGGCGAAATCCTGAACAGCTTCTTGCGGCCGCTGCGCACTGACGATCCACCGGGCGTGCGCTACTTCGCCGGGCAGATGCTGTGTGGGATCGCGCGGGCGCGCCAGGAGGGCGTTGCCGTAAGGCAACGGTGAGCGACAGCGAGCCATCCCCGACGACGTGCCGCCCGGACGCGGACTAGCGCCGACGGCGATGTGTTGGCGCTAGCGCCAACCTGGTTGGCGGCTGACGGGGCGAAGGTCCATGGTTCCGCGCCCGCGCCGTGGCCTGTTCGTTGCTTCATTCAGCCCGTCCGTTGGTGATTGCAGTCGAATTCCGCGATCCCTATAATCGCGCAGTTTTGCCCCCGGCCTCTCCAGGCCTATCGCTCTTCTCAGGAGGATCCCCATGACTGGTCGTGCGGCTCAAATGTCGTTCCGCTCGCGCTGTTGGCGCGTGCTTCGGTGGGCCGGATTGGTCGCCGCGGCGCCCGCGCTGTGGGCCTGCACCTCGCGCACGCTGGAGTCGCCGCAGCTCATGCCCAGCGCCTCCCTGACGGCGACGGTCACCCAGAAGGTCAACAACAACATCGACATCCTGTTCATGATCGACAACTCGTCGTCGATGACGTCGATGCAGCAAAAGCTGCTGGCGCAGCTGCCGACCTTCATGCAGGTGCTCCAGAATCTGCCCAACGGGTTGCCGAACGTGCACATCGGCGTCGTTTCGTCCGACATGGGGGCCCCCGGCGACCAGACCAGCTCGATCAGCTGCACGGCGAGCGGCAACGACGGAAATTTCCAGGCCGCGCCCGAGGGATCGTGCACGGCCACCACGATCATGAACGGGGACAACTACATCTCGGACGTCGACGGCCAGGCGAACTTCACCGACCCGATCGAGAAGGTGTTCCAGTGCATCGCGCTCCTCGGCGCCAACGGCTGCGGCTTCGAGCACCAGCTCGCGTCGATTGACCGCGCGCTGGGCGCGGACGGCAGCGGTCTGCCGCCCAACAACGCGAACTTCCTGCGGCCGGAGGCCTACCTGGGCATCGTGCTTCTGACCAACGAAGACGACTGCTCGGCGCCCACCACCACGCCGCTCTTCTCGTTGAACGGCGGCAAGCAGAGCATCACGAATCCGCTGGGCCCGATCGCCAACTACCGCTGCAACCAGTTCGGCCACGTCTGCAAGGATCCCAGCGGCAACACCGCGCCGCCTCCCCTCTCGCCGCCGGCCAGCGCGAGCGGCAACCCGCCGATGCTGGACCTCACGATGTGCGACTCGAACGAGAGCGGCGGCAACATGTACCTGACGCCGGTCGCCAAGTTCGTCAGCGACATCAAGAAGCTGAAGGACAATCCGGACGACCAGATCCTGGTGGCCGCCATCACCGCCCCGCCGGATCCGTACACGGTCGAGTGGGTTCCGCCCGCCAGCCCGCCGCCCGGCACCTCGGGCGAGCTGTGGCCGCAGGTCATGCACTCGTGCGGCGCCAAGAGCGGCGACGACGTCAACCCGAAGGCGACCATGAACACCACGGACGGCAGCTTCGGCGACCCCGGCGTGCGCATCACCAAGTTCGTGAAGGAGTTCTCGAACTACGTCCTGGCGTCGATCTGCGACCCCAGCTACGCGCAGTCGATGACGGCGATCGCGGCCAAGCTGGGCGCGCTCATCAAGCCGAACTGCATCACCGGCACCATCCAGAAGGACACGAACGGGCGTCCGGAGTGCACGGTCACCAATCACCTGACCGACAGCGCCGGCCACAAGACCGACATCGCGGTCCAGAATTGCGACGCCAACGGCGGCGCCGTGCCCTGCTGGACGCTGAACACCGATCAGATGGCCTGCCCGGCCGGCGGCGTCGCGCTGAAGTTGACGCAGGACCAGGCCAGCATGAACGCGGCCAGCCTGAACAGCACCATCGACTGCTCGATCTGCCTGCCGGGTTCGACCGCGCCGGGCTGCTGACCAGAGCCGGGCGAAGCGCGCGGACTCCGGCGGGCCGTCCCGGCCGGAGTCGTCGCGGGGGGGGCGAACAGCCCTCCCGGGCGTGCGGTCAGACGGCCGAAAAGCCGCGGTTCCTGAGGGAGCCGCGGCTTTCGTGTTAAATGGGCTGGTCCCATGTTCCAGCTGTTTCGCGAGGGGGCGGGAGACAAGTCGCCCGTCAGCGTCGCGGGTGACCGCCGCGCCGTGCTCTGCTTGCACGGCATCACCGGCACCCCCTGGGAGGTGCGCCCGCTGGCCGACGCGTTCGTCCGCCTCGGCTGCTCTGTCGAGGCGCCGACGCTGGCCGGCCATGGCGGCACCCTGGCCGATCTGGCGCGCACCACCTGGCGGGACTGGCTGGCCTCGGCCGAGGCGGCGCTGTCCCGGCTGGAGCGGCAGGCCGCCCAACCGGTGCCCATCGTCGGGTTTTCGATGGGTGGGTTGCTGGCGCTGCGCCTGGCGCGCCTCTATCCCGAACGGGTTTCGGCGCTGGCGATCATGTGCGCGCCCTTGCGGCTGCGCCGGGCGCAGGTGATGGGGATCCGGGCCGTCGGGCGGCTGCCCATCGATTACGCGAAGCACCCGCTGGCCGCGGTGCCGAAGCTGTTCGGCTCGGACGTGTCGGATCCGGCCATGCGCGGCGAGAACCCCGGCCTGCGCGCCTTCCCCATCGCGGCGCTCGGCAACTTGCTGGACCTGATGGACACCGTGCGCGCCGACCTGCCGGCCGTGCGGCAGCCGACCCTGGTCGTTCACGGGCGCCAGGACCACACCGTCCCCATGGACGACTCGCTGGAGCTGACCGGCAGCCTGGGCAGCGACGTCATCGAGCGCCTGTGGCTGGACCGATCGTTCCACATCGTCGCGCAGGACGTCGAGCGCGCCACGCTGCTGGAAGCGGTGCCGCGCTTCATCGCCAAGCACGCCGGCTGGTCGAATCAGACGGTGGTACCGTAAACGCCCATGCAGCCCGATCTGATCGTCGCCATCGACCAGGGGACCACCGGGACGACCGTGCTGCTGGTGGACGGCGCGCGCACGGTGCGCGGGCGCGGCTACCGGGAGTTCCCGCAGATCTATCCGCGTCCGGGCGAGGTCGAGCACGATCCGGAGGCCATCTGGGGCTCGGTGCTGGGCGCGATGGAGCAGGCGCTGGCCGGCGTCGACACGCGCCGCATCGCCGGGCTGGGCATCACGAACCAGCGCGAGACGACGTTGCTTTGGGAGCGCGAGAGCGGCCGCCCGGTGGCCAACGCCATCGTCTGGCAAGACCGCCGCACGGCCCCGTTCTGCGCGGAGCTGAAGGCGGCCGGTCACGAGCCGGCGGTACGCGAGCGGACCGGCCTGGTGCTGGACCCGTACTTCTCGGGCACGAAGATCCGCTGGCTGCTGGACAACGTGGCCGGGCTGCGCGCCCGGTCCGAAGCCGGCGCCATCGCGTTCGGCACCGTCGACACGTTCTTGATCTGGCGGCTGACCGGCGGCCAGCGCCACGTCACCGACGCGACGAACGCCTCGCGCACGCTGCTCTACGACCTGCGGGGCAGCACCTTCAGCGACGAGCTGTGCGCCCTCTTCGGCGTGCCCCGCGCGCTGCTGCCCGAGATCGGCCCCTCGGCCGGCATCCTGGGCCGCACGCGCGGCGTTCCCGGGCTGCCCGACGGGATCCCGATCGCCGGGCTGGCCGGCGACCAGCAGGCCGCCCTCTTCGGGCAGGATTGCACGGACGCCGGCGACGCCAAGTGCACGTACGGCACGGGCGCGTTCCTGCTGATGAACACCGGCCCGGAGCCGCGCCTCTCGTCGCGCGGGCTCCTCAGTACGGTCGCCTGGCGCCTGGAGGCCGGCCCGGCCCGCGGAACCGCCTACGCTCTCGAGGGGAGCGCGTTCGTCGCCGGGGCGCTGGTCCAGTGGCTGCGCGACGGCCTGGGGATTATCGCCAGCGCGGCCGAGGTCGAGCCGCTGGCGCGCTCGGTGCCCGATTCGGGGGGCGTGACCATCGTGCCGGCGCTGACCGGCCTGGGCGCGCCGCACTGGCGTTCGGAGGCGCGCGGGCTCATCACCGGCATCACGCGCGGCACGACCCGGGCCCACATCGCCCGCGCGGCGCTGGAGGCCATCGCGCTGCAGAACGTCGATCTGGTCGCGGCGATGCAGGCGGACGCCGGACGGGCCGTCAACAATCTGCGCGTCGACGGCGGCGCGTCGGCGAACGATTTGCTGATGCAGATCCAGGCGGACCTGCTGGGCGTCCAGATCTTCCGTCCCGAGATGGTCGAGTCGACCGCCCTCGGCGCCGCCAAGCTGGCCGCGCTGGGCGTCGGGCTGCCGCCCGTCGACAAAGGGGGCGAGACCGTCCGGATGCGCATCTTCGCGCCCACCATGTCGGCCGGCGCGCGGGCTCAGCACCTCGCGCGCTGGGGGAGCGCGGTCAACCGCGCGTAGGGTCCTGGAAGCCCCTCTCGAAAAACCTTGATTGCGGAGCCGCCAGGCTGCCAACCTGGGAGTTTCGATGTCCGCGCCGCAGCTGACCGGGGAGCCCCCCGCACTGACGCTCGCCGCGGCGGCGCTCTCGCACCCAGGCCGCCAGCGCACCGAGAACGAGGACGCGTTCGGAAACTTCGTCGACGCGCGGCTGTTCGTGGTGGCCGACGGGATGGGCGGCCACAACGCGGGCGAGGTCGCCAGCGCCATGGCCGTCGACGCCATCGAGAGCTTCTTCCGCTCGCTGCACCGCGATCCGAATCAGCCCTGGCCCTACCCGATCGACCGGTCGCTGTCGCTGGCGGCCAACCTGCTGCGCAACGGCATCAAGGTCGCCAACGACGAGATCCGCGCGGCGGCCGCCGCCGACCGGGCGCGCACGCGCATGGGGACCACGGTGGTGGCGATGGCCATCGGCGAGGAGCGGCTGGCGGTCGCGCACGCCGGCGACAGCCGCGCCTATCGGTTCCGCGCCGGCAACGTCAAGCGGCTGACGCGCGATCACTCGGTCGCCGAGGAGATGCGGACCGCTCGGCCCGAGATGACCGACGAAGAGCTGGCGACGTTCGCCCACCGGAACGTGGTGACCCGCGCGCTCGGCAGCAAGGACGAGATCGAGCCGGCCATCTACGTCAGCCGCGTCCAGACCGGTGACCTGTTCCTGCTGTGCACCGACGGCTTGTGGAGCGTCGTCCCCGACGGGAAGATCGCGACCGTCCTGCGCGGAGCGGCGGACCTGCCGACCGCGTGCCAGCTCCTGGTCGACGCGGCCAACGAAGCCGGCGGGCCCGACAACATCACCGTCCTCCTGGTCCGTGCCGGATAGGCGGTCCGCGCTTCCTCGATGATCCGCGCTCTCATCGCCGACAAGCGAATCTTGGTCTGCGCCGGTCCCGGCGGGGTGGGCAAGACCACGACCGCCGCCGCGCTGGCCGCGCTGGCCGCGCGTTCCGGCAAAAAGACGCTGGTCTGCACGATCGACCCGGCGCCGCGGCTGGCCGACGCGCTGGGGGTCGGCGGCCTCGGCCCCGAACCGCGCTCGGTGCCGCCAGCGGCCTGCCGGCTGCTGGGCATTCCGGAGGCGGGCGAGCGCCTCTGGGCGGTGCGCCTGGACACGGCGCGCGCGTTCGCGCGGCTGGTCGAGCAGCAGGTGCAGGATCCGGCCATGCGCCGGCGCATCACCGAGAACGTCATCTACCGGCAGATCACCACCAGCCTGACCGGCTCGCAGGAGTACGCGGCGACGCTGGCCCTCTACGAGCTGGCCCAGGACGAGAGCTACGACCTCATCGTGCTCGACACACCGCCCACCGCCAACGCGCTGGACTTTCTGGACGCGCCCAAGCGCATCGCCGCCGCCGTCGCCAGCCCGGCCATCAAATGGTTCGCGCGCCCGCCCGGCGGGGGGCTGTCGTTCCAGCGGCTGCGGATGGGGGGTGCGCTGGTGCTGCGCCGGGTGGGCAAGCTGGTGGGCAGCACCTTCATCGAAGACCTGGCCGCGTTCCTGGTCGACTTTCAGGACGTGCTGGGCGGGTTCCTCGCCCGCGCGGAGTCGGTCGATGCGCTGTTGCGCAGCCCGCAGACGGCGTTCTTGCTGGTGCTGGCGCCGGTCACGGCGGCGGTGGACGAGGCGCTCTACTTTCACGGCCGGCTGCAGGCGGCGGGCGTTCCGGTGGCCGGCTTCGTGGCCAATCGGGTGCAGCCCGTGCCCGGCCTCACCGACCCGGCGGCGCTGGCCGACGCCATTCGCGCCACCGGCGCGCTGAACGGGCAGCCGGAGGCGGCGGTCGGGCGGGCGGCGGCGCGCCTCGGGGCGCTGGGCCGGACGTTTCAGGCCATCGCCGCCGGCGAACGGCGCGCGCTCGAGCGGCTGGCGGCGCGGGCGCCGGGGACGCCCGTCATTCGGATCCCCCTGCTCGATCACGACGCAGACAACCTGGCAGAGCTGCGGGTCGTGGGTGACTCGCTGGCCGCCGGTTGACCTCGCCGCCCCGCCGGACCGCGTTCAGCATCGCGTCCAGCGACGGCTCGGACCCCTCGGGCGCGGCGATCAGCAGCGCGACGGCGTCGGCCCGGCGCGCCAGCCCGAACAGACCGCCGCCCGACGAGAACACCACGCCGTCGGGCCGGCTGGTCTCGCTGGGGGCGTCGCCGCGGCCGGGTTGACGGAGCTGGGCTGTGCCCGGCGGCGCCGTCGCGGGAGGTGCAAGGGACGTTGCGAGGGTTCCTGTCTGATCGTCCGCTTCGGCCATGCGCTGCAGGACCAGCCCGGCGGCGTGAGCGAAGTCGTCGGCCTCGCCGGCGTCGTCCCAGACGGTGAGCCAGCTCAGCGCGGCGGAGGGGGCGCCTCCGTCGGGCGCCGCCTGCGGTCCCGTCGAGTAGAGGGCCGCGCGATCGCCGCCCCACCCGGCGGCCGCCCGGGCGGCGACCTCCGGCGCCCAGGCGCTGGCCAGCCAGGCGCGGATCATCAGCTCGCCCGCCACCTCCGTCGTGCCGGGGGCGCCCAGGCCGGGCAGCGGCGGCAGCAGCGACGGATCGACCGTGACGGGGGCCTCGCACGACTCATATTTCTCCGGATGCAGGATCTGCTCGGTCGAGCTCGGCGGGTCGGTCCAGAGCGCGTCGACGGTGCTCCAGGGGTGGTGGGCGCGGGCGCGCGCGACGAACAGCAGACCGTCCACGTGGGTGAAGCCGGCCAGCTCCGCCGTCCAGCCCCCGGCCGGATCGTTCCCGGCGGCCCGCAGGCGGGCGGCCAGCGCGGTCAGCTCGTGGGCGCCCAGGAAGGTCTCGCGCGGATCCAGAAGCTCGAGGCCGGTCAGCATGGCGTCCCCTTCGACGACCGCCAGTCGCGCCCGCCGGGCGTCCCCGTTCAGGCGCGAACGCCCGTCCGCTCCGATCTCCATCAGCCGGCGAAAACTGAAGCGCTGGTCGGCGGCGGCGTGCGCGACCTCGTGGGCCAGCGCGACCTTCTGCGCCTCCAGCGGGACGAACGACGGCACCCACAGCCGGCCGGTCACGGCGTCGTAGCGCGGGCTGGCGCCGGGGTCTTCCTGGTCGCGCGGGGGCGCCGCCAGCCCCAGCCGGCGCAGCAGCTCGGCGTCGGTGGCGGCCGTCGGATCGGCGTCGGCCTGATCGTTCAGGCGTTCGGCCTCGCGCGCCGCCTCGGGTCGGTCGAGGACGCGCAGCGGCAGCGTGCCGTGATACGTCAGGTGCCGCGCCGACCCGATGGACGCGACCAGGCGATCCACTTCGGCGCGCACGGCATCATTGGTCAGCGCAGCGGGGGCGATGGCGAGCGCGGCTGCCAGCGCCAGCTTCGAGGGACCAACCACCGACGGCAGTTTGAGGTAAATAGGCAGACCGTTCAATGAGCGTTTCGGAGACGGACATCGGCGCGGGCGCGGCGCCGGCCCGCCGCGGGTTCGCGCAGGCGCTGGGCGAGATCGAGCGCCTGCTCGGGCAGGGCCGGGGCGTCGAGCTGTACGGCGCGGCCGGGGCCCTGGGCGCGGCGTTCGCGGCCAAGCTGGCGCGCAGGGGCACGCTGCTCTACGTGGTCGCCGACGAGGAGACGGCGGAGGCGCGCGCGCACGATCTCCAGTTCTTCCTGGCCGCGCCGGCGCCCGGCGACGATCCGCTGGCGCCGCCGGCGGTGCTCGAGCTGCCGGCGCCCGACTCGTCGCCCTACGCCGACATGCAGCCCGACCGGCGCACCACCTTGCGCCGGATGGCGGCGCTGTTCCGGCTGTCGCAGGGGTTCGCGCCGCGGGTGGTGGTGGCGTCGGCGGCGGCGCTGTTCCGCCGGGTGGTGCCGCGCGCGCCGTTCGACAGCCTGTGCGAGGTGATCGCGTCCGGGACGGCGATCGACCGCGAAGCCACCATCGCGGCCCTGGTGCGCGCCGGATTTTCGCGCGCGCCGGTGGTCGAGGACGCGGGCACGTTCGCGGTGCGCGGCTCGGTCATCGACCTTTACCCGCCGGTTTACCGCCACCCGGTGCGCATCGAGCTGTTCGGGGACGACATCGAATCCATCCGCCTCTACGACGCGGCCACGCAGCGGACCTTGCGGGCGCTGGACCGCGTCCACGTCCACCCGGTGCGCGAGACCATTCCGACGGCGGGGGCCGATCCGCGCGGGAAGATCCTGGCGGCCGCCGACGCCGCGGTCTACCCGTCCAGCAAGACGCGCCACCTGCTGGAGCAGATCGAGGCCGGCGAGCTGTTCTTCGGGATCGAATCGCTGGCGCCGGCCTTCCACCAGCGGATGGTGCCGCTGTTCGACTACCTGCCGGACGGGGCCCTGTGCGTGGTCGAGGATCCCGGGGCGGTGCTGGAAGAGGCCCGGCGGCAGGCCAGCCGGTTGCGCGAGGCGGCGTCATCGCGCCACGCCGAGCATCGCCTGGCGCTGCCAGCCGGCGAGTTCGTGCTGGGCGAGGAGGAGGCGGCGGCGGCGCTGGCGGCGCGCCCCCGGCTGGAGATCCGGCTGGTCGAGGTGCAGGGGCGGGAGCAGTCCGGGGCCGAGGCGCCGGCCGAGGAGGACTTGCCGCGGGTGCGGCTCGAATCGTCGCCCCACACCAGCTTGCGGGCCGAGCTGAAGGCGGCGCGGGCCCTGGTCGCCGACGACAAAGCCGACCTGGAGGTGGGCCGCCCCCTGCGCGAGAAGATCCGCGGCTGGCTGGATTTGGGGCACCGGGTCCGGATCGTGGGCCCCAGCCGGCACCACGCGGATCGGCTGGTGGCGCTGCTGCGCGCGCTGGGGTTGCCGGCGGCGCCCGCGCCGGCCAAGGAGACGCACGATCTGTTCGCCGCGGCGGCCAATCCGGCGCTGGCGGTTTTGGCGGGGCCGCTGCGGCGCGGGTTCACGCTGCCGGCCGATCGGCTGGTGGTGGTCTCGGAGGAGGAGATCTTCGGGGCGCGCTCGGTTCGCGAGGCACGCCCCGGCAAGGCCACGCCCGGACTCGGCGACCTGGGGGAGATCGCCGAGGGCGACTACATCGTCCACGACGAGCACGGCATCGGGCGCTACCGCGGCCTCAAGAAGCTGGAGGTGCGCGGCGTCCCGCAGGACTTCCTGCAGCTGGAGTACGACGGCGGCTCGATCTACCTGCCGGTCTACCGGATCGGGCTGGTCCATCGCTACAGCGCCGGCGAGCTGGAGGCGATCAAGCTCGACAAGCTGGGGACCAGGACCTGGCAGGAGAAGCGCAAGCGCGTCTCGGCCGAAGCCCGCAAGATCGCGGAGGAGCTGATGCAGCTCTACGCGCAGCGCGCCGCGCTGGCCGGGCATTCGTTTCCGGCGCCCGACGCCACCTTCAACGCCTTCGAGGAGACGTTTCCGTTCGAGGAGACGCCCGACCAGGCCAAGGCCATCGACGCGGTGCTGGACGACATGCAGAACGGCGTGCCGATGGATCGCCTGATCTGCGGCGACGTCGGCTACGGCAAGACCGAGGTGGCGCTGCGGGCGACGCTGCTGGCGGTGCTGGGCGGCAAGCAGGTGGCGGTCCTGGCGCCGACCACCGTCCTGGCCGAGCAGCACTTCGTCACGTTCTCGGACCGGTTCAGCGACTTTCCGGTCCGGGTGGCCGCCATGTCGCGCTTTCGGACCAAGGCCGAGCAGCAGGGCACGCTGCAGGCGCTGTCCCAAGGCAAGGTCGACGTGGTGATCGGGACGCACCGGCTGCTGTCGCGCGACGTGCGCTTCAAGGCCCTGGGGCTCTTGATCGTCGACGAGGAGCAGCGGTTCGGCGTCACCCACAAAGAGCGGTTGAAAGAGCTGCGCACCCAGGTCGACGTGCTGACGCTGACCGCCACGCCGATCCCGCGCACGCTTCAGATGGCGATGGGCGGGCTGCGCGAGATCTCGATCATCGCCACGCCCCCGGCCGACCGGCTGGCCATCCGCACCTTCGTCTGCCGGTGGGACGCCGACCTGCTGGGCGAAGCGATCCGGCGCGAGCTGTCCCGCGGCGGGCAGATCTTCTTCGTGCACAATCGCATCGAGGACCTGGCGGAATGGGCGCGGAAGGTGCGCGAGGTCTCGCCCGAGGGGACGCGGCTGGCGGTGGCGCACGGCCAGATGGCCGAGGGCGAGCTGGAGAAGGTGATGGTCGATTTCGTCGACGGCAAATACGACGTCCTGTGCTGCACGACCATCATCGAGGCCGGGCTCGACATCCCGCGCGCCAACACCATGATCGTCAACCAGGCCGATCGGTTCGGGTTGGCGCAGCTCTATCAGCTCCGCGGCCGGATCGGGCGCTCGCGCGAGCGCGCGTTCTGCTACCTGGTCGTGCCCGAGGAGAAGAAGATGACCGCCGAGGCCAAGCAGCGGCTGGCCGTCTTGCAGCGGTTCACCGAGCTGGGCGCCGGGTTTCAGGTCGCCACGCACGACCTGGAGATCCGCGGCGCCGGCGAGCTGCTGGGCGAAAAGCAGCACGGCGCGGTGGCGGCCGTGGGATTCGAGACCTACGCGAAGATTCTGGAAGAGGCGGTGGCCGAACTGCGCGGCCAGCCGATCCGCCACGAGCACGATCCCGAGATCTCCGTCGACGTGCCGGCCTTCTTGCCCGACGACTACGTGCCGGACGCCGGCCAGCGGCTGGCGTTCTACCGGCAGCTCGCGCAGGCTCGCGACGAGGACGACGTGCGCGCCACGCTGGAGGAGCTGCAGGACCGCTACGGCGCGCTGCCCGACGAGGCGCGCCTCCTCGGCGAGGTGATGATCGACAAGACGCTGGTGCGGTCGCTGGGCGCGCTGGCCTACGAGCTTGGCGCCAGCCGGATGGTGCTGTCGCTGGGGAGCGAGACGCCGCTGGATCCGCCGCGGGTCCTCAAGCTGGTGCAAGGCAAGGGGAGCCGCTTCAAGCTGACGCCCGACATGCGCCTCGGCTACACGTTCGACGACGCCGAAAAGCGGGACCGAATGGCCGCGGCGCGCCAGCGCTTGCAGCAGCTGGTCGCGTTACGGACGCAGCCCAGAAACTGACCGCGCCGGGCGGCGCGTCGCGGGGCCGGGGCGGCTGAACGTTGCCTTTGAGTCGGCCGCCTCCTAGGCTTGCCGCCATGTATACGCTCCTGCACCTGGCGGTGCTGACGCTGACCGTGTTGCTGCTGGCGCGGGTCCTGCCCGGCGTGAAGGTGCGCAGCGCAGGATCGGCGCTGGCGGTGGCCGTCGTCTTTTCGGTGTTGAACTTCTTTCTGGGCTGGCTGATCCGGCTGGCGCTGTTCCTGCCCGCCGTGCTGACGCTGGGGCTGCTGTTCTTGGTGCTGCCCTTCATCGTCAACGCCATCTTGCTCTGGCTGACCGACAAGCTGTTGCGCTCGTTCGAGATCGATACGCTGGGGGCGTTGCTGCTGTCGTCGGCGGTCATCACCGTCGTCAACGGCTTCTTCCAGGTCGCCCTGCACGCCCACCGGATGGGCCTCTACCACAATCCGGGCCCCATCCGCTGGATCTGACCGGCGGACTGTGTAAAGTCTCGCGGATGGCCAAGACCCTCCGCCTGACCTTTCTGTGCGTCCCGGCCCTGGCGAGCGCCGTGGCGCTGTCGGCTTGCAAGCGCGGCGGCAAGAGCGGCACGCACGAGAACGTCGATCCGTCGCAGGTCGTCGCCCGCGTCGACGACAACGTCATCACGGTCGCCGACGTGCAGGAGCGCATCAACAAGCAGTCGCCCTTCGTGCGCGCGCGTTACACCAACGCCGAGCGCAAGAAAGAGTTCGTCGACGGGCTGGTCCGGTTCGAGGTTCTGGCGGACGAAGCGGCGCGCCGCGGGTACGACAAGGATCCGGACGTCCAGCGCGTGATGAAGCAGCAGATGATCTCGAAGCTGATGCAAAAGGACTTCGAGTCCAAGCTGAAGGTCGAAGACGTCCCGGAGGCGGACGTCGAGAAGTACTACAACGAGCACCCGACCGAGTTTCACCAGAAGGACGAGGTGCGCGTCAGCGAGATCCTGGTCAAGGACAAGGCCAAGGCCGCGAAGATCTACGCCGAGGCAAAGGCGGCGGCCAAGAGCAGCCAGCCCACGGATCAGCAGGCGTTCCGCAATCTGGTCATGAAGTACTCCGAGGACGAGGACTCGAAGCCGCGCGGGGGCGACCTGTCGTTCTTCGCGGCGGATTCCGCCACCTACCCGAAGCCCATCGTCGACGCGGCGTTCAAGATCCAGAATGTGGGCGACGTGTCTCCGCCGGTGAAGACCGACAAGGGCTGGGCCATCCTGCGGCTCACCCAGAAGCGCCCCGGGTTCAACCGCTCGCTGGCCGAGGTCAAGCATCAGATCCAGCAGCGGCTCTTCCGCGACATGCGGTCGAAGGCCATGGACGCGTTCGTCGAGGACCTGAAGAAGAAGACCACCATCGAGGTGAACGAGGCGAACCTGGCCAAGGTCGTGGTCGAGGCGGGGCCCGGGATTTCGGGGCCGGCGCCGGGCTTCGGTCTGCCAGGCGCGCCGACCGCCGCGGCCGGAAGGCCGCCGGCCGGGACACCCGCTGCCGCGCCCGTTCACGTGCAACCCGGCGGCGCTCCCGCCGCTCAAAACCACCCGTGAGGATCTGCCTGAAACGGACGGCTGCGCTGGTTGGGCTGGCTGTGTCGCTGGCCGCCGCGCCGGCCGCCCGCGCCCGCGTGGTCGAGCGGGTGGCCGCGGTGGTCGGCGATACCATCGTGCTGGCCAGTGAGGTCGAAGAGCGGGTCGCGCCGCTCCTGGCCGACGTCAACCAGATCCGCGACCCGGACAAGCGCGCCGCCCGCGCCACGGCGCTGCGGCGCGAAGTGCTCGACCGCCTGATCGACGACGAGCTGATCGTGCAGCAGGCCGCCGAGCTGAAGCTGTCGATCAGCAACGAGCAGGTCGACGCGTCGATCGAAGAGATCAAGAAGCAGAACAACCTGAACGACGAGCAGCTGCGCGACGCGCTGCGGTCGCAGGGGATGACCATGACGGCCTACCGCGCCGACCTGCGGCGCCAGCTGCTCCGGTTCCGGGTGCTGAACATCGCCGTCGGGTCGCGCGTGAACGTCTCGGACGACGAGGTCCGCGCCTACTACGAGCGCCACATGAAGGACGGCAGCAACGTGCAGGTGCGCGCCAGCCACGTCTTCATCGCCATCCCCGACGGAGCGGACGCGCAGGTGGTGGCCGAAAAGCAGGCCCAGGCCCAGAAGATCCTCGAGCGCGCCCAAGCCGGCGAGGACTTCGCCAAGCTGGCGCGCGAGGCCTCCGACGACGCCGCCACCCGCGCCGACGGCGGAGACCTGGGTTATTTCGGCAAGGACATGCTGCCGAAGTCGATCGAGGAGATCGTGTTCTCGATGAAGGTGGGCGACGTGCGCGGGCCCATTCGCGCCGATCGCGGCTTCCACGTCATCAAGCTGATCGATCGCAAGCTGAAAGATCCGAAGCCGTTCGATCAGGTCAAGGACGACATTCGCGCGCAGCTCCGCCAAAAGGACATGGAGCGCCAGACCAAGATTTACCTGGCCGAGCTGCGCAAAAAGACCCTGGTCGACATCCGCTACTGAGGCGGCGGCGCGCGATCGCGACGCGGCCCGGCCGGAGGGCCCGCGCGCGCCGTGCTCCGTTCGCGCGGCCCGGCTCGGATCGTCGGCGCGCGCCGCGCTCCGCCGCGCGCTCGGCGACGGCGTTCCAGCGCATCTCGCCAGATCCCTCTTGACAGCGGGGCCGCCAATGGGCAAAAGACGCGCAAACAAAAAAGCGGGGTGGTTCGGTGGGGCGAGATCGGGGGATCCGGGGTGGATTGGTGTTGTTGTTTGCGACGATCGTTCAGGCGGGGTGCGGGCGCGGGGCCTTGGTGGATGAACCGCCGACGGAGGCGGGGCTGCCGGGCAGCCAGCCGGCGCTCGGTTCGGTCATCTCTGGAACGGTGCTGCTGAAGGGGAATTTCGACGTCTTCGGGATCACCACCGACGACGTCGCGGCCGTGCTGGATTCGCGCGGCGGGGCGCTGGCCGTTCCGGCGTCGGGCGCACCGACGCAGCCGATCGATCCGGCGGCGGACATGGTGGCGGCGGCGGGCGCGGTGATCTACGCCTTCCACGGCGTCGATCCCACCGACACCTTCGGCGAGCTGACGATCTGGACCGCCGCGCACGGCGCGATTCCGTTCGCGAGCGGCGCGACCTGGCCGATCGCCGTCAGCGACGACGGGACCCGCGTGCTGGCCACGGCGCAGACCAGCGGCGACGGGCGTCAGACCCTGCTGGTGCTGGGCGGCACCGACGGAGCGCCGGCCACCACGCTGTTTCCGGTGGCGCTGGATTCGGGGTGCCAGCCGGTGCTGAAGTTCGCGGGCGGCCGGTTCGTCGCCTCGGTGTGTCCGCCCGGATCGTCGGACGCGACCGTCTTTTCGATCGATCCCGCCGACGGGAGCTCGATCGCGCTCCTGGCCGGCGCGCGCAACCAGATCACGTTGATTCCGGGCGCGCAGAGCGTCGCGCTCATCGATCAAGCCGGGAGGGCCTACCTCGCCGACCTGGCCGGCGCCGCCCTGGTGCCGGTCGGGCAGGCCGTCACGCAGGTCGCGAGCAGCCCCGACGGCTCCGCCTTGTTCCTGGCGACGGAAGGAACCATCTCGGTCGTCCCCTTGAACGGCGCACCTTCCGGGCTGCTGCCTCCGGCCGGCGTCATCGGCCTCTCGGGCGTGTCCCCGGACGGACAGCAGCTCTTGTTCCAGGCCAAGGAGGCGGTTCGACCGCTGTCGGGCGGCCTCTGGATCACGTCGGCCAGGCCGGGCGGGCCGTTCAGTCGCCTGTCCTTCGAGGACGACACGGCCGCCGCATCCGCCCCGGCCTTCACCGCGGACAGCCAGTGGGCGCTCTGGTTCACCGACCCCGATCCGTCCGGGGCCGGGACGCTGATGGCCAGCGCGGTGTCCGGCGGCGCGGCGTCCGTCCTGGGGCAAGGCGCGGTGACGGTCGCCGCCACCAGCGGCGCGCGCATCCTGTACACCGATGCGTCCACGCTCGGCGCGGGTGGCTCGGGGCGAAGCGTCCTAAACGCCGCCGACCTGGCGACCGGCGCCGCGCCGGTGGTGCTGGCCACCGACGCCGGGGCGTCGTTCTACCTGACGCGCGCCCGCGATCGAGTCGTCTACGCGTTCGACGATGGTGGCCCGCGGGCGGGGATTTACGTCGCGGCCGTTCCCTGAGATCAGGCGAACGGGGCCCGGCCAGGTCCGGTGGGCGGCCTTGTCCCGGCGGTCCCAGCGGCAGGGCCAGGCCAGCAGCGCCCCACGCCCGCGGCGCCCAGGTCGGCCCACCCGACGCCGAACTGCCGCCGCCCGACGCCCGGCCCGGACCGCCTGGCATCGGGCCTACGGGCGCGGTCAGCCCGGCGGCCAGGCCAGGGGGCGGCCGGCCAGAACGTGCAGGTGAATGTGGTGCACGCTCTGCCCGGCGTCGGGCCCGGCGTTCATCACGATCCGGAACCCGTTGCCGGCCTGGCCGCTGTGCTTGGCGCGCTGGGAGGCCACCACCATCAGCCGGCCCAGCAGGTCGGTGTCGGCGAGGGTCACGTCGGTCAGCGAGGCGATGTGCCGGGTGGGGATCACCAGCTCGTGCAGCGGCGCCTTGGGCCCGATGTCCTTGAAGGCGATGACGTGGTCGTCGCGGTGGGTGATCTGCGCGGGGATCTGGCCGTCGCGGATCTTGCAAAACAGACAGTCGCTCATGGGGTCTCCTTGGTTCACGTCACCAGCTCGATCAGCCGGGAGCGCGTCTCGTCGAACGAGGCGCGCTCGTCGGTGCGCTGGCGCAGAAACGCGGTGATGGCGGGCATGCGCGCCAGGGCTTGGTCGGCGGTCGGATCGGCGCCCGCCTGGTAGGCGCCGAGCGCGATCAGGTCGCGGTGCCGGTCGACGGCGGCCAGCAGCTCGCGCAGGCGTCCGGCGGCGGCGCGGTGCTGCGGGTCGGCCACCGCCTCCATCAGGCGCGACAGCGACGGCAGCACGTCGACGGCCGGCCAGTGATGGCGATCGGCCAGCTCGCGCGACAGCACCACGTGTCCGTCCAGGATGCCGCGCACCTCGTCGGCGATTGGCTCGTCCATGTCGCCGCCGGCGACCAGCACCGTGTAAAGCGCGGTGATCGAGCCGCGTGCGTCGTTGCCGGTCCGCTCGAGCAGCCGCGGCAGAAGCGCGAACACGCTGGGCGGATAACCTTGCCGGGCGGGCGGCTCGCCGGCGGCCAGCCCCACCTCGCGCTGGGCGCGCGCCACGCGGGTGATCGAATCCAGCATGAACAGCACCCGCCGCCCCCGGTCGCGGAAGAATTCGGCGATCGCGGTCGCGACGAAGGCCGCCTTCAGCCGGACCAGGCTGGGGGCGTCGCTGGTCGCGCAGACCACCACCGACCGCGCGCGCCCCGCCGGCCCCAGCGCCGCTTCGAGAAAATCGACCACCTCGCGCCCGCGCTCGCCGACCAGCGCGATGACGTTCACGTCGGCTTCGGTCTGGCGCGCGATCTGTCCCATCAGCGTCGACTTGCCCACGCCCGAGCCGGCGAACAGGCCGATGCGCTGCCCTTCCCCGATGGTGAGCAGGCCGTCCAGCGCGCGAACGCCCAGCGCCAGGGGGCGGGTCACGCGCCGGCGGGCCAGCGGATCGGGGGCCGCGCGATGGACACTCCAGCTGGCCGGGCCCGCCACCGGGCCGCCGCCGTCGATCGGGCGTCCCAATCCATCCAGCACGCGGCCGGTCAGCGCGTCGGAGACGTCGATCGCCAGCGGCCGTCCGGTCGGCGTCACCAGCGAATCGGGTCCGATTCCGTCCAACTCGCCAAGCGGCATCAGCACCGCCTCGTCGCCGCGAAACCCGACGATCTCGGCGTCCAGCCGAGCTTCGACGCGCACCACGTCGCCCACGCGCGCCCCGGGCACCAGGGCGCGCAGGACCAGGCCGGTCACCTCGGTCACACGGCCCGACTCGCGGCAGGGCGCCGCAAGCTCCAGGCGCGACAGTGCCCCGGCCAGGTCCAGTTCAGGCATCGGCGTCCTCGCCGCGGAGCGCGCGCTCCAGCGTCGCGAGCTGCGTGTCGAGCCGCGCGTCGACGCGCCCGCGCGGCGTGTCGATCACGCAGCCGTGACGGCCCACGCCCGGGTCGGCCACGATCTGGACGGCCGCGGCGGGAGCGCGCGCGGCCAGCCGGTCGCGATGAGCCTCGACGGCCGGCAGATCGTCGGGGTGGACGCGCAGGCGGACCGCGCCGGCGTCCGGCCGGCAGGCGGCCAGCGCCTGCGCCGCGATCTCCGCCATGGCGCGCTCGTCCAGCGCGACGGCCTGGCCGACGATCTTCTCCGCCATCTTGCGGGCCAGCGTGATGGCCGCCGGCGTCGCCGCCGCCAGAGCCCGCGCGGCCTCGGCCCGTGCGTCGCTCAACAGCGCGGCGGCCCGGGCCAGCCCTTCGGCATGCCCGGCCGCGAACCCGTCCCGCCGCGCCCGTTCGAACAGCGCGGCCGCCTCTTCAGCGGGCGGCGGCGTTCGTGTCACGGGGCCCGGCGTGGCCGGACGCTCGGCTTTGAGGACCCGACCCATCGCCTCAATCCCAGGGCGACGCCGCCAGCGCCAGCAGGCGGCGGCCCAGCGGCGGCGGCAGCCGCTGGGCCACGGCGGCCGGAGCGTCGGGGCTTTCGGCCGCCAGCGCCAGCGCCAGCGCCCGCAGGCCCAACCTCATGGCCAGGGGGGGCGAAAGCTCGCTGGCGGCCGCCGAGACCAGGATGCGGGCCCGGCTGCGCTCGTCCGGCGGCCCGGGGTGAGCCGCCGCCTCCAGCAGAGCGCGCGCCAGGCGGCCGCCCAGGCCGGCGGCCGCTTGCGCCACCACGGCGGCAGGCGCCCCGCGCAGCGAGCTGCCCAGCGTGGCGGCGCCGCGGAGCTCGACGGCCTCCTCGACGGCGGCGAACGAGAGGTCCAGGAAGGCCCGCGCCTCCGGGCCGGCCGGCGCGGCCGGTCCGGCCAGCGGCACCAGACCGGCGAACACCGCCCGGCGCAGGAGCACCACGCCGCTGCCCGCGCAATCCACGAGCGGCGTCCGGCTGTCGCCGCGCTCGGCCAGCACTTCGGCCGCCACGCGACGGACCTCGACGGCCAGGCCGTCGGTCACCAGGCGGACGACGGGAGACGGCTCGGGCACCAGGCGCTCGCGCAGCCAGCCGGGGTGGACGCGCTCGAGCCCGTCGGGCAGCGGCGCCTGTGCCAGGCCGATCAGCTCGGCCGTGGTGCCGGCGCGGATCGACCGGGGCAGGCCCAAAACCGCCTCCAGGGCGCCCCGCCACCGCGCGTCACCGACCGGCATCAGCCCGAGGGCCTCGGCGGCAGAACGGCGCGCCAGCAGGGTCCCGAGCACGAACCCCCGCTCTTCCATCGACAGCGCCGCCACCGCCGGATGCACCGCTCCATCATCGGCCGCGCGGCCCTCCGGTTGCAAGGTCCTTGCGCCGGAGCCTCCGGGCGGGTACACCTTGCGCCCCAAATGTCCGCAACTGCAACACCCATTCCGACCGACGGGTCAGAGCCGCAAACCAAACCCGTCCGTCGCGACGTGCGCAACATCGCCATCATTGCGCACGTCGACCACGGCAAGACCACGCTGGTGGACGGGTTCCTGCGCCAAGCCGGACAGTTCCGCACCGGCGAGGTGATCGCCGACTGCGCGATGGACTCGAACGATCTCGAGCGCGAGCGCGGCATCACCATCCT
>JAICYS010000299.1 GCA_025934105.1 Myxococcota bacterium | reverse complement strand
GCCGGCCGAGGTCGGCGCCGCCGGCCCGCGCTTCCAGCGCGTCGGCCAGGGCCGCCTCCTCCTCGTCGCCGAAGGGCGGGTTGGCGGCGCGCCGCCCGACGGCGCTCAGCGCGCGCGGGAGCAGCCCGCGCAGGGCGGCCGGCGCCGTGGACGCCAGCGCGGTCAGCGCGCGGGCCGCCGCGATCCGGACCGGCGGGGCTTCGTCGCCCAGCCGGTCGGTCAAGAGCGGCGCCCGGTCCGCCAGCCCGAGCCGGCCGCCCAGCACCGCCGCGGCCGCGCGAACGCCCGCGTCGCCGTCGGCCAGCCCGCGATCGACGGCCGCCGCCGCGCGCGGATCGGCGATGGCGGCCAGGGCGGTGAGGGCCGCCCGGCGCACCTCGGGCTCGGCGGACTCGGCGGCCTCGACGAGGGGAGCGACACCGTCGGGGTCTCGCAGCCGGGCGAGGGCCTCGATGGCCACCAGGACCAGCGGGCCGCCACCCGCGCGCCGCCGGACGGCGCGGCCCAGCGGCCCGACCGCCCGGCGATCGGCGATCCGCGCCAGCAGCGGAATGGCCCGGGCCGCGCTCTCCAACTCGGGCCCGTCGAGCAGCCGCACCAGCGGGCCCACCGCCGCCGGCCCTGCCGCCACCAGCGCCTGGCCGACCTCGTCGGGGACCGGGGCGAGGCGCAGCGCCGCGACCAGCGCGGCCACCGCCGCCGGGCTCGCGATGGCCCCCAGCGCGCGCGCCGCGTGGCGGGCGGCATCGTCGGCGGGCCGGCGTCGGAGCAAGCTGCTCAAAAACGGGACCGCGGCGCCCGCGCCCGGCCACCCCAGCGCGTCGACGGCGGCGGTCTGAAGGCCGGCGGGATCGTCGGTGCCGGCGACCCGGAGCAGGGCAGGCACCACGCGCGGATCGTGCAGGGCGCCCAGCGCGGCCAGCGCCGTCGCGCGCACCAGGCGATCGCTGTCGTCGAGGCGCTCGACCAGCAGCGGGGCGGCCGGCGCGGCGCCGGCGGGATCGACGGCGGCGTCGCGCGCGACCAGCCGCACGGCTCGGACCCGGACCTCGCGATCCAGGTCGTCCAGGCAGCCCAGGACGACCGACAACGAGGCAGAGAGCTGGCTCTGGTCGGCTCCGTCTAGCCGTCCCAGCGCGTCCAGCGCCTCGGCCCGGGTCAGCGCGTCCCCATCGCGCGCCGATTGCTCGACGGCGGCGCGAATCTCGGGTGAGGGCGGGCCCCAGGAGATCGCGTCCAGCCCCAACGAGCGGTCGGCCGGCGTCGACGACGGGCCCGTCAGCCAGCCCAGCGCGATCGCGCGTGCCTCGGGATCTCCGAGCCGGACCAGGGTGCGAGCGGCCAGCAGGCGAACCGCGGGGGAGCCGCCGCCCAGCAGCGGGCGCAGCCAGGGGGCCGCCGCTTGGGCGCCGAAGCGGGCCACGAAACGCGCGACGGCGTCGGGCCGTTCGGCGTCGGGCACGGCCAGGAGGGCGGCGCCGTCGGTGGCCAGGGCGTCCGGCCAGGCGACGCCGCCCGAGGCCGCGTGGGGGGCCACGGCGACGAGCAGCGCCAGCGCCGCGCCGCGGATCATGACGCGAGTATACCGATGCATTAGACTCGGACGCATGACGCGAGAGATCATCGTCCAGATCCTGGAAGGCGAGGGAGCCGAAGGGCGCGCCGGAACGTACAAGATTCCCGAAGCGCGCGAGGCGACCTGCTTCGTCTCGGCCCCGGGCGACCTGCTGGCCATCCCGCGCGTCACGAAGATCGAGCTCAAGGACCAGTACATCGCGATTTCCACGACCAAGGACGAACGGTTCTCGTTCGCGTACGCGGACGTGCTGGGCTTCCGGCTGGCGGCGCCGGCGATGGCGAAGGATCGGTCGGCGGGGTTCGCCCGGTAGCTCTGAGGGCGGTCCTTCTCCCCGCCGCCCGGGGGGAGAAGGACGCAGCCGGGGCGGCGCGATCGATCGCGCTACCGCATGGACATGGACCAGCTCGCGATGGTCTTGGCGCCGTTGAACTTGGGGAAGGTGGGCATGCGGCCCATCACGCAGCTCGCGAAGCTTCCCTTCTGACCGTTCACTTTCACGGCGGAGACCTTGCCGGTCCCGCGCACCACGAATTCCAGGCTCATCTCGCTGAGGCCGGGGTTGTGCTTGCGCTCGGCCATGAGGCAAGGGACGAGGCCGCGGTAGTGGTGCATCATCGTCTCTTCGATCACGCCGTCGTCCAGGGTCTCGTCGCCGGCGGCCGCGTACTTGGACGCGTCGCCGAAGTTTGCGTCGTTGCTGAACTCGCTGTCGGCGCCGGCGGCGTGGTGACCGCCGCTGCCGCGCTTGGCGACGGTGGCCCGCCGGAAGCTCAGCTTGACGTCTTTCAGGAACGCGTCGACGTCGGCGTCGTCGGTGCGGGACGCGATCTTGGTGTCGTTGCCTTCCTTGCGCGTCCAGACGTAGAGGACGACGCCGCCCACGGCCACGCCCAGCGCGATCAGCGCGAACACGAAGGTGAAGATCGACTTCCGCTTTTCGGACTTCTCCTGCTTCTGGTCGGCCTGGGCGCGGCGGTTCTGCTCCCGGTGGCGCTCGGAGGTGCGGGTGAACTCGCGCAGCGGGGGGAAGTCCTTCACCTTCTGCCGCTCGCCGGTGTCGCTGTCGACGATCAGGTGCTCGCCCAGGATCTCGCCGCGCGCGATCTGGGCGCGGATCTGCGCCAGCGAAAACGGCCCGAAGTCCAGGCGATCCTTCTGAATCAGCCAGCGCTCTTGCGACTCGTCGATGGCGGCGCCGGCCGCCTCCGCCACGTTGAACGATCGTCCCAGCGTGCTCCGGGCCGGTGGCGCTTTGGGAGGCGGCGCGGCGCTTTGAACCACGCCTGCCGCGCGCGGGGCGGCCGCGGCCTCGAGATTGGGCGAGCCGCCGGCCAGCGCCGCGGCCAGCGCGTCGCGCAGCTCCATCGGGGTCGCGAACCGGTGCTCGGGCGCGGCCGCGAAGGCCTTGCCCAGGATGGCGTCGACGACAGGGGGCACCTCGGGGACGGCCTGGCTGGCGGGGACGAACGGGTTGGTCGGCAGGTGGCCGGTCAACACCTCGTAAAGCAGCATCGCCATCGAGTACACGTCCGACGCCGACGTGGGCGCGGCGCCGGCCAGGACCTCGGGCGCGACGTACAGATGGTCGGGCGCCCCGGCGGGCGCGCCACGGCGGGCGAGGGCCGGCACGGTCCGGGCCAAGCCCAGATCGGCCACCTTCACGCGGCCGGCCTTGTTGACCCAGATCGAGGCCGGGTTCAGTCCGCCGTGCGGCATGAAGCCGGCGGCGCGTTCCAGCCCGTTCGCGACGTGGGTGATGAGGTTGCACGCGCCCTTGAACGAGACGTTGCGTCCCTCGGCGCGCTTGCCGTCGATGAACTCGCGCAGCGTCTGGCCGTCCAGCAGCTCGGTCGCGATGAAGAAGTAGTCGGCTTCGCGTCCGGCGGTCAGAACCTCGATGAGGTTCTTGTGCACGAGCGCGCTGGCGTTCTCGATGTCGGTGACCAGCTGCGCCGCGGCGGCGCCCAGCGCCCGCATCGGGATGACCCGCACGGCGGCCGGACCGCGCCGGTTGGCGTCCGTCGCGCGATAGGTCTGGCTGACGGCGTCCTGGCCGACGACGGCTTCCAGGCGGAAACGGCCGCCCACGACCGTGCCCGGTGGAAGCTGACCGGCCAACCCTGGGAGTTGCCCTTGCTGGGCCGAGACGGCAAGCGAATCACGTCCGGGGGCCATGCGAGCCGAAGACTTTAACAAAGTTCGGCCGGAACGGAAATGCGTGTGGATCCCTCCGCATCCCCGGCCCGGCCGGGCCGGCTATTTGCTCTGGACGACTTGCGGCAGCTTCTTGGCCTGGGCGATCCAGTCGGCCAGCTGCGGTTCCGTCGGTGGCTTCTCCGAGATTTTCGCCTTCTTGTTGGCGTCGGTGATGGCCGCGGTCAGCGTGGCGGCGTCCTTTTTGGCTAGGTCCGCGGTGCTCTTGACCCCGGCGGCCTCCAGCAGCAGCACCATCTCGGAGCCGACGCCCTTGATCCGCAGGAGGTCACAGCGACGCACGATGTCCAGCAGCTCGGCCGGCTTGAGGCCGGTCGCCTTGGCCAGCGCCGCCCGTTCCTTGGGCTTGGCGCCTTTCTCCAGGAGCTGCTCGGTGGTTTCGATGTTTCCTTTGTGCAGCTTTTCGACCTGCTGGGGCGTGATGATGCGCGGAACGTCCGCGACCGCGTAGTGACTGGCGCGCGCGGCGCCGGCCGACAAGAGCAGCCCGAATGCCAGGATGTAGGGCAGTGTCTTTCGCATGCGTCCTCCGAGGGTCGTCGTCGGTGAGAGCCGCTTCGGGCGGGTTCACATCGTCTTGAAGCGGCGGACCAGCTCGCGCAGGCGGCGCGACCCGCCGCCCTCACGGTAGATGAAGCGCACGCCGGTCTGATTTTCGCCGGCATGGTAGACGACCCGGCCGGAAAGATCGAACGGCGCCTCGCTGCCGGGCGGCGCGATCTCCAGGACCACGTCGGTGCCGATGGGCGGCTGGACCGGACCGACGACCAGACCGCCGCTGACGCTGATCTCGCGCAGCTGCGCGTCGATGAGGTCCATCCCCGCCGAGATGCGCAGCCGGCAGGAGATGCCGATCGGGATCCGGGTGTGCTTTCGCTTGCGCGTGGCCGGCCGCACCCCGCGCAGCGTCTCCAGCATGAAGTCGCGCTTGGCGCGTTCGTCCGGGTCGAAGGCCACCGTCGCGCCGGCGCGGACCCGCATGCGCGGCAGCGCCGGACGCCAGGCGGTCACTTGGCCGCGGATGAGAACCTTGTTGGGCAATCCGTCGCACGCCATCTCGACGACCACGGGCGTGCCGGGGGCCAGCTCCGTGGTCGTAGGGCAGAAGACCCCGCCCGTGGGCATGTCGACTCGGTAATGTTCTTCGAACTCTTCGAGGTTCCTGCAGCGGACGCGCAGAATATTCACGGGGGGCTCCCGCACCAAAATAGCCGAGGAGCTGCGAATGTACTAGGGTTCTGCCGCCTCATGTCCATTCGCGTCCACATCGGAGGTCGTGTGTGCCTCCCCGAAGAAGCCAAGATCTCGGTGTTCGATCGCGGTTTTCTGTACGGCGACAGTGTGTACGAGACCATCGGCACGGCGTACGGCCGGCTGTTCGCCGCCAGGGAGCACCTGGTTCGCCTGGAACGTTCGGCGGAACGGATCGGCCTGCGGAGTCCGCCGCGGGCCGAGATTGAAAAGGCCGTCGCCGAAACCATCGCGGCGGCCGGAAACCCCGAGTCCCGGGTGCGCGTGATCCTGACCCGCGGTGCCGGCAAGCTAGACCTCGACCCGGCTTCCACGGACGATACCCAGCTGATTGTCATCGTGTTTCCCCTCGGCGCCCCCACGCCCGAGATGTACGCCAAAGGCGTCGCGGTCGCCATTGTTTCGATCACCCGCAACAATCCGCGGGCCATCGACCCGGCGGTCAAGTCCGGGAACTACCTGAACAACGTCCTGGCGCTGGGCGAGGCTCGGCGGCGCAGCGGCGCGTACGAGGCCATCCTGTGCGCCGACGACGGGTGCATCGCCGAAGGATCGACCAGCAACATCTTCGTGGTGAGGGGCGGCGAGATCTGGACGCCGCCGCCCGCGGTCGGGATCCTGGACGGGATCACGCGGGCCAAGGTGATCGAACTTTGTCGCGCCAATGGGCTGGCCTTCCAGGAGCGGCGGTTTTCGCCCGACGAGCTGCGCGGGGCAGACGAGGCGTTCATCACCAGCGCCACGCGCGGCGTCCTGCCGGTCACGGTCGTCGATGAAAAGCCGGTGGGCGCCGGCGCGCCCGGGCCGGTCACCAGGCGGCTGATGGACCTTTATGACCAGCTCGCCCGGCGCGGCGTAGACTAGGCGGTGAGGATCCCGTGAACCCCGCGGCGCGGCTGCTCCCCAAGTTCTTCATCGTCTGCAGCGTCATCTTGATCCTGACGGGCGTCGCCCAGTACCTGGTGCGGCCGCGCAAGGACCACGAGAGCGCGCTGGAGAAGGTCCTCAACCGGTCGGCGATCACCGCCTTGCTGTCGGTCGCGATCGGCGTTTTTGGCCTGATGCTGGGTCTGGGCATCTTGAAGATGCCCAGGTTCTAGTGCGGTGCACTAGGAGCAATGCCGATCGGTTAAGGAGCCAAGTGATCGATCTTGATCGGCTTTTCCTGTGGATAACCTGCGCAGTTCGGAGCCATCGCGGCCCGGCAGTTCGCGAGATTCCTCGAAGAACCTTGCGGCGGCGGTTAGCGCTGCTGTG
>JAICYS010000414.1 GCA_025934105.1 Myxococcota bacterium | reverse complement strand
TTCATCAGCCCGGAGGGCGGGACGGGCATGGGTGTTTCACGCTGCCAGTTTCATGCTTCAATGGGACCGGGCTTCATCAGCCCGGAGGGCATCGCGGCCGAAATCGCCCGAGATGCGGCGTTGGGGCTTCAATGGGACCGGGCTTCATCAGCCCGGAGGGCCGCCGCCCTCGCAAGGATTGTGGGCGGCGGCGTTTACGGACGGCGGAGCGAGCGTGAGGCGAATGTGCTCGCTTGAGCGACATAATCGTGCCGCAATGCGCTGGCTAACTCGTGAATTGTCAAAGAGCCCGAGCATGCCCGGCACCTCCCTTCACCACTCGCGCACTCGCGAGGGAACGACTCGATTCCATCTATCGGCAACAACCAATTCGCCACCGCGGCATGGACGCCGGATGGCGACCGGGCCTACGACTGCACGGTTGAAGTATATCCGAATGTCCGGCGGGAGCGAACGATGATGGTTCCGTCGGCCGCTTCCTGCGTGTTCCGCTGGTTTCGGATCAAAGGGGGCGGGCGGGGTGAAGTTGCGGTATTTGGGTCGGTTAATTCGCTGCGAACCGTACATGGCCACGACGCCTCTCTGGCGGCGCGCGGCCTTGGGACTGGCCGGTCGGCCGATCAGTCGAGCCGGTCATCCGATCAGACGAGCGGGAGTGAATACCCGCGTCTTGCCGACGGTTTCGCGGGCGCACTGGTAAACCGCGGCAATGCCGCGACGTTGGAGGACGTCGGACAGCCCGTCGTCGGCGCCGAGCCACGCGAACGCCAACAGCGGTCGGACGGTGTCCAGCCGCAGCGGCGGGCGCCACAGCGGCCAGGTCACGCGCCACCCGCCATCGTGGGTGTCGCGGTGAAAGGCCACGGTGGCGAAATCCCCGGACCGGGTGACGCCGGTGAACAGCGGGAATACTTCGATGGCCAGTCGGTTGGCGCCGACCATGTTGCCGCGCTTTTTGCGGACCGGGTCGCCGGACGGATTGGACCAGCGAAGCGCATAGCGAAGGTCTTCGAACGCGTCTAGTTTGAGCGAGCAGTTTTCCAGTGGATCGGAGTAGGTCCAAGTGCGGAGGAGCGACGAGCTCAATGTGGCGACCAGGCCGCCGCGGAGTTCGACTAGGGGGCGACCTACGCCCAGCAGCGTACGAAGGTTCCCCAGCAGGTAGTCCTCGCGCGGGGCACGAAGGGGCGAATCGAATGGGACCTGACGGAGCAGGTCTGACCCGATTGCGGCGAGGAAATCCGCCTTCACCCGTGAGGTCGACCGTGCTTCTCGGCGGGCGCCGTCGAACGTCTGGCGACAAGGGGCCGGTGACTTACCCGACCACCGTTCCCAGTGAAGGATGGGATGATCGGCAGCGTCGCTCGCCATGATGTCGGCGAGGCCGGCGATGAGCTGCTCCGGGGTCAGCGGCTGATTGAGATGGAGTGCCGGCCGCAAGGCCGAGCCGCGTTCGTGCCAGCTCATTCGGCATTCCGGATCGATCTGTTCCGTAACGACCCGGAATGCGCCCATGGCGGCGAGGAAACCCAGCAAATTGCCGCCGTCGATGCCGGCCAGGGGCATCGGATCGGGGTGGACGCGCGGCGTCGGACGACCGGGCGGCTTCGCCCGAGGGGAGGGGGGGCGCGTGGGCGTCGCGTCGGGCGGCCGGGCGCTGGCGTACCAGTCGGCGAGGCGCAGGACCGATTCGAGGTAGGCCAAGCCCCACCAGCCGAAGCGGCGGGTGAGCCGCCAGAAGCGGTCGGCAATGCCCGAATCGAGCGCGTGAGGGGGCGACTGGGCGCGGGTCGCGGCGTCGAGCATGACCGGCGTGTCCAGCAGGGTCCCGTTCACGTCGCGCGGCTCATCGTCGGCGACGACGGGGGCCCACGGCCGGGCGTGGCCGTGGTGGGCACCGACTAGGTGAAGCGCCAAGTCCGTTTCGGGCCCGTCGGGGAGGATATCGGTGGCGATTTGCACCGAAAGCATCTCGTGGCGGAAGCCGGCGGGCAGTCCGGCCTGCCTCGTCAACTGCCGCCATCGCGGCGGGCCGATCGGACGATCCGACTTGGCCAGTTTCGCATTCGGGGGCCCTTGGCCGTCCGCGAGGCAGAATTGCAGGCGTTCGTCCAACTTGCCGGCGTCGTGCCAGCGGGCGCTGAGCTGAAAGAGGTCCGCGAATCGGTCGCAAGCGACGCGGGCAAACTTTTCCACCACGCCCATGACGGCGGCGGTGTGGTGGTCGAGCGAGCGTGCGTCAGCGTTCTCCACCGGTCGTTCCGAGCTGTCATCCTCCAGGTCGGGCAAGTCCGCGAGGGTGCCCGTGAGCCTGCGCCGGTACGTGATCACGCGTGCGGCTGCATCGATCGGGTGTCTGAGCACTTGACGACCACGTTCGCGAGTCAGTTCCCGCGCGATTTCCACCAGCGCCTCGCCGAACGTGCCCGTGAACGAAGTTTCCTCGGCCAAGGCGGTTAACGCGTCAGTCAGGTTTTCCGCGTCCTCTTGTTCATGTTCCTCCGCAAGGGCCTCGATTAGCGGTCGGGCAGCCGGCTGCTTAAGAATCGCGGGGTGGACGCGCAATACCACCATGCGCTGGGCGCGCAGGTAGGCCTCTTCGGCGCGGTCGGCCGAATCGTCGGGAAGGCCAAATCGCGAGGCCAACTTATCGCCGCCGCCTAACGTTGCATCGGCGGGAAAGACGACGGTGTCGCCGGGTCGGACGCGGCGGGGGTCGTCGGTGACGAGCGAGTCCCGGTACCGCCACAAGACGAAATGCGCGTTGACGGGGGACGAATCGGCGGCAGGTTCGCCGACCTTTGCACCCTCGACGTCCGCGTCCGGCTCGCTGGTGTCGCCGCGCAGCAGCGCGTGGAAGCGGTGCAGCGGCACGGTGAGGCACTCGGCCGGCAGCGGCGGGATC
>JAICYS010000066.1 GCA_025934105.1 Myxococcota bacterium | reverse complement strand
TGCGGCGGCAGCTGGGTGACTGGAACGTGGCGCACGGGCGGCGCGCCATCAGCGGCGGGGTGATTCGCACGTACCGCAAGGCGCGCCGGGCGCTGGAGGCCGTTCGCCGTCAGCCTTCGCCGGAGAGCTTGCACGACTGGCGCAAGCAGGTGAAGGCGTTCTCGAACGAGCTGCGCATGATCGAGCACGCCGTTCCCGAGCTGGCGACCACGCTCATGCCCAAGCTCGACGACCTGGGCGAGCTGCTGGGCTCGGTGCACGATCTGGACTGCGCGAAGGCCACCGCTCAACTGCACCCGCGCTGGTTCGGGCGCGCCGCCGACAGTCAGGCGGTGCTGGCCGCCGTCGACGAGCGCCGGGCCGCGCTGGAAGCCGAGGCCTTGGCGCTGGCCGCCACGGTCTTCGCCGGGCGGCCGCGCGAGATGCGGGCCGTCATCAGGACCGGCTGGCGGGCCTGGCGCCGGGCCGAGCCGCCGCCGGCGCCGCTCGAGCCGCCGCCCGCGCAGCTGCACTGACGTTTTTCGGCGGCTACCAGCTCAGCCCGAACCCGTACGGGAACAGCGGATCGTACGAGGCGTCGCCCACGTTGACGGGGATCTGCGCCATCGAGCGCGGCCAGGAACAGGGGAGCTTGCCGGTCGGCCTGGCCGCGCCGCTCAGCACGTCGGCGACGCCGGCGCCCTCCGTCCCCGGCAGCCAGGCCACCACGACGGCGCTGGCGTCGCTCAAGACGTCGCCCAGGATCAGCGGCCGGCCGGCGATCAGAACGACGACCAGCGGTTTTCCGCTCTGCTTCGCCGACGCGATCAGCGCGCGGTCGGAGGGCGACAGCTCCAGCTTGGCGCGGTCGCCGCTCCCCTCGGCGTAGGGATCCTCGCCCACCACCGCGACCACCACGTCGGCGCTGGCCGCCCCGGCGCCGTCCGTCGAGAACGTGAGGCGCGCGCTCCCCAAGGCCTGCTCCAGCGCCTGCCGGACGGTGGTGCCGGTCGTGAAAGTCCCCTTGTGGCCGCGCCACCCGACCGACCAGCCGCCGCACTGCACGCCGAGGTCGTCGGCGCGGAAGCCGCACAGGTGGACGCGCACGCCGGGGCGAAGGGGCAGGGTGGCGCGGTCGTTCTTCAACAGCACCAGGCTCTGCCGCACGGCCTGCCGCGCCACGGCGCGGTGCTCGGCCGAGCCCACGGCGGCGGTCAGCGCGCGGTCGGCGAACGGACGCTCCCACAGCTTGAACCGCGCCTTTTGGCGCAGGATGCGGCGGACGGCGTCGTCGATGCGGGCCGGCGACACCCGGCCGGCGGCCACCAGCGCCTTCAACCGCGCGACGAACTCGCGGTAGCGGATGGGGACCATGATCATGTCGACGCCGGCGTTGACGGCCCGTTCGATGTCGGCGGTGTAGTCGGGCGACATCTTGTCGATGGCCGCCCAGTCGCTCACCACGAACCCGGTGAAGCCCAGCTCGCCCTTGAGGACCTCGGTGACCAGGTGCCGGTTGCCGTGCATCGGCACGCCGTTCCAGCTCGAGTACGACACCATCACGCTGCCGACGCCGGCTTTGACGGCCGACCGGTAGCCGGGCAGGTGAACGCGCCGCAGCTCCGCTTCGCCGGCGCGGGTGTCGCCCTGGTCCTTTCCGCCGGCCGTGCCGCCGTCGCCCACGAAGTGCTTCGCGCAGGCCAGCACCGCGCCGGCGTCGCCGGCGTCTTGCAAGCCGCGCACGGCGGCGGCGCCCAGCACCTCGACCAGCTCGGGCGACTCGCCGAAGCTCTCGTAGGTGCGGCCCCAGCGCTCGTCGCGCGCCACGGCCACGCAGGGCGCGAACGCCCAGCGCGCGCCGCTGCCGGCGGTCTCGCGCGCCGTCACCCGGGCGGCGCGCTGGACCAGCTCGGGGTCGCGGGTCGCGCCGAGGCCGATGTTGTGCGGGAACAGGACGGCGCCCCTGACGTCACCGTCGCCGTGGACGGCGTCGACGCCGTAGATGAGCGGGATTCCCAGCCGGGTCGACAGCGCCTGGGTCTGGAAGCGATCCGTCATCTCCGCCCAGGTCTGGGGCGAATTGGGCACCGGCAGCGAATCGCCGCCCGACAGCAGCGAACCCAGGCAAAGGCCGTGGACGTCCCGGCCGTCGCCGATGGCGGTCTTGTCGGCCTGGGTCATCTGGCCGATCTTTTCGTCCAGCGTCATCTGCGCCAGCAGCGCGTCGAGGTCGGGCGCGGGGCGGCCGGCCCGGCGGTCCGGAGGAACCTGACTGCTCGGCGCGGCGCCACCGCCGCGGGGAATGACACAGGCCGGGGGCAGCGCCGCCGCGGCGGCCGCGCCCAGAAAGCTCCGGCGCGTCGGTCCCGACCGGCTGCGCATCAGTCGCCGCCCGCGTCCGGTGGAGGGCTGGCCGCCAGCGGCTCGACGGGGGAGCTGCGGTCGAAACCGGTTTCGCCGGCCCCTTCGCCGCCGTCGGCCGTGTCCTCGGCGGCCGGCGCGCCGGCTTCGGGCGCGCGGGTGTGCGCGACGTGGCCCATGAAGACCATGGCCTGTTCACCCGGGCGGGAGCCCTTGCGGGGGACGTCGTACAGCAGATCGCCGCCCATCCGGCAGGCTTCCTCGCGCAGCTTGGCCAGGCACTGGACCCGGCCCACGTCCAGCGGGCACTCGACGCGGGCGATGCCCAGGTCGTCCCAATCCCTCACGCCCGGCACCGGCGTGTCGTAGACGTGCACGCGGCACCCGTGCGGGCGCCGCGGGTACTTGGCCGCGTTCGGGTTCTCGGTGGTCGCGCAGGTGAGTGCGACCGCCGCCAGGCAGCCGGCGGCCAGCGGGATCAGAAGGCCGTTCAGGCGAGGGGCGCGCAGGGGGGAACGCATCGGATCGTGCTGCGCGGACGCATATCAAAGTCGCCGGCGCCGCGCCAGCGCTGGCGGCCTGATCCGACCTTTCGACCGTCCGGAGCAGCCCGCATGTCACCCCCCGGCGGCGGGCGATCCCGACGGCCGGAGGGGCCGCGCGCCCGCCGGAGGCCGGGGCTGGACGGCGCGATGGTCCGCGAGACGCGGCCGGCGCGCGGGGGCCGCGCTCACGAGCTGTAGAAGCGGCGGCGGTACTCGAGCGGCGATTCGCCGGTCCATCGCCGGAACGCGCGGTGGAACGAGGCCGGGTCGCTGAAGTGCAGCAGGTAGCCGATGTCCGTCACGCTGAGCGCCGCGTTGCCGAGATAGCGCAGGGCCAGTTCGCGGCGGGCTTCGTCCAGCAGGGTCGAGTGGCTGAGCCCCTCGGCCGCCAGCCGCCGCTGCAGCGTGCGTTCGGGGACGCCCAGCGAGGCCGCCGTCGACCTCAGCGTCGGAAATTCCCGGGTGGCCTGGCGCGTGATCGCCGCCCGCACGCGTCCGACCGTCGAATCGGGCGCGGGCAGCGTCGCCAGCAACGCGTCGGCGTGCCGGGTCAGGATGCGCAGCAGCTTGGAATCGGCGCCCGCGTGCGGCAGCTCCAGCACCGACGGCGCGAACCGGATCTCGGTCTGCGGCGCGCCGAAGGTCACGGGGCATCCGAAGAGCTGCGCGGCGGTTCCGTCGTCGGGCTCGCGGGCGTGCTGAAACGTCACCTGGTGCGCCTTCCAGGCGACGCCGGTGTTTTCGCGGCAGCGCACGAACAGCAGCGCCAGCGTGAACTCGTCGTATTGCGGGGCCGTGACGGGCACGCGGCGCACGATGCGCGCGTCGCCCGGTTCGATCAACAGCCGCAGGTTCGTGTGGTCGTAGATCAGGCGCGCGTACGAGATCAGGCGCTTGATGCCGGCCCCCACCGTCGCCGACGTCGACAGGAGGTAATCGAACAGGTCATAGTCGCCGGCCGGCAGATCGCGGGCGGTGCGCAGGCCGAACCAGGCGTCGCCCGCCCGGCGGGCGGCGGCCTCCCAGAGGGCGCGGACCGCGGCGTGGGGCAGGCGGTTGTCGAACGACTCCAGCGCCGCCGCCATCAGGTGGGCTTCGGCCAGCGCCGGCGCCGGATCCAATCCGCGGCGTTCCAGCTCCGCGACGGCCGGTTTGGCCGCGATGACCGAGACGGACCCCAACCCTTTCGAATCGGCGCCCAGCGCCACTATTTCCGGCGCGCCCTGCGATTTACCCGCCTCCCCCTGCACCTACAGTGAGGCTAACCCAACGGTCCCCGCACAGGAATCGAGTCATCCCCTGGTTCGAAGATCCGGTTCATACGAGCAGCGGCACGTCCACGAGCTGGAGCGATACCGCCGAGAGGTCGACCTGCCGGCGTTCGCGTTCAGCTTCGGTTACCGGCCGCGGCAGCCGGGGGCGCCGCGCGAAGATCTGCCGGACGGCGCGGTGGTGCTGCGCCACCCGGCCACCTCCGACGAGCTGGTGATCTGGCGCGACCCCGGGGGCGTCTGGCGATATTCGTCGACGGCCGACGGCCTGCACGGGCAGACCGTCGTCGAGTTCTTGCTGCTGCGGCGGCGTCTGGGCCTCGGCTACGTCCGGCGCAACCTGCGCTGGTGGGTGCGCGAGAACGCCCGGCGCTCCCGCGACCGCCATCCCTGACCGCGTCACTTGGCCGGGACCAAGGAGCCGTCCGCGGTGCACTCGGTGCCGCCCCTCCCGTCGTGGCCGGTCTGGTCGGGATGAGCGCCGTCGCTGCTGAGGATGGCCGACAGGTTGAGCCCTCTGTTCAGGTCCACCGCGGCGACCTGTCTGCCGGCCGATGGCTTCATCGCCAGCATTGCGGCGATCGATCCATTGCTCGGGTCCGCGTTTGCCATTTGTGGCGGGTCCGAAACGATTTCGGCCACCACGATCGGCGCGCCCCGGAACATGAAGGGCAACGAATCGACCGGGGACGGCGGCCGCATGGGCGCGCCGCCGGCCGGCACGTCGCGGAGTTTGACCTGGACGACGGCCGAATCGCCGCGGGCCGCCGTCCGCCCGCCGGGCGCCGCCGACCAGCCGGGGGCCGAGGCGCGGTTCGCCGGCCAGCCTCGCCGAGCCGGTCATTCCGCGCCGTCAGGGGTGCGCCGCCGGCGGCGAATACAGAGCCTCGTACCTGTCCGGGTCGGGTTGACGTATTCTACCGAGTCAGAGAGTCGCGATGCTTCGACGGCGAGCGTTGTCGGCTGGTCTGGCTTGTGTCATCGCCCTGGTGGCAGGCTCGGCGCGCGCCGAGGAGGTGCTGCTCTCGCTGGACTACCAGGCCGACCCGGGCCTGTCCGGCTGCCCCGGGCCTGACCAGTTTCGCGCCGACATCGTCCGCCACCTGGGGCGGGATCCGTTCCGCGATCCGGCGCCGCACCGGCTGGTGGTGCGCATCGGGCCCACCGGCGCTCGCCTGCAGGGGCGCGTCGAATGGCGCGACGCCGCCGATCAGTGGGAGGGGGAGCGCACGTTTTCCGCGCGCAACGAGAGCTGCGAGCAGATGGTGCGCGCCATGGCGCTGGCCACCGCCATCCAGATCCAGCTCCTGGCGCTGGCCTCGCCGCCCGGCAACCCCGCGCCCGCGACGGTGGACGCGCTGCCGCCCGAGCCCCCCAACCAGCCGGTCGCGCCCGTGGTGACGGTGCTGCCCCCCGTCCCGCGCGAGTCGCGCGCCGGCGTCGAGGTGGGGGTGATGGTCGCGCGGGACCTGGGTGGGGCGCCCACGTCGCTGGCGCCGCGCCTGGCGGTCACGATCGGACGCCCGTCGGCCCTGGCGCTGCGGCTGGCTGTCAGCGGATTCGGTCCGACGACGGAGGTCAGCGCGGCCGAAGGTTTCGCCCAGCTTGACCGCTTGCTGGCGACGTTGCAGGTCGTGCACTTTTTTCGGCGAGACCGGCGGCTCCAGCCGTTCGCGGCGGTGGGCGTGGGGCTGCAGGAGGTGCACGTTCACGGCATCAGCGCCAACAGCGCGCTCGGCTCGGCGCATGACGGCCGGGTGTTCTGGCCGGTCGGAACGGCCGGCGGCGGCCTGGCGGTCGCGGTGGCGAACGGCCTGTTCCTGGTCGTCGAAGGGGAGGCGACCTTCTACCGGCCGGCGGTCGACGTGCAGGTCGGCACGGTCAGGGCGGTCGCCCGCTTCGACGGCGAAGGGTTCTTCGGGCACCTGGGCGTCCTGGCCCGGTTCTGAGCCGGCGCGTCCGGCTGTCAGCCGCCGCGGTTGCGGAGTTGCTGGCGGCGCGCGAACGAGCGTTCGGCGCTGTCCAGCGCGGCGCGGGCGGTGCGATGGACGGTCGGTCCGTCGAAGTGTCGCGCGGTCGGCACCGCCGGGTACTTTCGCGCCGCCTCCAAGAGGGCCAGCGAGGTGTCGTCCAGGACCGCCTCGCACCGCGCGTACACCGCGTGCGCTCCCTCTTCCTTGGCGTCGTGGGCGTCGAGGAGCGCCTTGATCTCGGCGGCCAACTCGGCGTCGGGGGTCGGCACCAGCAGCGAGGTCAGCGCGGCGTGCTCGATCTTCAGCCGGTCGGCGGCCGGGAACTGGCCGCCCAACCGACGCCGGACCTCGGGGAAGAGGACCTTCTCCTCGATGCCGATGTGCCGCAAGAGGCCCGCGCGGAACTCCTCGAACGCGGCGGGGTCGAACGGAGCGCGCGCGGCCTGCCCCAGCAGGGCGTGCAGCCGCGCGTGATCCGCCGTCAGATAGTCGGTGATGCGCATCCGGCGCCGTTCGCGAACCGGGGCAGAAGGACGTGGTTCTCGAGGTGCACGTGGCGCAGCACCTCGGTCTCCAGTCCTTCGAGCTCGCGGTAAAGGACGCGGTAGCTGTTGCAGCCCCAGTCCGGCACCGCGTAATCCTCCGCAGCGGCGCGCATCCGAGTCAACAGGCGGCCGACCGCCTCGTGCTCGTCGCGGGTGGTGTCGGAGAAGCGCAGGATCGCTTGCGCATCGACCGCCCTCCCCGTCACCGCCGGGAACAGCGTCTTCTCCTCGTCGTCGATGTGCTCTTCCAGCGCGGTGGCCAGCTCCGTCACCAGGCGGTCGAGCTCGACCAGCCGCGGGTTGTGCTCGCCGTGAACGCGCGCAACCTTTGCACCGAGCGACCGGACGAACGGCAAGACTTTCCGCAGCGGCGCGTGATAGCGGGACAGGATGTGCTCGACCAGCGCGCCGACGGAGAGAGCGCGCGCATCCACCTCGTCTGGACGCCGGTCGTGGATCTCCGTCTCCAGGGCTTCGACGACGGTTGCCACGTCGAGGCCACGCTGCTGGCAGGCCGCCCGCAGCGGCGTCTCGCCCCGGCAGCAGTAGTCGAGGCGATGCCGCTGTAGCACCGCCGCGCATTCCGGATGGTCGAGCACGAGCTCGGCGATGGCTGTGTTTGGATCGATCATCTCACCCTCCCGGTTTCGTTCTTTGCAGGCAGTCTTTGCACGTGCTGGGCCAACAGCGTCAGATCGGTGTATTCAGATGCGATGAGGCGATACGCGCTCTTGCTTCGCGGCGTGAACGTCGGCGCCAAGAACGCCCTGCCGATGGCCAAGCTGCGCGCGACGCTTGCCGACGCCGGGTGCACCGACGTGCGGACCTACGTCCAGAGCGGCAACGCCGTGTTCGCGACCCGATTGGCCGAGGCCGCGCTGACCAAGGCCGTCGAACGCGCGCTCGAGGACGACATGGGCCGGCCGATCGCCACGACGCTGCGGACGGCGCAGCAGCTGAAGGGCGTCGTCGACGGCAATCCGTTCGGCGAGGTGGCGAACGTCCCGAAGTTCTTGTGCGTGACCTTCCTGTCGCACCCGCCCACCAAGACCGAACTGGCGCCGCTCGCGGCGCAGGACTGGACGCCCGACCGGTTCCAGGTCGCGGGCCGCGAGATCTACAGCTGGCACCCCAACGGCCAGGGGCGCAGCCGGCTGGCGCTGGCGCTGGCCAAGCTGCGCGTGCGCGGCGCCGCCACCACCCGCAACTGGAACACGGTCGTCAAGCTGTTGGAGATGCTGGGCGAGCGCTGACGGCGGTCAGGACAGGAGCTCGACGTACCCGTCGGTGGCGTTCACGCGGATGCGCTGCCCGTCGCGGATCCGGCGCGTGGCCTGTTCGACGCCGACCACCGCCGGCAGCCCGTACTCGCGGGCGATGACCGCCCCATGGCTCATGAGGCCTCCCACCTCGGTCACGAGCGCCGCGATGGCCACGAAGGCCGGCGTCCAGCTGGGGTCCGTGTAGGCGGTGACCAGGATGTCGCCGCGGGCCAGGTCGGCCCTGGCGAGGTCCAGGATGACGCGGGCGCGTCCCTCGACGGCGCCGGCCGAGACGGCGACCCCGGGCAGCGCGCCCGGGGGCAGGTCGTCCCGCTGAATCGTCCCGGCGATCGCTTCGCCGTCGGACGTGAGCACCCGCGGCGGCGTGAGCGCCTGGTTGGATCGAAACGTCTGCCGGCGCTGCCGAATGAGCGCGTCGTCCACGTGCTGGCTGCGGACGGCGTCGTGCAGCTCCGGGAAGGTCAGATAAAAGATGTCTTCCCGTTCGCGAAGCACGCCGGCCCGCACCAGCCGATCGGCTTCTTCCAGGAGGGCCTGCTTGTAGACGAACGTGCGGCTGACCAGGCCGTATTTCGGATATTCGCGGTAGCCGATGAAGGTGCGGACCAGGTCGATCATCCGCTTGGTCTCGGCGGCCTTGCGAGCGCCGTCCGGCAATTGCCGCAGCCGCTGTAGCAGATCCTGCTCTTTGTCGCGGGCCTGGCGCCGCCCCTGCTCGAAGCGGCGCGGCCCCTCGCCCGGCTGGAAGTTCCGCACGTTGCCGAGGAGAAGCGGCAGCAGCGCCGACGGGCGTTCGCGCCAGCGGGGGCGGGTGATGTCGATCTCGCCGGGGCCGCGCACGCCGTACCAATCGAGCCACCGCTGGAGGGCGTCGCGGGCCGCGCGCCCGCCCGGGAGCGTGGGCAGCTCGTCGAGGAAGCCGTCGTCGTGCGCGCGCTCGAGGAAGCTCACCACCTCGGGATGGGGGCGGACGGCGTCCGCGACATCCAGCAGCGCCAGCCCCATCTCGGACGTGATGTTATGGGGGACGGATTGGGTGAGCGTGTCGGCCGGGTTGTTCTCGCCCAGCCACTCGTGCAACCGGTCGTTCAGCCACCAGGTCGCCCCGATGGCCGACATGAACACGCGATAGCTTTGCGGATCGAACAGAATCCGCTTCAGCTCCGGCAGATCCGCCAGGATGAAGTCGAGGAGCGCCGTCCCTGACTTGCCCTGGATGTCGCGCTCGAGGGCGGCGATCGAGCCCTGGCTGCGCGCGATCAGCTGGTCGACGATCGCCGGATCGGGCTCGATCGGAGCCGGCGGGGCGGCCGCCGGAGGGGCCGGGGGCGCGGCGGCGGACGGCGGTGGAACGAAGTCGCCGCGGTCGAGGAGCCTCTGCAGCGCGTTCTTGAACAGCGGATCGGCTCGGGCCGTGAGCTGCAAGAGCGAGCGGCGGCCGTCCGCCGACGCCAGAGTCTGGGTGACGTCGACGAACAGGCGGCCGCCGGCCTCCTGCATCGGCCCGGCCGCGACCAGCTGGAACAGCGACACGCCCAGCGGCTTCATTGCGTCGGTCATCATCTGCTGGTGACCGACCGAGAGGTAGACGTGGTTCTCGTGGTCGTCGCGCGCGGGGATCGGGAAGAGCGTGGTGATGGGACGGCTCTGGACGATCCAGAGGTCATCGCCCGCCCGGCACCACTCGATGTCCTGCGGGCAGCCGAAGTGCGCTTCGATCCGCCGGCCCAGCTCGGCCAGCCGCACGAGCTGCCCGTCGGTCAGGAGCGGGCTCGGCTGGCGCTCCGTCCTGTCGACGACCTGAGCGTCGCGCACCTTGTAGACGTCGGGGTTCACCAGGCCCGAGACCAGCGCTTCGCCCAGGCCGACCACCGCCTCGACGGAGGCGACCTTGCGGTGGCCGGTGACGGGATCGGCCGTGAACAGGACACCGGCGGCCTGGGCCGACACCATCGCCTGCACCACGACGCCCATCGACACCTTTCGATGATCCACGCCGTTGCGCAGGCGATAGGTCACCGCCCGCTCGGTGAACAGCGAGGCCCAGCAGCGGGCGACGTGCTGGAGGACCGCGGCGGCGCCCACCACGTTCAAGAAGGTGTCGTGCTGCCCGGCGAACGAGGCCCCCGGCAGGTCCTCCGCGGTCGCGCTGGATCGCACCGCACACGACGCCGCATCGCCGAGCGCGCTCAGCGCGCCGGCGATCGCCGACGCCACGTCGGGCGGGATGGCGACGGCTTGGACGGCTTGGCGGAGCCCCGCGCTGAGCGACCGGAGCGCCGCGCGATCGTTCGGGTCGACGCCGGCCAACCCGTCGAGCTGCTGGCGGATGCCTGGCTCCTGCCCGACCACCCGCTGGAAAACCTGCGTCGTCACGCAGAACCCCGCCGGCACGCGCACGCCGTCCATCCGCGAGAGCTCGCCGAGGCGCGCGCCTTTGCCTCCCACGACCGCCACCCGGGTGCGGTCGACCTCGTGAAATCCCAGCACGGACGTTGGCGGCATGGGCGCGCCCCTAGCTTAGCAACCGCCGGCGAGAGTCTGCGCGTCGACGAAGCGGGCCGGGCGGGTCCGTCGCCTGCGGCGCCGCCGCTGCGCCCGTGCAAATCGGATCTGCGGCGGGCTTGACTCGCTTGCCGCGACATCCACCGTGGAGGGCGTGGCCCAGCATTGACGCGCCTGCCCCGGACACTCAGGTTGAACGGACGCGGCCCGGTCCTCAGCCCATGCACGACGATCACCACCTCCCCTCGGCGCTGAAGGTCGCGCCGGCGACGCGGATGCGCGTCATCGGCGACATGGGAGAGTTCACCGACGAGGTGCTGGCGCGCATCGCGTGCGCCCGCGTCCGAGTCGACCTGGAGTGCTTCATCGTCCGCGACGATCGGCTGGGCCAGGCCCTGGCCGCGGCGCTGGCCCAGGCGGCGGCGCGCGGCGTGCCGTGCCGGCTGCTTTACGATCCGCTGGGTTGCCGGAAGACCCGGCGCCGGTTCTTTCGGGCGCTGGCGGCGGCCGGGGTCGCGGTGCGGCGGTTCGGCTGGGTGGGCGCGCTCCTGGTCGGCAAGCTGCTGGGCAAGGCGGCCGCCCGCGATCACGCCCGGGTCATCGTGGTCGACGACGCGGCCTTCACGGGCGGCCACGCGTGGGGCGACGAATGGCTGCCGGCGGCGCGCGGGGGGCTGGGCTGGCACGACGTCTGCTGCGGCATCGACGGGCCGATCGTCGAGGATTTCGCCGAGCTGTTCGATCAGCACTGGCGGCAGTCGGTGGCGCAGACGCCCATCGCCGACTATGTCGGCGCTCCGCGCGATGGCCGGCGCCTGGTCAGCGACGCGCCCGTGAAACAGAGCATCGTGCTCGGCCGATACCTGGACGCCATCGCGGCGGCCGGGCGCCGCGTCTGGATCGCCAATGCCTATTTTTACCCGCCGCCCGTGCTGCTGGACGCGCTGGTCGCGGCCAGCCGCCGCGGCGTGGAGGTGAAGATCATCGTCCCCGGCGTCTCGGACGTGCCGTTCCTGCGCGCCGCGGCCCGGGCGCGGTACCGCCGCTGGATGGAGGCTGGCCTCGAGCTCTGGGAGTACCAGAAGGTGGTCATGCACGCCAAGTACGCGCTGGCCGATGACGGCTGGTGCTTGATCGGGACGTTCAACGCGAACGTGGCCAGCGTCGCCTTCGCGATCGAGGTGGCGCTGGTCAGCCATGACCGCACCGACGTCTCGGCCGCCGAGGAGCAGATGCGCAACGACTTCGCGGCCAGCCGGCGCGTCGACCGCGCCTGGCTCGACCGCTTCGGCGTGTTCCGCCGGTTGTGGAACCTGGCCGCCAGCCTGCTGATGCGGGCCGCCAACGTCCTTCTGCCGCGGCGGCCCGCGCCGCTGCCACCGTCGCGCGGCTAGCGAGACAGATCGGGGGAGGGGATGGAGCTGCGAACGGACGTTGCGATCATCGGCGGCGGCCTGGGCGCCTGCGCGGCGGCCCTGGCGGCCGCGCGCCTGGGCCGCCGGGTGATCCTGACCGAGGAGACGCACTGGTTGGGCGGCCAGCTGACCAACCAGGCGGTTCCGCCCGACGAGCACCCGTGGATCGAACACTTCGGCGCCACCGCCAGCTACCGCGCCCTGCGCGAGGGGATCCGCGCCTACTACCGCACGCACACGCCGCTTTCGGCCGAAGCCCGGCGCGCCACCTCGCTGAATCCGGGGCGCGGGTGGGTGAGCGGCCTCTGCCACGACCCGCGGATCGCGGTGGCGGTGCTGCACCAGATGATGATCCCGCACCACCTCAACGGGCAGCTCCTGGTCATGCACCCGCAGCGGCCGATCCGCGCGGTGACCGATCGCGATCGCGTCACCGGCGTGGTGGTCCGGAGCCTCGAGTCGGGACGCGAGGCGCTGGTGGAGGCGCCGTTCTTCATCGACGCCACGCCTTACGGCGATCTGCTGGAGCTGGCCGGGGTCGAGCACCGGCTGGGGGCCGAGTCGCGCGCCGAGACCGGCGAGCCCCACGCCGCCGACAGGGCGGACCCGCGCGATCAGCAAGCCATCACCGTCTGCTTCGCGGTCGAGCATCTGGCCGGCGAAGACCACACCATCGACCGGCCCGCCGATTACGCCCACTGGCGCGACCTGCAGCCGCCGGGCTGGTCCGGCCGCCTGCTGAGCTGGACCACCCCGCGGCCCGAGACGCTGGAGCCGCAGACCCGATTCCTGTTCGAGGCCGCCGACGATCACCCGTGGTGGCGGTTCCGCCGGATCCTCGATCGCGCTTCGTTCGAGCCCGGGTTCGCGCGCAGCGACGTCACGGTCGTGAACTGGCCGCAGAACGATTACTGGTTCGGCCCGGTGGTGGGCGTCGCACCGGAAGAGCGCGCGCGCCGGCACGAAGCGGCCCGGCAGCTCAGCTTGAGCCTGCTTTACTGGCTTCAGACGGAGGCGCCGCGGCCGGAGGGCGGGCAGGGATACCCAGGGCTGCGCCTGCGCGGCGACGTCGTGGGCGGCACGCCCGACGGGCTGGCGCTGGCGCCGTACGTGCGCGAGTCGCGCCGCCTGCGCGCCCAGTTCACGGTGCTGGAACAGCACATCGCCCATCCGCTGAGGCCGAAGGGGCCCCAGCTGTTCCCGGACAGCGTCGGTATCGGCTGCTACCGGATCGATCTGCACCCGCGCACCAGCGGCGCCGGCTATCTGGACCTCGGCTGCTGGCCGTTCCAGATCCCGCTCGGCGCCATGATCCCGGTGCGCGTCGACAACCTGCTGCCGGGTGGCAAGAACCTGGGCGTCACGCACATCACCAACGGCGCGTTCCGCGTGCATCCGGTCGAGTGGAACGTGGGTGAGGCGGCCGGCATCCTGGCCGCGTTCTGTCTGGAACGAAAGCAGAGCCCCCGGGCGGTCAGCAGCCGTCCGCGCTTGCTGGAGGATTTTCAGGCGTTGCTGGTGCGCGAGGGCATCGAGCTCTCGTGGCCATCCCTACAACCGGTGTGAGGTGCGGCATGGAAACGACGGCAGCGAGCGGCAGGCGGGTGCGGATCGGGATCTCCGGGTCCTACGGCGGCATGAATCTGGGCGACGAGGCGATCCTGGAAGGGATCCTCAGCCAGATCCGCGCGTCCGTGGCGGCGGACGTCACGGTGTTCTCGCGCAACCCGGCGGACACGATGGAACGTCACCAGGTCGAACGCGCCGTCTCGGCTCGCGCGCTCACGCGGCGCGAGATCGCGCCGCAGATCCGCGAGCTGGATCTGTTCGTGCTTGGCGGCGGCGGGATTCTCTACGATCGCGACGCGGCAACCTATCTGCGGGAGGTGACCGTGGCGCACGAGCTGGGCGTCCCGGTCATTCTCTACGCCATCAGCGCCGGGCCGCTCCACAGCCAGGCCGCGAGGCGAGCGGTCCGCGAAGCCCTCAACACGCCGGCGGCGCCGGTGATCACCGTGCGCGATCGCCTGGGCTACCGGCTGCTCGAGGACGTGGGCGTCAGCACCGAGATTCACCTGACGGCCGACCCGGCCTTCTTGCTGGAGCCGGAGGAGCTTCCGGTGGCCGCCCTCGAGGCCGAGGGGGTCGATTTCAGCCGCCGGCTGGTGGGCTTTTCGGTCCGGGAGCCGGGCCCGGCGGCGCCGGACATCCGCCCCGACGAGTATTATCGCCTGCTGGCGAACGCCGCCGACTACATCGTCGAACGCTACGACGCGGAGGTCCTGTTCGTGCCCATGGAGAAGACCGACGTCCAGCACAGCCACGCCGTCGTCGCGCACATGAACAACGCCGAGCGGGCCGAGATCCTGCGCCGGAAGTATTCGCCGCGCCAGGTCCTGGACCTGATGGGGCGCTTCGAGCTGGCGGTCGGCATGCGGCTTCACTTCCTGATCTTCGCGGCGTTGCGAGGCACGCCGTTCGCGGCCTTGCCCTATGCGTCGAAGGTCAGCGGCTTGCTGGAAGACCTGGAGATGGAGATGCCGCCGCTCGGCAGCATCGGGATCGGCCAGCTCATCGCCCGGATCGACCGGTCCTGGGACGCGCGAGCCGAGATTCGCGCGTCCATCGGGCGGCGCGTGCCGGCGCTGCGCGCCCGCGCGGCCGAGACCAACCAGCTCTTGCTGGCCCTGCTGGCCCGGCCCAAGTCTTCGCCGAGGTCGGACACGGCCGAACGGACCGGCTACTTGTCGCCGCCCCTGTGACCGCCCCGGCCGTTCGGCCGAGCGGACCGCGACGTGAACCCTGCCGCCGGCAGATGCCGTTGGCCGCGGTGGCGGGGGCGGCCGCGACGTAGACTTCCGGCATGAGCGCCCCCCGCCGCCGAATGCCCGCTGCGTTTCTTGGCCATGGCAGCCCGATGAACGCGCTCGACACCAACCGGTTCACGACCGCGTGGCGCGCGTTCGGCGCGTCGGCGCCCCGGCCGCGTGCGATCCTGGTGGTGTCGGCGCACTGGTACGTGGGCTACACGGCCGTGACCGCGATGGCGCGCCCGCGGACCATCCACGACTTCTTTGGCTTCCCGCCGGAACTGTTCGCCGTGCAATATCCGGCGCCGGGCGACCCGCGCCTGGCCGAGGAGGTGGCCGAGATCGCCAAGCCGGCGGCGGTCGGCCTGGACCTCGACGGCTGGGGAATCGACCACGGCGCCTGGTCGGTGCTGGTGCACGCCTTCCCGGCGGCGGACGTGCCCGTCGTTCAGCTTGCCATCGACGCGCGCCGCCCGTTCGATTGGCACTTCGAGCTGGGGACCAAGCTGGCCCCGCTGCGTGAGCGCGACGTCCTGGTCATCGGCAGCGGCAACGTGGTTCACAACCTGCGGGCCATCGACTGGTCGCACCCCGACGCCGGGTTCGACTGGGCGCGCCGGTTCGATGAGGACGCCCGTCGCATCCTGACCGAGCGTCCCGCCGACATCGCCTCGCTGCAGAGCCATCCCGACTTCAAACGGGCCGTCCCGACCCCCGACCACTTCATCCCGGTGCTTTACGTGGCCGGCTTGGCTGCCGCCGAGACCTGTGCCGCAAAGGTGCTGGTGGACGGGTACGCGTACGGCTCGCTGTCGATGACCTGTTACGGCCTGGACGCCGATTGCCCCGACGCGACCGATCCGCGTCCGGCGGCCGGCCTGCCGAATCCGGACCTGGTCCCGCCCGACAGCACGAATAGCTGAAGGCCGCGCGACGGCCAGCGCGCCCCGGGCGCGTCGACAACCAGGTTTTCGCGTGATAGCACCCAGGCGTGCGCCGGCGCGTCATCTCCGTGGCCCTCGCGGCCGCGCTCGCGCTCGCGTGGGCGGGCAGAGCTGAAGCGCGCGCGTTCCAGTTCGGCGGCCAGGAGGCGCTGGGCAGCGATCAGGACCAGGCCGCCCTGGTCCCGGGCGCGCATCGCGACCAGCGGATCTCCCGGCCGGTCAACGAGTCGACGCCGCCGGTCTGCCTCCCGTCGGCGCGGGTGGCGGCCGCAGGCCCGTCCCTCGTCACGGCCCTCGCCGAGCCGCCGGCGGCGTGGTCCCTGTGCCACGACGTCTCGGGCTCTTCGCGCACCTCCCGGGGACCTCCACGCCCGACATCCGGACGTTCGTAGTCGGTTTGTCGAGCCCGCGCGTGCCGCTGGCGGTGCGCGCCCCTGCCTGGAGATCTCCATGAACGAAGAACAAAGCATCGACGCGGCCGAGTCCGCGCCGCAAGCGACGAGCAAGAAGCTCGACCCGAGGACGCTGCTCATCATGGTGGCAGTCATCGGGGGCCTGGTGGCGCTGATCGCGCTGAACATGAAATGACCGGGGGGCCCGCCCAGACGATGGGCGGGCCTTTCCACGTCCGGGAGGCACGAGGTTGGCGCCCGCGTAGCCTCCCAACCAGACCACCGCCCGCGGCTAGACCGTTCGAATCCACGGCCTCGAGAGGTAGGTCGAGGAATGGGGGCCGGAGAGCCCCTGGTCCTGTTGCACGAGTTGGGCGGCTGCGCGCAGAACCGGCATCCTTTCGTCGCGGAGCCTTCGAAGCGGCGTCGCCTGATCCTGGTGGATCTGTCCGGCCAGAGACAGCTCGCCGGTCGCCGCGAGGTCCAACGCTGCTTCGGCGTCGCGAAGGAGGATGGCGGACGCTGTCACAGGGCCACCGCGACGTCCCCACGTCCCCACGGAGAACGTCCGGGTCCCAGCGGGATAGGCTACCGAGCCGCCCCAGGAGGTTGGCGGTCAGCTCCGCGTACAGCACCGTGATGGGCTCTGAGGTCGGCGTGAAGTTGCGCCACGAGAGGGCGGCGAAGGCGAGAGCCTGCTCGCTAAGATAGTCGAGGTCCGTGAACGTCGAGCCCTGCTGGAGCTTGATGCACATCGGACGAGGGAAGCCGACGCGGTCGTTGCGGATGTCGTTCGGTCCCAAGACCGCGACGAGGGCTTCGTACCGGCCCATGTGCACGACGGCTCCGCGCGATGCGATCTGCTGCTGCTCGCTCCGGTCGAAGAGCAGGAGCGGATGCTGCTCAGCCAGATGAAGGAACGCGAATTCGACCTTCAGCTGAACGCCGTGGCGAGCCCGACGACGGAGTCCGGCGTGGAGAAGTCGCGCTTCAGGATCGCGAGCGCGCGCTGCGCCTCCGTGTCGTCGAGCAGCGGGCGCAGCTTGGCGGCGACTTCGTCGACGCCGGCGCCGTAGTTCCGCACGACGTAGAACAGGTCGTAGGCGTCCTTGGTCTCGCCCCGGCTGTCGAACGCGAGCGCCTTGAGCACCACGTAGGCGCCGGCGTCGGCCACCCAGACCTCGCGCGTCGCCCTCTCGGCGAAGAGCGTGGTGCCGGTGAGGGTCACGCGCCTCCGATCGCGGAACGCGCAGCGGAGCCCAGGCGCGATGATGGCCGCGAAGTCGGCTGCACGCGTAGCGCACGAAACGGTCGCAGGTCTGGGGAGAAACGGAGAAGCCTCCTCGGATCGCTCCTTGGGGGCTTCTGTTTGCGACCCTCGCCGTTGGTTGGCGACGAGATAAGAAAGCTCCGGAGGAGGGTTTCGAACCCCCGACCCGGCGGTTAACAGCCGCCTGCTCTGCCACTGAGCTACTCCGGAATGGGACGGCCCATTATGTAGACCGTCGGCGGTCAGTCAAGCGAAGTCGACGGGGTCAACGCGCCGGCGGCTGCCACCGGAGAACCCGAACGGCGTTCTCCCAGTAGAGCTTTCGCAGCACGGGGTCCGGCAGGCCCACGCCGTCGATTTTCCAGCGGCCCTGGATGGGCGTGGGGCTCTCGATCTGGCGGTCGAGGGTCTCGAAGTAGCGCCAGGTCTCGGTGAAGAAGCGGACTTCGTCGGCGCGCGTCGGGGGCGTGGCGCCGTTCGAGCCGTACATCATGTCCTCTTGATCCTCGCCGATGCCGGTGTCGGTGCCGAAGAGGATGCGGTCCTGGTACTTCTCGAAAAAGCGCCGCATCTTCTCCTGGGGGTGGCGGCCGATTTCGGGCACGCGCGCGGCGGTGTCGATCACCAGGTTGGGGTGCTTGTCCAGCATTCGGGCGACGGTGTCGGGATCCTCTGGATCGTTGCCGAAGTGGACGCCGATGAAGGTGGTCTTGGGGTGGCGCCCCACCAGGCGGTCGAAGGCGTCGTAGAGCTCTTGCCACGATGGGACGCCGGAGTTCGCGAAGGACCACTCGGGATGCGCTTGCAGCTCGTCCCAACGTTCGTTGTCGGGCGTGGCGGGCTTCCAGAACGCCTGGGGGTCGCCGCAGTGGATGGCCACCGGCATCCCCAGCTCGCCGGCGCGCTCGAACAGGGCGTCCAGGCCGTGGTCGTCGACCGCCAGCAGGTGCACGCCGTCGTGCGCCCGGTAGCCGAGCCCCAGGCCCTTGGTGATCTTCAAGCCGATCGCCCCCATCCGCCGCGCCTCGCTGAGCTGATCGGCCATGGCGGCGCCGTAGTCGGTGCGCTGCACCACCAGGCGAAAGTCGGGCGTGCTGAAGACGGCGATGCGGCCGTGCGCCGCCTGGGCCGCGGCCAGCTGGCGCTCGAGCGCGTGGTGCGGCGGCCCGGGGTGCATGCCGGACAGGTTGACCATGCCGTCGATGCCCCACTCGTCCATGAGGCGCACGGCGCGGTCGACGCCGTCGGGCGAGATGTGCGTGTGCACGTCGATCCGGTGGAATCGTTGGGCGGGGTGGGGCGCGGCGGCCGGCGCGGGCGCCGGTTGCGCGGCCGGGGGGCTGGCCGCGCGATTGCGGCAGGCGGGCGCCAGCGCCGCCAGCACGAGGACCAGCGCCGCCGCTCCCGCGCGCCTCATGGCGAGGTCGGCGTGACTTCTTTGATGTACGGGCCGCCGGTGTCGTCGGCGGGGGTGCCGTTGTCCTTGGGCGTGTCGGCGCCGGGCGCGGGGGCGATCCGGCGCAGCTTCACGTTCAACTTCAGCGTCGGCGGCGAGCTGCCGTGCGGCTGCGACCAGTCGCTGCTCCCGATCATCCGCTCGTGCGCTTCGAACCCGTCCTTGACCAGCCGGATCACGTGGGGCGCGGTGGGATCGACGTCCTTGCTGGTGAAGGGCGTGATGCCGACGTTGTTCCCGTCGACGGTGACGTCGGCGCCGGCGGGCGAGGAGATGATCTTCAGGACCGCCGCGGCCTTGGTTTCGGCGGGCTTGTCGGCGGCCGGCGCCGCCCCCGGCTTGTCGGCGGCCGCCGGTTTGTCGGCGGCGGGCGCGTTCTCGTCGGCGGTGGAGGCCGGCGGCGCCTCGGCGGGCTTGTCGGCGACGGCCGTCGCCGGCGGGGTCGACTCTTTGGCCGCGCGCGCCTTCGACTCTTCGTGACCGTGGTGGTGCGACGCGTGCCGCGAGGCGCTCCGTTCCTCATGGGAGGGCTTTTCGGGGGCCGCCTTGGTTTCGGCAGGTTTGGTCTCGGCCACCGGCTTTTCGGCGGGGGCCGCCGGCGCTGCCGCCGCCGGCACTGGCGCGGGCGGCACTGGCGCGGGCGGGGTGGCCGCGGCAGGCGCCGGCGCGGGCGCGATGGTGTTGGCGGAGGTGGTCACCGGCGTCAGCGGCACCCGCGAGCCGGGCCGCAGCTTCCAGACAGCAGCCGCCGCGGCGCCGACCACGATGATGAGCGCGATGACGACGCCGGTCCCGCGACGCTTCTTCAGCGTGGGATAGGGTCTGGACGCCGCCCGGAACCGGCGGCTCATCTCGGGCACCGCCGGCGCGACCGGGACGCCGGCCGCCGGCCTCTCGCCGGTGGTCGGCGCGGCGTCGGGCGCCGCCTGCTGCGCGACGGGCTGCTGCGCGTCGGCGGTCTGGCCCGCGCTGGGCTCGCTCTGAAGCGCGTCGGAGGACAGCTCGACCGCGCCGTCCCCCACCGCCGCCGCGGCGGCCGGGGAATCGCCCACCCGCGTCGGCTCGTTCGAGACGTCGTCGCTGGCGAAGCGGGGCACCGACGGGACGGGCGGTACCGGCGCCGGCCCGGGCGCTTCTTCCAGCACCGACAGCGCCTTGTCGATGTCCGCCGCGGTGGGCGGCTCGAACAGCGCCGCCGGCACGGGCACCGGCCGGGTGCTGGTCTGGCGCGCCCGCGTGAACGGGCCGGCGGTGGGAGGCGAACCAGCCGCCGTCCGCGATCCGAGGAAACTGGTCTTCGTCGGGGGCGAGGGCGCCGCGCCGGTCTCGGACGGCGCCGCCACCGGCGCGGTGGGGGCGTTGGAAGCAGCCCCAGAAACGCGCCCGCCGTTGTCCAGCGCGGACAGCACGCTGGACGGGCGCCGCACGGCCAGGCCGCCGGCCTGCGGCACCGGAATCTGCCCGGCCTCCTCGAGACGCGATTTTTCGCCCAGGATCCGGTCCAGCGTCGGCTGCGTTTCCGGTGAGACCTTGTCGAACCGCACGGCCATGCCGGGCGGCACGGTGGGCCGCGACGGATCGTTCTCGCGGATCCAGATCACCGTTCCTTCGCCCGACAGGAGCGGCGCGGCGTCCTGCAGCTGCAGCTCCAGCCGCAGCTGCGTCCCCACGGCCAGCGGTTCGCGCGTGCGGATGAAGATCCCGCCGCGGCTGACGTCGACCGCGTAGCGCTCGATGAATTGCTCGACGGTGGCGCTGCGGAACTTGATGCGGAGGTTGGTCGGTCCGCGCTGCTCTTTGGAGGTGGTCTCGCTCATGCTTCTGCCGGGGGCAGCGACGACACTATAAGTCCGTTCGGACTTTGCAAAGGGTTGATTATCCCTGATATTCATCGGAAATCACGAACCGCCAGATGCCTTCACGCAGGGTCCTGTCCCGCCCCGACGTCCGCGTCGCGGCGTGGGTGCTGGCCGCCGCCGGCCTGACGGGCGCCATCGCGGCCCTGGCCCAGGCCGCCACGCCGCCCCCGTTGCGCGTCACGCACGCGGCGGTCGCCTCGGATCACCCGCTGGCGTCGGCGGCCGGCGTCACCTCGCTGAAGGCGGGCGGCAACGCCGTCGACGCGGCCTGCGCCACCGCGCTGGCGCTGGGGGTCGTGCACCCCGACGCGTCGGGCATCGGGGGCGGCGGGTTCGCGATCGTCTATCTGGCCGCCTCGAAGCAGAGCTACGCGGTGGATTTCCGCGAGCGGGCCCCGGCCGCCATCACGCCGGCCTCCTTCTTCAAGGACGGCAAGGCCGATCCCGCGCTGTCGCAGCACGGCGGCCTGGCCGTGGCGGTGCCGGGCGAGGTGCGGGGCCTGGCCGAGATGGTCAAGCGCTGGGGCAAGCTGCCGTTCAGCAAGTGCGTGGAGGGCGCTCAGCGGCTGGCCTGGCGCGGATTCCCGATCTCGTGGCGGTTGGCCCGCAGCCTGGGCGCGCTGCATCCGGCCGCAGGGACGCCGCCGGCCGGCGACGCGGGGTTCTTGAAGATGTTCGCGACCAAGCCGCTGGCCGAAGGCGACACCTTCAAGCGCCCGGAGCTGGCCTGGACGCTGCAACGGCTGCGGGCGGGTGGGGCGGACGCCTTCTACAAGGGGCCCGTCGCGCAGGAGATCGTCAAGGCCGTGCGGGCCGCCGGCGGCGTGATGTCCGAGCAGGACCTGGCCGACTACACGGCCACCGTGCGCACCCCGCTCGAGGGCCGGTATCGGAGCCTGCGCGTCCTCTCGATGCCGCCGCCGTCGTCGGGCGGCGTCGTCCTGATCGAGGCGCTGGGGATCCTGTCCAACGTCTATCGCACCAGCCAGGACGTGCGGCACGAGGGGCGCGGCTCGTCCGCCTACCTCCACGTGCTGGCCGAGGCGCTGAAGCACGGGTTCGCCGACCGCGCGCGCTACCTGGGCGACACAGACTTCGTGAAGGTCGACCTGGCGCACCTGACCAGCCCCGCCTATCACGCGGAGCTGGCGCGGCGGATCAAGCCGGACGCGGTGCTGCCGCGCGACGCCTACGGGACGCCGGGCCCTGCGCCCGAGCAGCATCGCGACGGCGGGACAACGCACCTGTCGGTGATCGACGCCGAGGGGAACGCCGTGGCCCTGACCACGACGGTGAACCTGGGCTTCGGCGCGCACCTGGTGGCGGGCAAGACCGGCGTCTTGCTGAACGATCAGATGGACGATTTCTCGCTGACGCCGGGCGTGCCCAACGCGTTCGGCCTGATCGGCAACGCGCAGAACGCGGTGGCGCCCAAGAAGCGCCCGCTGTCCTCGATGACGCCCACCATCGCCGTCGACGGCGACGGGCGCGTGCGGGTGGTGGTGGGCGCGGCGGGCGGTCCGACCATCATCTCGGCGACCGCCCAGGTGCTGCTGAACGTCGTCGACTGGAAGCTGGACGCGCAGGCGGCCGTGGCGGCTCCGCGCATCCACGACCAGTGGTTCCCCGACGTGCTGGACGTCGAGCCGGAGATCGCGCGCGACGTCGTCGATAACCTGACCCGGCGGGGCCACAAGGTGCAGGAGCTGCCGCACATCGGGACCGCCAACGTCCTGGTCCGCACCGACCAGGCCATCGAGGCGGGCGCGGAACCGCGCAGCCCCAGCCAGCCTGCCGGATACTGAACCCATGCCCGCACGAAAAATCACCAAGGTCCTGATCGCCAACCGCGGCGAGATCGCCTGCCGCGTGATCCGCGCCTGCCGCGAGCTGGACCTGCGGACCGTCGCCGTCTACTCAGAGGCGGACAAGACCGCGCCGCACGTCCGCATGGCCGACCAGGCCGTCGGCATCGGCCCGGCGCCGGCGCGCGAGAGCTACCTGGCGATCGACAAGCTGGTCGACGCCATCCGCAGGTCGGGCGCGGACGGCGTGCACCCGGGCTACGGCTTTCTGTCCGAGAACGCCGACTTCGCGGAGGCGGTGGCCGCGGCCGGCGCCACCTTCATCGGGCCGCCGCCCTCCGCCATGCGCGCGATGGGGGGCAAGACGTCGGCCCGCGCGCGCATGCAGGCCGCCGGGGTCCCGGTGGTCCCCGGCGACAACGGCCGGGACGGGCGCGGGTTCGCCGACGCGGCCGAGGCCAAGGCCGCCGCGGCCCGTATCGGCTACCCCGTCATGCTGAAGGCGGCCGCCGGCGGGGGCGGGCGCGGCATGCGCCTGGTCGACGGCCCGGACAAGCTGGAGGCGGCGCTGGACGGGGCCCGGCGCGAGGCGAAGGCCGCCTTCGGCGACGACGCCGTCTACCTGGAAAAAGCCATCGTCCGCCCGCGCCACATCGAGATCCAGGTGTTCGGCGACGAGCACGGCGGCGCGGTGCACCTTTACGAGCGCGACTGCTCGATCCAGCGGCGCAACCAGAAGGTCATCGAAGAATCGCCGTCGCCGGTGCTGGACGACGACACCCGCGCCAAGATGGGCGAGGTCGCCGTGCGGGCCGCTCTCTCGGTCGGCTACGTCGGCGCCGGCACCGTCGAGATGCTGTTCGACAGCGCGTCGCGGGGTTTTTACTTCCTGGAGATGAACACGCGCCTCCAGGTCGAGCACCCGGTGACCGAGCTGGTGACCGGCCTCGACCTGGTGCGCTGGCAGATCGCAGTCGCGCAGGGCGAGAAGCTTCCGCTGGCCCAGCAGCAGATCCCGCGGCGGGGCGCCGCCATCGAATGCCGCGTCTACGCGGAGGACCCGGTGAAGTTCCTGCCGTCGCCTGGCACCATCACGTCGCTGCGCGTGCCGGCCGGTCCGGGCATCCGCGACGACGCGGGCGTGGTGGCGGGCAGCGTGGTCTCGGTCCACTACGACCCGATGATCTCCAAGCTGTGCGCCTGGGCGGACACGCGCGGGGCGGCCATCGATCGCATGCGGCGCG
>JAICYS010000158.1 GCA_025934105.1 Myxococcota bacterium | reverse complement strand
GTCACGTTCGGCCGACGATCCGCGCCGGACGCTTCGTTGCTTCTCCTCACAATACCTACGGGTATTCCTCGTCGTCGCGCCTCGCGTCCAGCGCGGCTTGTCGGCCTCGGCGTTGACGCTATTTCGACGGCGGTGCACTAACGGTACCCGAGAGCGCGCGCGACCAGCATGGCGCCAGCCGCGATGGCTGCCGCGCACTGGATCGTGAACAGCCACGCCCACACCACCCGCACGGCGATCCGCCAGCGCACCGACCCCAGATGCGTGACGGCCCCGACGCCGACGATGCCGCCCGTGATCACGTGGGTCGTCGACACCGGAACGCCCAGCATCGTCGCAAAGAACAGCGAGATCGCGCCGCCCGTCTCGGCGCAAAAGCCGTGCACCGGGCGCAAGTCGGTCAGCCGCATCCCCATGGTCCGGACGATTCGCCACCCGCCGGCCATGGTCCCCAGCGCCATCGCCGCCTGGCAGGCCAGCACCACCCACAGCGGCACGTCGGCGTGTCGGGCCAGCGCGCCGTTGGCGACCAGCAGGGCCGTGATGACGCCCATCGTCTTCTGCGCGTCGTTGCCGCCGTGTCCCAGGCTGAGCAGCGCCGCCGAGATGAACTGCAACCGGCGGAACCAGTGATCGACGCGGCGGAGCGGCGTGAACCGAAACAGCCAGGCCGCGCCGGTCATCAGCGCCGCCGCCAGCACCAGCCCCAACGCCGGCGAGACCACGATGAAGATCGCGATCGGGACCAGCCCCTTCAGCATCACGACGCCCAGGCCGGCCTTGGCGACGCCAGCGCCGATCAGGCCGCCCACCAGCGCGTGTGACGAGCTGGACGGCAGTCCCCACCACCAGGTCAGAAGGTCCCACCCGATGGCGCCGATCAGCGCGGCCACCACGAAGGCGTTGCTGACGATCGACGCGTGAACGATGCCGCTGCCGATGGTGTGCGCCACGTGCAACGGGAAGATCAGGAACGCCAGGAAGTTGAAGAAGGCGGTCCAGACCACGGCCCAAAACGGGCTGAGGACGCGCGTCGACACGACGGTCGCGATCGAGTTGGCCGCGTCATGAAAGCCGTTGCAAAAATCGAAGACCAGCGCGATGGCGATGACGGCGACCAACGCCCACATGGTGCTCACGAGTCGAGCAGCAGGTTCTCGATGGCGTTGGCGACGTCCTCGCAGCGGTCGGTGGTGTCCTCGAGCGTCTCGAACACCTCCTTCCATTTGATGAGCGACACCGGGTCCACCCCGTTGGAGAACAGCTCGGCCAGCGCCACCCGCAGCGCGGCGTCGGCCTGGTTTTCGAGGTTGTTGATCTCCACGCAGAGCTCGAGGGCCCGGTCGCGCGTGTCCGCGTCGCGCAGGTTCGCCACCGCGTCGCGCGTGACCATGGCCGACCGCTCGACCAGCTGGACCAGCGCGGTCAGGTGCCGATTGGGGACCGGCAGGCGGTACAGCGCCAGGCGATAAGCCACCGACTCGATCTGATCCAGGATGTCGTCCAGATGCGACATCAGCCGGTGGGTGTCGTCGCGATCCAGCGGCGTGATGAACGTCTTGCGCAGCTCGACCACGACGCGGTGGACGATGCCGTCGGCCTCCTGTTCGATTTCCTTGATCTGGCGGGCCAGGTCGGAGGGCGCGCCGGCGTCGGGCCGCAACATCTGCGACAGCGTTTCGGCCGCCGAGACGATCAGCGCGGTGTGTTTGTCGAAGTCGTCGAAAAAAGCGTTGTTGCGGGGAATCAGTCGCATGGTGGCTTCATAAACCTGGGGTCACCTCGGCGCCTTGGGGATACGCCTTATGCGGCTGAGCTCATTTGTCGACGCTGGCCGTCCCGACCCGCGACGACGCGTGAAGAGGTGTCGAGACCGGCGCCGTGAAGCGGCGGTGGCGGGCGCCGGAGCGGCGAATCGGGCCGCCGCGCTCAGCGGGCGCCGGCGGCCACGCCGACCTGGCGGCGCAGCTCTTCGCCGAACAGCTCCTGCATGAGCTTGGCCGCGGCGGCCTTGCCGGCGCCGGTGTGCGCGGCCAGCGCGTCGGCGAACTCGGTGGCGCTCTGGAAACGGTGCTCGGGGTCGAAGGCCAGCGCGCGCTCCAGGATCGGCGCGGCCGGATCGGGCAGCTGGCGAATCGACTCAAGGTCCTCTTCGGTGAGCCCGTTGGCCGCGCGGTAAAGCACCTCCAGGTCGTTCTCGCCCGTGTAGAGCAGACAACCGGTCAGGCCGTAGTAAAGGACCTGGCCCAGCGAGAACAGATCGCTGCGGTGGTCGACGGCCTGACCGCGGGCCTGTTCGGGCGACATGAAGTTCGCGTTTCCCTTGACCATGCCGACCTGGGTCTTGCTGACGCGGCGGTTGGACTTAACGATCCCGAAGTCGCCCAGCTGCACCTCGCCCTGCAGCGACACCATCACGTTGCCGGCCGAGATGTCGCGGTGGACGATCCCCAGGGGGGTGCCGGTCTTGTCGCGCTTGTCGTGGGCGTAGGCCAGCGCCCGCAAGGTTTCGTGCGCGACGTAATAGGCCATCGCTTCGGGCAGGCCGCCCTGGTGCTGGTCGGCGTAGCGGCCCACGAAACGCGCCAGGTCGCGGCCGATGACGTACTCCTGGGTCATGAAGTACTCGCCGTTGACGACCCCGAAGTCGAACACCGGCACGATGTTCGAGTGCACGAGCCCGGCTTGCAGGCGCGCCTCGTCGATGAACTGGGCGACCGCTTCCTTGTCGCGCGCCAGCTCTGCGCGCAGGCGTTTGAGCACGAAGTTGCGCGTGAATCCCTCGACGCCGGCGGCTTCGGCGACGAACAGCTCGGACATCCCGCCCGCGCCCAGGCGGTCGAGCAGCCGGTATCGGCCGAAGACGGCGCCGGGGGCCGCGGGCACCGGCCGCGTCGCGGATCCGGCCAGGTTCGGGACCGGCGCCTGCGGGCTGGGGATGGTGACGGCGGCGCCGTCGGTGATGCGGGACCTGTTCACGCCGGGGGCGGTGGCGGAGGCGCGCGGGCGGGCGGGGGTCCCGAAGCGGGTGGTCGGCTCATGGGGGATTTCGGCGCCCACGGCGGCCATCGCGCGGCGGCCGGAGAACATCAAGCCCAGGCCGCACAGCGCCAGGGCAGCGGCCGCGGCCCCGGTCATCGACCAGTTCGCCGCGGTCGCGCCGCCCGGGGACCGCGCGGCCGGCGGCGGTGGCGCGAACGGACGGCCGACGGTCAAGACGACGCCGTCCAGGCCGTGGACCTGGGTGGCGGCGACGACGTAGCTCTGGTCGCCGGCCGTCACGATGGCGGAGGCGAGCGTCTGCTGGCCAGCGGCGGCCACCACCGGGTCGGGGGCGCGCCCCAGGTCGGGACCGCGGGAGGCGAGCAGCCGGTCGCCGTCGGTCACCCGGACGGCGGGAAAGTCGGTCCGGTAGGGGCGCCACCAGTCCTCGTTCTGGAACAGATCGACCAGCGTGGCGCCGTCGACGTGCGCGCGCAGCGCCGCCCGCAGCGGCTCGAGCTGCGCCGCGCTGGCCGCCGCCCGCTCGGCCCGTGCCTGCTGCGCGGCCTCTTCCTGCGCGCGCCGCGTTTCGGCCGCCAGCACCGCCGCCTGCGCGCGCTCGCGATCGCCGAGCAGGGCGCGCGCGGCGATGATCGCGGCCGCCGTTCCCGCCGCAATCAACAAGATCCCGATGGCCACCCGCGACGTGCGCATCGTTCCCCGCCTACGTTCTTCGGCAAATCCCGGGACGAACCATAGGTTTGCCCGAATTCGTCGCCGGGGGCGCTTGGCGTTGCCACGCGACCGAGGGCCGGTCGGCCGAAACCGTGGCGTTTCGGTGTGGCGTCGGGCGCCCAGGCCGGGACGCGCCGCAAGGCGCGCGGACGGCGTCGAGCCTGAATGTGCCGCCAGGGTGCACCTTGGCGTACAGCACGCGGGGGATTCGCCAGCACCTTGGCGCTTCTCTATTGGACAATCGCGGACGCCCGGTCGCGCCGGTCGAGCGCCCGAGCGACGGCGAACAGGCCGAACCGATGCGTTCGTGAAGACGCCGGAGGGGCCGTCGCCGCCACCCGGTCCCGGCCTGCCGCCGCCGTCGCCCTGACGGCCGATCTCAGGACGGGAGCAGCGCGCGGGCCGTCGAGCGCCGCATGCGCTCGGCGGTGAACACGTCCAGCGCGCTCACGCCGGCGACCGCGCCCAGCGCGCCGGCCACGCGCCCGCGCTGCCCGGTCTGCCGCATGGCCGCCAGCAACGCGGCGACGTCCAGCGCGTCGCCGGCCACCCGCGCCCACAGCGACTTGTGCGGCCGTGGCGAGGCCAGGATCGCCACCCCCGCCGCGATTTCCCGCACCCCGAACATCTGGATCAGCCGTCGGTGCTCTTCGCCGGCGCCGATCAGACGGCCGAGCCGGCGCGGCGCGAGCAACTCAGCCAGCCCCAGCGCGATGCTGAAGTATCCCAGCCCCTTTGCGATCCGCAGGTCACGCATGTGTCTCGCCTCCCTCCTGGATGGTAGCGACGCGATCTTCGTGATCCAGCCCGGGGGCATCGTCGATGGGCGGCGTCCGACGGTGATCGTCGCCGGCGACGTACCAGGGGGCGCTCACCACCAGCACCTGCGGGCCGCCGCGCTGGACCAGCAACGCCTTCAGCAAGGTCGAGGTGTGGCTGTGCAGCAGCGCGTGGTACCAGCGGCGCTGAACCAGCTCGGGCACGATGACCACGACGGGCCGGCCCGGGTGGGCGCGGGTCAGCCGTTCCACGTGACGGACCAGCGGCTCCAGCACCTCTCGGTAGGGTGACCGCAACACGACCAGCTTCGGGATCGAAACGCGCGCTTGCCGGCAAGGTTCCTCTACCCGGGTCCGCCACACGCTGGACAGATCCTCTTCGCCCTGATTTTCGGCCAGCAGTTGAACGGCGGCGACGTCGTCGCTGATGGTGAGCGCGAACCGCAACGCCTTGCGCGCCACCAGGTCCAGCCGCTTCATGGGGACCAGCACCATCGGCGCGGGCATCGGCGACAGGTCCAGCGCCTCGATGCGCACGTCCGCGTCGACCGAGCCGAGGTGCGCGGCCACGCGGCGGAACACCAGCAGCAGCGCGCCCAGCAGCAGCAACGTGATCCAGGCGCCCTCGACCAGCTTGGACACCAGGATCACCGCCAGCGTCGCGCCGGTGGCGGCGGCGCCCACGGCATTCATGACCAACGCCAGCCGCCGTCGGGGCGGCGGCTGGCGCAGCCAGTGAGCGACCATCCCCAGCTGCGACATCGTGAACGCCAGGAACGCCCCGACGGCGAAGAGCGGGATCAGGCGATCGGTCACGCCGCCGAAGATCACCAGCAACAGACCAGCCAGCACCGCCAGCAGCACGATCCCGGTCGAGTAGACCAGACGCGCGCCCTGGTGGGCGAACACCGGCGGCAGGTAGCCGTCCAGCGCCAGCACCCGGCAAAGGCGCGGGAAGTCGGCGAAGCTGGTGTTGGCCGACAGGCACAGCACCGCCACGATGGCGCCGATCGTCAGGTAGTAAAACGGCCCGCGCCCGATCACGGCCGCGGTCACCTGCGACAGGACGCTCTGGTAGCCGGCGCGTCCGGGTTCGGTGGCGCCGATCCGGTACGCGACCGACAGGACCGCCACGCCCGCCAGAAGCACCATCAGGATCGCGACGACCGCCGCCAGGGTGTGCTTGGCCCTGGCCACGCGCGGCTCTCGGAAGACCGGGACCGCGTTGCTGACCGCCTCGACGCCGGTCATGGCGGTGCAGCCGCTGGCGAACGCGCGCATCATCAACCAGGCGGTCCCCACTTCGACGGCCGGGTGCAACACCGGGGGCGCCACCACGGGTCGCGGGTGGCCGCCCCCGGCCAGCACCTTGGCGACGCCGATGACCACCACCGCCCCCAGCGTCACGACGAACAGATAGGTCGGCCCCATGAAGGCCAGGCCGCTGTCCCGCACCCCGCGCAGGTTCACCATCGTCAGCAGGGCCAGGATGCCCAGGCAGATCGCCAGCGTGTGGGGCAGCAGCCCTGGAACGGCCGAGACCAGCGCGCCCACGCCGGCCGAGATGGCCACCGCGACGTTGAGGACGTAATCGATCCAGAGCGCAGACCCGGCCAGCAGTCCGGCCCAGGTGCCGATGTTGCGGCTGGCCACCGTGTAGGACCCGCCGCCATCCGGGTAGGCGGCGATCGTCTGGCGATAGGACGCCTGCACGATCGCCAGCAGCACCACGATCAGCAGTGTGATGGGCCCGATGTGCCGGAGGCCCCCCGCGCCAAGCGGCATCAGCACGGTCAGCGCGGCTTCCGGGCCGTAAGCGGCTGAGCCCAGCGCATCGAGCCCCATGAACGGGATGGCCGCCCAGACGCCGATCTTGCGGTCGCTGGCCTCGTCGGTGCGCAGCGGCCGGCCAAAGAACAGGTCGCGCAGCGATCTCGGCTTCACGGTCCCAGTTGCTGAACGTGACCACCGGCGCCGGCCCGGGCAAGTCCGGGTTCCTCGGCGGGCCGGCTTGGTGTAAACCCGAGGCGCAATCGGGAGGGGAGAGATGGCCAGCGTATCGTCCGGGGACTTCGTTTGGCTCGACCTGCTGTCGCCTGATCCGTCGGCCAGCGCCGCGTTCGACACGGACGTGGTGGGCCGGACGGCGCAGCCGTTCACCGGCGAGTACACCCCCTTCGCCGGCGCAGGCGCGGAGGCGATGTGCGAGGCGTCGCGTGCACAGCGCGTGCCGCCGTACCGGGCCGGTTTCGTGATGTTCGCGCTGCACGAAATGGCCCGTGGCGCCTGACGCCGAGCAAACGCCGTCGTTTGAGGTGACCGGAAAGGTCGCCCTGGTCACCGGCGCGGCGCGGGGCATCGGCCGGGCCTGCGCGATCGCGCTGGCGCGCGCGGGCGCCGACGTCGCGCTGGGATTTCGCGACCGCGACGCCGGCGGCGACGTGGCGGCCGCCATCCGCGCGCTGGGCCGTCGGGCACTGCCGCTGCAGATGGACGTCACCCGCCGCAGCCAGATCGCGTCGGCGGTGGCGGAGGCCCGGCGGACGCTGGGGCCGATCGACATCCTGGTGAACAACGCCGGCATCGGGCCGCCCAATCCGGCTGAATCGGTCAGCGAGGAAGACTTCGACGCCACCGTGGCCGTCAACTTGAAGGGAACGTTCTTCGTCAGCCAGGAGGTCGGCCGGCTGATGATCGCGGCGGGCAGCGGGCGCATCGTCAACCTCAGCTCGCAGGCCGGGTTCGCGGCGCTGCCGGCGGAGTCGGTCTATTGCATGACCAAGGCGGCCATCGCGCACCTGACCAAGTGCCTGGCCGTCGAGTGGGCGCCCCGCGGGGTCAATGTGAACGCGGTGGCGCCGACCTTCATCCGCACGCCGGGAACGGTGAAATGGCTGGCCGACGAAGCCTTCCGCCGCGATCTGCTGGCGCGCATCCCGCTGGGGCGTGTGGGCGAGCCGCCGGACGTGGCAGCGGCGGTCGTGTTCCTGGCGTCGCCGGCCGCTTCGATGATCACGGGCGCCACGCTCTTGATCGACGGCGGCTGGACGGCCCGCTGATCCGCCGCCGGCCCACGCGCCGGTTGGACCGGCCGCGGTCGTCGAGAGACTGCACGACGTGCTGGCCGAGCTGCGCCGGCACCCGGCCGTCCGACCGCTCTTCCGCGACGGGGCCGCCCTTGCCGCAGCCCCGGTCGGTGGGGCAATCTGCGGCGCATGATCAGCCTCGTTTCCCGGGCCGCGGTGGTGGCCGGCGTCCTGCTGTCATTGTCCGCCCGCGCGCAGATGGGCGATCCCACCAAGGTGAACGTGAAGGTCACGCCGGTGGCGAACGGGGTGTCGATGATCGAGGGGGCCAATGGGTTCGCGGGCGGCAACGTGGCCGTCACCGTCGGTGACGACGGCGTGTTCGTGATCGACGACGAGCTGGCCCCGCTGACCCCCAAGCTGAAGGCGGCCCTGGCCACGCTGTCGAAAAAGCCGGTGCGGTTCGTGGTGAACACGCACTGGCACATCGACCACACCGGGGGCAACCCCGCCATGGCCGCCGCCGGAGCGGTGATCATCGCCCAGGAGAACGTCCGCAAGCGCCTGGGCGTCGACCAGGTGCGCGAGTTCATGGGCAAGAAGATGACCTTCCCGGCCCTGGCGCCGGCCGCCTTGCCGGTGGTGACCTTCACCGACGACGTGACGCTGCACCTCAACGGCGACGAGGTTCACGTCATTCACGTCCCCCCGGCGCACACCGACGGCGATTCGATCGTCCACTTCAAGAAGGCCAACGTGATCCACACCGGCGACACGGTGGTGGGCGGGTTCCCGCTGGTCGACGTCGAGAGCGGCGGTGCCTTCGACGGCTTCATCGGCGCGGCGGACAAGGTGCTGGCGCTGGCCGACGACCACACCAAGATCATCCCCGGGCACGGGCCCATTATGAGCAGGGCGGACGTCGCGACCTTCCGGCAGATGCTGATCGAGGTGCGCGACCGGGTGGAGAAGCTGATGGTGGCCAAGAAGACCGTCGAGGAGGCCAAGGCGGCCAAGCCGCTGGCCGATCTGGAACCCAAGTGGGGCAAGGACTTCGTCCACGGAGACTTCCTGATCGACACCGTCTACAAGACGCACGCGCTGCCGGCGCCGGCCGACAAGGGGCACGGCAAGCGCCGCGGCAAGTAGGCGCCGCCGGGGCAGCATGCGCGGCCGGCGGCGGCATCTGGGGGCGGCGGCTGGCCTGGCCGCCGCGCTGCTGGTCGCGGCGCCCGCCGCGGCCGGCGCGCTGGACCAGGTGCGCGGGCGCGGCGAGCTGCGCTGGGGTGGCGACGAGCAGGGCGGCGAACCCTACGTTTACGAGGATCGCGCCCGGGGCGGCGCGCTGGTCGGTTTCGAGGTCGACCTGGCCCGCGCGCTGGCTCACGCGCTGGGCGTGCGGGCGGTCTTCGTGCAGAACGATTGGTCGACGCTGATCCCGTCGCTCGAGCGCGGCAGCTTCGACGTGGCGATGAACGGGATCGAGGTGACGCCGGCCCGCGCGGCGCGCGTCGCCTTCACGCGTCCCTACTACCTGTTCGCCGAGCGCCTGGTGGCCCGCCGGGGCGACCGGCGGATCCGCGACCTGGCGTCGTTGCGCGGCCTGCGGGTCGGCACGCTGGCCAGCAGCCAGGCCTGGGATCTGCTGCGGCAGGCGGGCGCCCAGGCCATCCCGTACGAGGGCGTCGACGAGCCGTTCATCGATCTCGAGCACGCCCGCACCGACGCCGTGCTGCTGGACGACATCATCGTCGGGCGCTACCTGGGGCGACACCCGTCGCTGGCGGTCGTCGGCGACGTGGCGAACGGCCGTTACGCGATCGCCGTTCGACCGTTCGACGAGGACCTGCGGGCGGCCCTGGACCGCGCGCTGGGCGAGCTGATCGCCTCCGGTGAATGGCGGCGCACGCTGGCGCGGTGGGGGCTGGACAACGCCCGCCAGGACGGGTTGAGCCTGCGCGCCGCGGCGGCCCCGCAGCACGGCGCCGCCGGCCCGTCGCTGGCCGCGACGGCGGCGCGGCCCCTCACCAGGCACCAGCTCGCCCTCTTCGGTCAGGGCGCGCTGGTCACGTTGATTCTGTCCGTGGCCGCCATGCTGCTGGCCGCCCCCCTGGGAATGACGCTGGCCCTGCTCCGGACGGAGAGCCGCCTCCTCGGTCGGGTGGCCGCCGTCTACGTCGAGGTGGTGCGGGGCACGCCGGTGCTGCTGCAGCTCTACCTGCTCTACTACGGGCTGGCCGGCGTGGTCTCGTTGAGCCCGTGGACGGCGGCCATCTTGGGCCTGGGCTTGAATTACGCCGCCTACGAGGCGGAGATCTACCGCGGCGCGCTGGCGGCGGTCCCGGCCGGGCAGTGGGAGGCGGCGCTGGCCATCGGCATGACCCGCCGGATGGCGCTGCGCGAGATCATCTTGCCGCAGGCCCTGCGGCTGGCGCTGCCGGGCGTGACCAACGACTTCATCTCGTTGTTGAAGGACAGCTCGCTGGTGTCGGTGCTGACCGTCGTCGAGCTGACCAAGCGCATGACCATCACCGCCGTCGACAACCACGGCTGGATGGCGCCCGGAGTGCTCTGCGCGGGCCTGTACTTTGCGCTCGGCTATCCGTTCGCTCGGCTCGCGCGCCGGCTCGAGCGTCAGGCTTCGCGATAGACGTCCGGCTGGTGGATCTGCATGAAGAGCTCCGGCCGCGCGAGAGGGACGAAGCCGACCTTGGCGTAAACGCCGTGCGCGTCGCGCGTGGCCAGCAGCCACCGGCGGAGCCCCTGCAGGTCCGGGTGCGCGCGCACGACCTCCATCATCCAGACCGAGAGGCCGCGTCCGCGGTGGCTCTCGGCAACGAAGACGTCGGCCAGGTAGGCGAAGGTGGCCCGGTCGCTGACTACCCGCGCGCAGCCGACCTGGCGGTCTCCGTCGAACAGGCTGAACGGAATCGAGTGGGCGAACGCGCGCTGCACAGTGGCGCGCGGGATGCCGGCCGACCAGTAGGCTCCGCGCAACCAGCCCCAGACGGTCTCCAGGTCCAGGCGCTCGGGATCGGTCGTGATCAGGTACGGCGGGCGGGCCGCGGCGTGAAAGGACATCCGGCCAGCATGCGGCGGGCACCGGCGCCGCTCAAGCCCGCGGCCACATCAGGACGGCCGCGCAGATCGCGGCGCCGACGGCGTCGCGCAGGTCCCGGCGCCGGCCGTGGACGCCCGATCCCCGGAGGACCGACGGACGACCAACACGGCGCCGCCGGCCGCAGCGGCCCTCACTGACAGGTCATCGGGAACTGCGCGCCGACGCTGCCGCCGCTGGAGCCGGGCAGCGTCCCCGTGATGACGTGGCCGACGGTGTCGGTGAGCGTGACCGACTGGCCGCCGACGGAAGCGCCGAAGTCCCAGTAGCCGTAGGACTGATTGGCGGTGTGGCCGCCGGCCACCGCCTTGGCGACGGGAAACACCACGTTCTGAAAGTAGACCTGCCCCGAGTTGCCGTTGTTGAACACGGCCACGATGTTGCCGCTCACCGGACAGTCGACCGCCTTCCAGGTGACGCCGCTGGTGGCGTCGCCGGTGTTGCTCCCCTGGCCGAGGCCCAGCGCGGCGGCCGCCGACAGGCTGAGATCGATGTGGTTCGAGCTGGGGCAGGTGGCGCATTCGTCGACGATGGTGGCGGTGATGGTCTTGCCGTTCCAGGTGACGTCGACGCACATGCCGCAATATTTCCCCTGGCCGAAGCTGCCGCTGGGGAACGCCGCGAAGTAGCTGTTGGCGGTGTTGGACACGCTGTCGGTGATGCCCGACGGACAGATGCCGGCGCCCTTGCTGCCCGATTCGTTGCCGCAGTAGCCGCAGAAGGTCTTGTAGCTGGAACAGCCCCCGCCCTTGGCCGTGCCCTGGCCGAAGGAGTAGCAGGTGATCTCGCCGCTGTTCGCGCTGGGCCCGCCGTTCCAGGTGCAGGGGCCTCCGCCGGTGCTGCCGCCGCTGCCGGTGGTGCCGCCGGTGGCGGTCATGCCGCCCGAGCCGGTGCTTCCGCCGGCGGCGTGCGTACCTCCGGTGCCGGGGGTGCCGCCGGCCCCGGGCGAGCCGCCGGTGGGGTGGGCGCCGCCGGACCCGGGCGCGCCGCCTGTGCTGGTCGCGCCGCCCGATCCCGTCGTGCCGCCGCTGGCGGGCGCACCGCCCGAGCCCATGCTCCCTCCGGACGCGGGCGGGCCGCCCGTGCTGGTCGCGCCGCCGAAACCGGTGGAGCCCCCGCTGCCGGGGGTGCCGCCCGTCCCCGGCGAGCCGCCGGTCGCGTGGGCGCCGCCGCTGCCGGTGGCGCCGCCGGTCGCGCTGTTCCCGCCGCTGGCCGTGGTGCCGCCGGCACTGCTCGAAGGGCCACCGCCGGATCCGCCCTGGCCGCCCGGGGACCCGCCGTCCGATTGCGCGCAGGCCAGCGCCACCAGGGCGCAGGCGCCCGCCAGGGAGACCAATCCAGTCGAAATCAAGCGCATGATCGTCCGGCAGTCAGAGGCGCGGGGCGGGCGCCTTCGTCAGCAAATCCGCCCACCAAGCTGAATGCAATTCGGCCGAGCGGACGGCACAGTGAACCGCATTGCCGCTAAGATGAGAGGGACGTGAAGTTTCCCGCGCTGGCCGACCCGGACCGGACGCGTTTCTGCTATCTGCGGATGCGGCGTCTGAAAGAAGCGATCAAGGATGCTCGCGCGCTCGAGGCGGTCGCGGGCGAGTTGCAGGTGGCCGGTGCGACGGTCTCCGGCGTCGAGGCGCGCCTCGACGAGCTGCGCGGCGCGCCGGGGTCCTTCTGGCACGGCGTCGAGCCGGCCGAGATGTTCGCCGCCACGCTGCTGAAGGCGCGGGCGCGCGCGCCCGAGGTGGTCGACGGCTACTTTCGGCCGGTGGCTCACCTGCAGGAGCTCTCGAAGCCGCTCACCGAATGGCTGCACCTGGCGGGGCTGAACGCGCAGCCCGGGGGCGTGCCGCGCACCGGCCGCGCCAACCTGATCGGCCACCGCGGCGGCGGCACGCTGGCTTCGCCGCGCACCGTCGGGATCGAGGCTCTCGACGATCCGGCGGAGATCGCCGCCACGCTGGCCGACCGCGCGCTCGACAACACCCACGCCGCCTACGTCGCCTGCACGCCGGCGGCGGCGGCGGGCTTCCTGTGGCTGGCCGCCACCCGGGCCAACCGCTGGGACCCCGAGGCGTTGCAGCGCGGATTGCAGCCGTCCGGCCGCGGCCTGCTGATCGTCGAGGGGGACGCGATCGCGCAGGCGATCTTGCCGAAAGAGCGGAAGCCGGAAAAGGCGCTCTTGCAGCAGCTGGCCGTCGACCTGCAATCCGGCCGCAAGGCCTGACGGCGCGCGGCGGGTCAGCGGAGCTCGACCACCGACGCGCCGTCGCCGCCCTGGCGGGGCGTTCCGGGCGCCCAGCGCGCGACGTACGGCGAGTCGTCCAGATAGGCGCGGACGCGCTTGCGCAGCGCCCCCGTTCCATGGCCGTGGACGACGATCAGGTGACTCTGGCCCGAGAGCGCGGCCCGATCCAGGTAGGCTTCCAGCGCGGCGATGGCCTCGTCGCCGTCGCGTCCCCGCACGTCCAGGGTGTGGCCGCCCGACGGGGAGACCAGCGCCAGCGGATCCTCGGCCGTGGGGGGGCGCGGGGACTCCGGTGTGCCGCGGCGGGCCTGCGGGGCGCGGGGCTTGTCGGCGCCGGCCGGTGGCACGCGCAGCTCGTCGGCCGCCACCTCGACGGTCATCGCCCCCACGGTCACCTTGGCCCGCCCGCGCGAGTCGGGGACCTGGGCCAGCAGGCCGGTCTTGCCGAGGCGCTCGACGTAGACGCGCGCGCCGGGTTCCAGCTTGGGCGCGGGCGGCCGCGCCACCGGCTCGGCGTCGGGCAGCGTCAAGCGCGCCTTGGCTTCGTCGCCGGCGCGGGTGACCGCCGCGCGCGCCGCCTCCGCCGCACGCGACGTGTTGGCGGCCTGGGCTTCGCGCACGATGGCCCGCAGCGCTTCGCGGGCCTCCGCGACCGCCGCCTCGACCGCCTCGCGCGCGTGCCGTCCCAGCTCGCGCTCGCGGCGCTCCAGG
>JAICYS010000052.1 GCA_025934105.1 Myxococcota bacterium | reverse complement strand
GCCGACCGGCTACTTCTTGGACGCCGGAGCGGCGGCGGGGGTCTTGCCGGCCGGAGGCGTCGCGCCCGCCTTCGGCGCGGGCGGCGTCGTGGCCGCCGGAGCGGCCGGGGGCGGCGTGGTCGCGGCGGGCGCAGCGGCGCCGGCGGCCGGGGCAGCGGCGGCGGACGGCGGCGCGTTGCCGCCGCTGTCGCCGCCTTCGTCGCCCTCGGGCGCGCGATCCCAGCGGTCGACCTTGCCCGAGCCGGTGGTGTCGTAGCCGATGCGATCCAGCTTGCCGCCTTCGTAGTACTGCCACTCGTCGACCTTGCCGTCGCCGTTCGAGTCGCGCTCGATGCGAACCAGCTTCTCTTCCTCGTAGTACTTCCAGACGTCGGGCTTCTGGTCGAAGTTGGTGTCCATCTCCTCGCGAACCAGCTTGCCGCCCGCGAAGTAACGGCTGATGTCGAACTTGCCGTCGAAGTCGAGGTCCGCCTCTTCCAGCGTGGTCGCCTGCCCCTTGTCGTCGTAGTAGTAGACGAGGTCGATCTTGCCGTCGTGGTTCAAGTCGACTTCCTTGCAGGTCAACACCTCGGTCTTCTGGCCGCCGATGTCGGCCATCTGAAAGAACTTCCAGACGTCGGGCTTCTGGTCCTGGTTGGTGTCGGCGGTGACCACGTGCTTGCCCTTGTCGTTGCACTTGCTCCGGTCGACCGCGGGCGCGCCGGGCACGTTGCTGCCGCCGGACGTCGTGACCATCTCCGCGTGCTTCGGGGTGCTGCCGCAGGCCGCCAACGCCGTGACCACCACGGCCACGAGGGGGACCGCAACCTTCCACGTGCTCTTCGCCATTGCGCTACGGTAGGGCGAAACCACGGTCATATCAAGTACATGCCCTTTTGAGCGCTTGACCGCCGACCTATGGTCATGCATGGTCACGGCATGGCGAGGAAGAAGATTTCCACGACCATCTACATCACCCCCGAGCAGAACGATCAGCTCAAGCTGCTGAACGCGAAGACGCGCGTTCCGGTCGCCGAATACATCCGGCAGGGCATCGATCTGATTCTCGAAAAAGAACGGCACAACCTGCCCGGACAGCTCACACTGCAGGTCCCGTCCGGCCGCTGAGCGCGCCGCCCGCCAGGTTCCCCACCCCTCGATGCCCACGCCGACGCGCTTCATCCGCAACTTCTCCATCATCGCCCACATCGATCACGGCAAGTCCACGCTCGCCGACCGGCTGCTGGACGCCACCGGCGCGCTCACCCACCGCGAGCGCAAGGCGCAGTTCCTGGACAGCATGGACCTGGAACGCGAGCGCGGGATCACCATCAAGGCCGCGACGGTCCGGCTCATGTACGACGCCTCCGACGGCCATCGCTACGAGCTGAACTTGATCGACACGCCCGGGCACGTCGACTTCCACTACGAGGTGTCGCGGTCGCTGGCCGCGTGCGAGGGGGCCGTGCTGGTCGTCGACGCGTCGCAGGGGGTGGAAGCGCAGACGCTGGCCAACGTCTACCTGGCGGTCAACAACAACCTCACGATCATCCCGGTCATCAACAAGATCGATCTGCCGGCCGCCGATCCCGAGAACGTCCGGCGGCAGATCGAAGAGGTCATCGGCATCGACGCCTCCGAAGCGATCCTGGCCTCCGCCAAGGAAGGCCAGGGGATCGTCGAGATTTTGGAGGCGGTGGTGGCGAAGGTGCCGCCGCCGGTCGGCGACCCCGACAAGCCGCTGCGCGTTCTGCTGCTGGACAGCTGGTACGACAGCTACCGCGGCGTGGTCATCCTGGTGCGCGTGATGGACGGCGTGCTGCGCCCGAAGCAGAAGGTCCGCTTCGTGGCCGCCCAGCGCGACTACGAGATCCAGACGCTGGGGGCGTTCGCGCCTTTCCCGCGCGAGACGCCGGACATCGGGCCGGGTGAGGTCGGGTTCTTCACGGCGGCGATCAAAGAGGTGGGCGACGCGCGGGTGGGTGACACCATCACGGACGCGGCGCGCCCCTGCGCCGAGCCGCTGCCCGGGTTCCAGCCGGTCAAGCCGATGGTGTTCGCCGGCATCTTCCCGACGGACACGGCGCGGTACGAGGACCTGCGCGACGCGCTCGACAAGCTGCGCCTCAACGACGCGTCGTTCACGCGCGAGCCGGAGACGTCCGCCGCGTTGGGATTCGGGTTCCGCTGCGGCTTTCTGGGCCTGCTGCACATGGAGATCGTGCAAGAGCGGCTCGAGCGCGAGTACAACCTGGACCTCATCACCACGGCGCCGACCGTGCGGTTCCGCTGTGTGCTGAAGAACGGCGACACCATCGAGCTCGACAACCCGGCCAAGTTCCCCGCCGAAGGGGAGATCGAGCGCATCGAGGAGCCGATCATCACCGTCTCGATTCACACGCCGCCGGAATACGTGGGGGTGATCCTGAAGTTGTGTGAGGACAAGCGCGGCAAGCAGACCGGGCTCACCTACGCAGGCGAAAGGCGCGTCATCATCCGTTACGACCTCCCGCTGACCGAGATGGTTTTCGGCTTTTACGACCGCCTGAAGTCGGCCACGCGCGGGTACGCCTCGCTGGACTATGAGCCCAAGGGATACGAGACCGCCGATCTGGTCCGCATGGACCTGCTGGTCAACGGCGACCGCGTGGACTCGCTGTCCCTGATCGTTCACCGCGAGGGGTCTTACGAGAAGGGGCGCGACCTGTGCGTGAAGATGAAGGACCTCATCCCGCAGCAGCAGTTCGAGGTCGCCATCCAGGCGGCCATCGGTTCCAAGATCATCGCGCGGACGACGGTCAAGGCCCTGCGCAAGAACGTCACCGCCAAGTGCTACGGCGGCGACATCTCCCGCAAGCGTAAGTTGTTGGAGCGTCAGAAAGAGGGTAAGAAGCGCATGAAGCAAGTGGGCAACGTCGAGATCCCGCAAGAGGCATTCCTGGCTATCCTCAAGGTCGACTGATGGGAGGCAAGCACGGGGAGGATGGACCGCCGGGAACCCTGCTCGGCTGGTGGCGGCAACGGACCGCGGTGCGCCGCGCCCGGGCCGAGGGGATCCATCTGGCCAGGGAAGCCAAGCGCATCCTGAAACGCAAGAGCTACCGGATCCCGGACGCGGTCGCCACCGAGATCAAGACCGACGTCGTGGCGGTCGAGGCGGCGCTGGGCGGCGACGATCTGGAGAACATGCGCAAGTCCATCGCGGCGCTGGACGACGCCATGGACGCCCACCTGGCGTTCGCCCGCAAGTCGACCGTCCGCGAGTATTCCGAATCGATCGGCGTGGCCGTGCTGGTGGCGCTGCTGCTGCGCGCCTTCGTGGTCGAAGCCTTCCAGATCCCGTCGGGCTCGATGATCCCGACGCTGGAGGTGGGCGATCACATCTTCGTGTCGAAGTTCTCGTACGGGCTCAGCATCCCGTTCACCGACATGAAGATCCTGCAGTACGCCGAGCCGCAGCGGGGAGACGTCATCGTCTTCAAGTTCCCGCAGGATCACAGCATCGACTACATCAAGCGCGTGGTCGGCTTGCCGGGCGACGTCATCGAGATGCGGCAGGAAGAGCTCTACATCAACGGCAAGGCGGTCCCGCGCGAAAAGAGCGACCAGCCCTGCGACATGGGCGAGGTGACCGAAGCCAGCGAGCGCGAGCATCCGACCGGGATGTTCGACGAATGCGAGACCTGGTTCGAGACGCTGGGCACCAAGCGCCACGAGACCATTCAAGAGCCGGGACGAGGGGGCCGCGACTTCCCCCGCACGGTGGTTCCGCCCGGGCACCTGTTCGTGATGGGCGACAACCGCGACAATTCCTCCGACTCGCGCGTCTGGGGGTTCGTCGACTTCAAGCTGGTCAAGGGGCGGGCGCTCGTCATCTGGTGGTCCCGCGCCGAGACCGAAGGCTACAGTCCGATCTCCTGGGTCAAGGCAATCCGCTGGCACCGGTTCTTCAAGCCCGTCCGCTAGCGCCCCCCGGTCGAAATAGCGTCAACGCCGAGGCCGACAAGCCGCGCTGGACGCGAGGCGCGACGACGAGGAATACCCGACCATCCGGCCGGCTGGCTGCGCCGGGCCTGCGCTTCCGGTCCGGATTCGCGCCCGCAAGCTCCGGTCCGGTTCTTGGCCGCTGTCCGGTCGGCCGAACGGCATCGCGGCCAGGAGGGCATTGCCGTAAGGCAACGGTGAGCGGCAGCGAACCATGCCCGACGACGTGCCGCCCGGAGGTGGCCAGAGCACCGGCGCTCTTTGATGCCCAGTTCTGGCCGGCCGCTGGCACTTACCCGGGCATGGGACGTATCCTGCGGTTCGCCGCCTCGGCGCTTGTCGGATTGGCTTTCGCGTCATCGGCGGGCTGCAGCGCGCAGCAGTCGCTGAGCTCACCCACCGGCACGGGCGGAGCAGCCGGCCGCAGGGTCTCCGGCAGCGGGGGCATGGCCGGCGCGGGCGCGGGATTCCGCGACGGAGGTCGCATGGACGCCTTCGTGTCCGCCAGCGACGGCGGCACGGCCCAGGGAGGGGGCGGCACCGAGACGATGTGCGTCGGCGACGCCGGCTGGAACGCGGCCCTCGACGGGGGGGGCTCGGCCGCCGACGCGGGCGTCTGCGCGGTGTTGCCGGCCGACTTGCCGGCGTTCCCGTGGGTGCAGCCCCACGTCGGCGCGGTCGACGCCAGCGCCTCCAACTGCCAGACCACCAGCGTCTCCGGGCAGATCGTCGACATGGTGTGCCGGGGCCAGGCCTGGCTGCGCGCGTCGGGCGCGGCCGCGACGAGCGGCGAGGCCGTCCCCACCTTGACCTGGGACGACGGCTCGAGCGTCTCCTGGGATGCGACCGGCCTGGATCCGTCCATCCCGGCGCCCATCGCGCCCGGCGCCGCCGACCAGCGCGTCTGGGCCGAGCTGGAGACCCACGGCTGGCTGGCCGTGCCGGGCCAGTGCGGGTGGTCCTGGGATCAGACGATGGACCTGCGCGACGCCCAGGGCGGCCCCATCCGCTTCATGGCGCGGCAGGGCGCGAGCGTGCCCGAGCCGACCGCCGACGAGCTGCTCGCGCTGTTCGGCGCGAGCGTCCAGCCCCGGCTGTCCTGCACGCACGACGCGCTGGGCGGGCCCGCGTTGTTCCACCAGACGCTCCTCGATCAAGTGCTCGAGACGAACCCGCCGCAGGTCATCCCCTACGGGCGGCCGACCGTCATCACCACGCCCAACGGGAGGTTCGGCGTCCTCTGGTATTCGCGCACGCAGGTCGCCCGCCCGCTGTCCAACACCTGCGCCGGCTGCCTGAATCAGGGGCCGATCGTCGGGCTGATCGCCTCGCGGATCGCCGCGCCTGACGGCGGCACCAATTGAGCGGCCGGGCGCGCGGCCAGCGGCCACGCCTCAGTGGTGCAGCAGGAACAGCAGGCCGGCGACCAGCGCGATGGTGGCGCCGATGACCGCCGCCAGGCGGTAGGCCTCGAACCGGTCGGGCGACGTGTCCAGCACGCGCTGGGCGCGGGCGATCTCCTCGCGCAGGGCGGCCGCGTCCGCGAACCGCTTGTCGCGGTCCTTGGCCACCATCTTCACGATGACGGCGTCGACCACCGGCGGGATGGCCGCCTTGGGGTTCAAGCTCGACGGAGACGGCGGGGCTTGCCGCATGTGGAAGTTGATGATGTCGATGGGGCTCTTGGCGCTGGTGAACGGCAGCGCCCCGGTGAGCATCTCGTACGCCATCATTCCCAGCGCGTAGAGGTCCGACCGCCCGTCCAGCTTTTGCCCGCGCAGCTGCTCGGGGGACATGAACTCCAGCGTCCCCAGCGTCTGGCCGACCGCCGTCAGCGCCGGCGCCGAGCTCTCGTCGGTGATGACCTTGGCGATGCCGAAGTCCAGCACCTTGACGTGGTCCTCGCCGTCGCGCGTCTCGATGAAGACGTTCTCGGGCTTCATGTCGCGGTGGACGATGCCGTTGGCGTGCGCTTCGGCCAGCGACGCCGCCACCTGGTCCAGGATGGCGAGGACGCGGGCCACGCCGAGGGGGCCCTGCGCCTTCTGCACGTGATGCAGGCTCTGCCCGCGCAGCAGCTCCATCGCCAGGTACAGGATGCCGTCGGGGGTCTCGTCGAAGTCGTAGGTGGTGACGGTGTGCGGGTCGCGCAGCTTCGAGCAGGCCTCCGCCTCGCGCCGGAAGCGCGCCACGATCGTCTGGTCGGAGACGTTGTGCGGGTGAAGGATCTTCAGCGCCACCTCGCGGCCGGTGGCGATCTGCTTGCCGCGAAAGACGGCCCCGAAGCCCCCCTCGCCGATCTTGTCCTCGACCAGGTAGCGGTGGTTCAGCGTGCGGCCGATCAGGTTCTCGAGCGGCTGCGCCGCCGGCCGGACGGCGGTGCGGGCGCGAGCGGCGGCCAGGCTCGACGCCTCGACGGCCGCGGGCGCCGGCGCCTTCCACGGGCCCGGGGACACCCGGATGGTCTCGGCCGACGACGGGTTCACGGACCGGATGGCGGTGGCCGAGATCGGACGCCCGCACGCGCCGCAGAACCGCGCCCCCTCGTCGATCTCCTCTTCACAGTGAGGACAGCGGAACGGCATCCCCGATGGCCCTCAGGGTCGCATCGCCCGGCCATCCGAGCGGGCGGAGGGATCGCTCTCGCACTTGGTGACGAAGATGCCTCCCGCGGCGGCCGCCACCAGCGCCAGGAAGAACAGCGCCAGCAGCGAGCGCGTGGCGCGCGCCGGCGGGGACGCCGCCGGACGCCGGCCGGTCACGCCGCTGGCCGTGCGCTCGCTGTCGCCGATCAGGACCGGCGGGTCGGTCTTGGTCGGAACGTCGTCCGGCGTCAGCATGTCACGGGGCAGCCGCTCTTCGACGGTCTCGTTCCCCAGGCTGCTGCTGTCGCCGCCCGCCATCGGCTCGGGCACCGGGTCGCCGCCCGGATCGTAGGCCAGGAACCCGATCGCCTCGTCGGCGGCCGGCGCCTGCAAGCCCGGACCGTCGAACCGCGCCAGCACCACCGTGATGTTGTCCGGCCCGTCGCGATCCAGCGCCTTTTGGATCAGCGCGTCGCCGGCCTTGCCCAGATCGTGCTCGGCGATCAGGACCGCCAGCATCTCCTCGTCGGTGATCGGACCGTGCAGGCCGTCGGAGCAGAGCAGGGCGACGTCGCCCTTGCGCAACGTCACCTGCGACAGCACCACCTCCACGGTCTCCTGCACGCCCAGCGCCTGCAGGATGATGTTGGCGTGCTCGAAGGCCTTGGCCTCCTCGGGGGTCATGGCGCCGGCCTCGATGAGCTGCCAGGCCAGCGACTGATCCTTGGTGACCTGCGCCAGCTTGCCGTCGCGCAGGACGTAACAGCGCGAGTCGCCGATCTGCGCCACCACCAGCGTGTCGTCGACCAGCGCGGCCGCCGTGCAGGTGGTCCCCATGCCGCGCTCGCTCTGGTTGTCGCGCGACTGGATGAAGATGCGCTCGTTGGCGCGCTGGACCGCGCGGCGCAGGAGGCGCGCGAACCCGTCGCGGGCCTGCGGGTCGGCGGCGGTCAGCGATTCATAGATGGCGTCGGCCGCCATCTGGGCCGCCACCTCGCCGGCCGCCGCGCCGCCCATGCCGTCGCACACCAGGAACAGCGCCCCCTTTTCACCCAGCTTGAACGTGAAGGGGGGCCGGCCGTCGGCGGCGCGCACCGAGCCGGAGATGTCCGCGACGAGGAAGTTGTCCTCGTTGTGCTCGCGAATCAGCCCGACGTCCGTCTTACCGAAGACCTCGATCTCGATATCGGGGGGCGTGGGCATCGGTCGGCCGGACCTTCATCCTATCTCGAACCGCAGCAGCTCGTCTCCCATTCGAATCAAGTCGCCGGAAGAAAGCCCGTGCGGTCCTCGGAGGCGCAGGAACGTTCCGTTCGAGCTCCCCAGGTCTTCCAGGTGCCCGCGCCCATTGCGAAACGCGATTTGCACGTGCCGGCGCGACATGAATTCGTCATCCGAAAAAACGATGTCGCCGCTCTCGCGTCCCATGATCACCTCGGGCCGGGTCAGGTGGAAGACGTCGCGCGTGACGGCCGCCGGCGTGATCTGGCGGATGCGCGCCCAGGGGGGCCGCACCGGCGTCCCGAACACCACCACGCCGTGCTCGACGGCGGGACGCAGGTTGCGTTCGATGTCCGTCAAGAGCTCGAACCGCAGCACCTGCTTGCCGACCAGCACGTGGTCGCCGTCCTGCAGATCGACGGAGCCGCGCAGGCGAACGTAGACGCCGTTGCGGCTCTCGAGCGGCGTCAGCACCCGGCCGGTCAGGCTGGCCGAGACCCGCGCGTGCCGGGGGGCGAGGTGCGGGTCCTCGAACAGCAGGTCACCCTCCGTGCGCCCGATGTCGATCTGGTCGCCGAGCAGGTTGTAGGTGATGCCGTCGGTGCCGTCGCGGTGGACCACCACCAGCTTGAAGCCGGCGCCCTGCTGGGCCACCCGGAGGGCGGCCGACATCGGGTGGGGGCCGCTGGCCATCTGGTCCGTGGCCCGGTTGGAGGCGGACGCCGCCGGGCCGGCCAGCGCCTCGGCGGGCAACCGCTCAGCCGCCAGCCGAGTCCCACAATATTGGCAGAACAGGACGTCCGCCCCGTTCACGTTTCCGCATCGCCCGCACTTGATCATGTCGAAGGGGTTTGCAAGGGGCCGTAACCTTTGATAACAGGCGGCCCGGACCGGGCACGCGCCCGCGCTGCCCCACGAACTCCCAAGTGCGTCAACAGATAACAATTTCCCTCGGGACGGTCAATTTGCCGACCTGCCGTCTGGGCTTGCTGGCGATCGGCTTGCTGGCGGCGCTGGCGGGCTGCGGCCCGCTCATCGAACAGGCGCCGTTCCCGGTGCGCCCCGACTCGATCCGCCCGGCGGACCTGCTGGGGCCGTACGACGGCGTGGTGGTCGACGCCGACTCGGACCGCCCGATCGCCGGCGCCGTCGTCCAGGCCTCGTGGGCGTTCGAAAACGGAATCGGGTTCCACGCGCCGTCGGGCGCGCGCGAGGTGGTGATCGAGACCGGCGCCGACGGCCGCTACGCCATCCCCCGCCTCGACGACCTGCCCGAAGGGGCCTCCACGCGCGTCCGGCGCTTCACCTTGATCGTCTACCATCGCGGGCACGTCGCCTGGAGAAACGATCGGGTATTCCCGGGGCACCTGCGGCGCCGCGACTTCAGCCAGCGGGGCAACCGGGTCCGGCTGGAGCGCTGGCAACCGGCCCTGCGCCACGCCGATCACCTGGTGTTTTTGGGGGGTGGCGTGAAGATGCGGCTGGCCGCGGCCTGGGAGCTGCAGCCGGCGGCGATGGAGCTGGAAGGCGAACGGGTCAGCATCGGGCACGGCCCGGGCGAGGCGGCCGGGCCGGCTCCGTTCACGCCGCTCGACATCTCGCGGCTGCTGTCCGACGACGAGATCCGGGGGGTGACCGGCTACGCCGGCAAGTTCGAGGACGGCAAGCTGACCGACCTTCCGACCACCGAGTTCTACGACAGCCGGCACTTCAAGGCGCTGGGCAAGCCCGAGAGCTATGACGTCGGCCTGCGGGTCTGGCGCCTCGGGACGGCCGCGGCCGAGGTGCAGTACGGCAAGCTGATGAACACCCTGCCGGGCGCCCGGACGACCGACGAGGTCGGCGACGCCTCGTTCCGCGCCCAGGTCGAGCAGATCGGCGGCCTGGTGTTCCTGGTTCGCGAGCGCGGCGTCGTGGTGTCGATGACCTGCGGCAACTCCCAGTGCACGGAGCCCGGTCAGCTCACCAAGATGGCCAAGCTGGTCGAGGGGCACCTCAGCGAGCTGCCGCCCGAGCCGCCGCGCCCGCCGCCGCCCGCCGCCGAGGCGCCCATGGCGCCGATGCCCGACACCGACGCGCCGGCGCTGAAACCGACACCGGAACCCGAGGTCTCGCCCTGAACCGACGACATCTTGCCCTGGCGGCCGCCGTCGCGGCCTGGACCACGCTGGCGGCGAGTCCCGCGCGCGCCTACGACCCGGCCACTACCCAGGCCGGGCTGACCGAGCGGGCGGTGCTGGCCTCCAGCCTGCACCGGGTGCTGGCCCGCCGCCTGGCGCGCCCGCTGGGCCTCTTCGAGCCCATCGCGCTCGATCGGCGGCGCCTGGATCCCGTGACCGCCCGCGTGCTGGGCGGGCGGCTGGAGGCGCTGGACCCGGCGGGCGGCTATCGTCCCGGCAGCGACGGGATCGACACGGCGCTGGGCTGGGTGGTCGCGGGCACCGTCATCGCCGCCACGCCGGCCCAGCGGGCGCAGAACCTGTTTTACGATCCCAGCAACGGCAACGGCCTCTCCGACGCGGGGGGCCTGTTCCAGGCCGGCTACGCGCTGCGGATGCTGTTCGCGGCCGGCGGCGGAGTGCGCGGGGCGGCGACCGGAACCACCTTCAACCTGACCGGCCGCCCGTCGACGGAATGGCTGACGGCCCCCGAGAACGACGTCGGACTGCCCGTGTTCTACGCCCAGCTGGAAGCGGCCGGCAGCGCGGCGGAGCCCCAGGCCCGAGCCACCGCGCTGGCGCGCGCGCTGCTGGCGCTGGGCGGGACGCTGGCGGTGCTCGAGGACGCGGGCGATCCCGCCCACGTCCGCAACGACTTCCGGGGCGCGTACATGCGGGCCGGGGGATCGAGCCCGTTCGACCGCGGGTCGTCCTACGAGCGCTACGTGGCGGACGCGTTCGGCCGGACCGGCGTGCCGGCGCCGGCCGGCCCCGTCGATCGCCCGAACGTGATGGCCTACATCACCGCCGCCGACGCGCAGGGCCTGGCCGACCGGACGCAGCGCCGCTTCTTCTCGGACGGCACGCTGCCGGCCGACGTGGTGGTCGACCGCGAGACCACGCCCGCCGAGGTGATGCACGACGCGCGCGCCTCGCTGACCTACGGGCTGCCGTCGGTGCCGCACCTGGACCTGGCGGCGATGGGCGACGTTCATTACGCTTACGCGCCGGCGGCCGCCGACGCCGGCCCCGACGGCGCGGTCGACTCCGCGGCCAAGCGGCGCCGCCTGGTCGCCTACCTGCGCGTCCCCGGGCGGGTCCGCTTCTTCCTGGACGGGGCCGTCTATCACGACACGGCCGCGGCGCTGCTGCCCGAGATCGGCGGGTACGCCGCCGGCCTCGTCGACCACCTGTTTCGCGCCGAGATCAAGCTGGACGTCGCGGCCGGCGCCGTCCAGGTCCAGGTGGCCGGCACGCGCGGCGCGGTGACCGGCGCCGAGGTCCGCCTCTACGCCGACGACGCGTCCGGCAAGCGCCGCGCCTTCGGCTCCGTGCCGGCCGACGTCGGCGGGCGCGTCACGATCCCGGCCGGCGCGCGCCGGATCGCCGCGGTCCTCCGCGGGACGGACGGGGCGGGCGAGCTGGTGGCGGTGTCGGAAGCGCCGGTTCCGTAGCCTCGACGACCTTCAGTCGGACCCGGGGCGGCGGGATGGCCGCCGGATCGACGGCGGCCAGCAGGGCGGTGGCCTCCGCCTGTGCGGCGGGGTCCCCCTCGGCCGCCGCGCTCTCGACGGCGCGCACCAGCGCCGCGGACAACCCCGGATCGCGCTGCAGGGCTTCCGCGGCCAAGCGGCGTCCGTCGGCACCGCCCGCGGCGCGGGCCGCCCAGGCCAGCAGCATGGCGCCGCCCGGCCCTGGCTCGAGGGCGGCGGCGCGCTGGAACCCCTCGGCGGCGCGCCCGGCCTGGCCGGCCTCCAGGGTGGCGCGCCCGAGGTCGAACCAGAGCCAGGGGTTGTCCGGGTCCAGCGTGGCCGCCTGCTCCAACGCCTCGACTGCCGCCGGCGTCCGCCCCAGCCGCCCCAGCGCCAGGCCCCGGGCGTGCGCCCATCCGGCCGCGCCCGGATCCTGCTTGAGGGCCCGCTCGGCCTGCCGCAGCGCCACCAGCGGAGTGACCTCCTCGCCCGACGGATCGAACACGTCGGGCGCGTACTCCCCGTCGGGGCCGAACAGGATCTGATGCGCCGCCACCGTGGCGTCCAGCCAAGCCCCGAAGCCGCTGCCGGCCAGCGCGCGCTCGTCCGAGCCGGCGTCCTGCCGGACGACGCGGCCGTCGTCGAGCAGCGCATAGCGCTGGTCGGCCGCGCCGGCCGCGAACACCAGCGGCCCGGCCGGCTCGGCCAGAGCTTCCAGCCGGAGGTCGGCCTGCCGCCCGACGCCGGCGACCACGATCGTCTCCTGGAACAGGTCGGCGCCGTCGAACGATTGCAGGAACGCCGCGTACTCGGCGGGCAGCGGACGGCGCAGCGCCGCTTCGGCGGTGGCCAGCTCTTCGGCGGACGCCGGCGGACCGACGCGGATCAGCCCGGCGGGAAGCCGGGCCAGCGCGGCCCGGAAATGGTCGAAGAACGCGGCTGCGCGGGAGGGCGGCCGCCCGCGGCGGCTCACTGCGCGATCAGCGAGGGCGGCAGCGAGCTGCCCGCGGCCGACAGATCGCTGGCCAGCCGCGAAGAGACGCCCCGACCTTCCAGGCACCCGCCCCCCGGCTCGCGGTGGCTGCCGGTGTAGGCGAGGGCGGTCTCGGCGGTCACCGCGCCGCCGCTGGCCCGCGGCTCCGCGATCTCGACGATGCGGGCGCTCCCGTCGCTGACCGACACCACCTGGATGACCAGGTCGAAGGCGGCCGCCGCCAGCGCCGGCGCCGCGGACGCGCCACCCAGCGCGACCGACGCCAGCGTCCCCAGCCGGGCCAGGGCCTCGGCCGGTGAACGGCCGGGCAGGGCGGCCAGGATGCCGTCCTGCCCGCGCGCCGCCAGCAGCGCCAGCTCGCCCACGTCGGGGCCGATCAATTCGCCGACGACCAGGTGATCGGGCCGGAACCCGGCCGCCACCCGCAAGAGACCGGCGGCATCCACCGACGGCGCCAGATCGATCCAGCCGCCGCGCGCCGACGGTTGCGCGGCGCCGATGGCGACCACCCGGCGCTCCGGGGGGATGGCCGCGCCCAGCGCGCCCAGCGCGGCGGCCGCCGACCCGAGATCGCCGGTGACCAGCACGTTTCGGCGCGCGCCCAGCACGCCGGCCAGCAGGCCCTCGACCTCGCCGCTGCCGGAGGGCAGCAGGTCGCGCAGCTCGCGTTCGACCAGCGTCGGACGGCGTATGGCGGCCACCACCCCCGCCGGCGAGGCGGGCGGGAAGGCGGCGGTCATCCGCGTGCCGTCCGGCAGCCGGACGTCCACCACCGGATTGTCGGGCGCGGGCGGCGGAAACGCCGTGTTGGCCAGCCGCCACAGCGCATCGGCCACCGCGTTCGGTTCGCCCAGCCCCGCGTCGTGCAGCGACAGCCCCTGGCCCCGGTCGACCAGCGCGGCGTCCGGCGCGGTGATGAGGATCTGGCGAACCTCCGCATCGGCCAGCAGCGCCTCGAGACCCGCGGCGCTGCCGACGTCCGTGCTGCCCCCGGCCGGCGCCGGGGCGGGCGCCGGCGCGAAGGCGGGCGCGGCCGCCGGACCGGAGGGGCCCGGCCGCACGCCCACCGAGACCTTGCGGCTGATGTCGTCGTCGGCCGCGCGCGAGTGCGCGAACCGGCCGACGCTGCCGGTGTCCTCGTCGGGGGGCGCGGGCGGCAGATCCAGATCGTCGTCCAACTTGTCGAGCGCGCGGCTGGCCATGGGGGTGGGCGGCCGGCGCGGCGGGGGCGGGGGGGGCGGCGGAGGGATCGGCATGCGCCCCGAGCGGGGCGGGTGCGCGGCCAGCCCCAGGTCGTCCTCGTCGTCCCCGTCGTGGCTGCCGTAGCCGGCATCGCCGTCTCCGTCGACCGGCGGCAGCGTCGAGGCGCGCGAGCCGGTTCCGCGGGGCGGCGGTGGGGGCGGCGGGACGGGCAATCGATGCGAGGCGCTCCCCGCGCCCGCCGCATCGCCGTCCAGGTCCTCCTCCTCGGCTCCCGCGTCGCCGAAGTCGAGGGTGATCAAGAAGTCGCCGACGTAGACGCGGTCGTTGGGGGCCAGCATGGTGGGGCTGGCGATCTTCCGGCCGTTCACGTAGGTGCCGTTGGTGCTCTTCAGATCGGCGACCTCGATCTGACCGCCCGGCTTGGCGGTGAACTTGGAGTGCCGCTTCGAGACGTTGCCTTTGGCCAGCACGATGTCGTTGCCAGAGACCCGCCCGATGGTGATCTCGTCCTTCTCGAACGTGAGCAGCTTCGGTTCGCCGCCCTTTTCCGTCAGCGTCAGCTTGATCATGGCCCCTCGGGTTCCAGGTGTCTGGAACGTCGCCCGGCGACGTTATTCTTGGCGATCGACGAGGTCAAGAAGCCGCACCGCGCCCATCGCCCTTCGCACGACCACCGCTCAACGGGCAACCAGCGCCCGCAGCGGCGCGCCGAAGATCGCCAAGATCCCGCCCACCGTCAACCCCACCAGCGTCAGCGCCACGACCAGCGTGACATGTTCGGTTTTCATTTTGGGACGCTCTGACATCGGGCGCAGTATAGGGCCCATGACGAGAAAGACGCTGGCCGCGATCGTCCTCGCCGCGCTGCCCCTGCTCGTCGGGCGCGGGGCGGCCGCGGCCCCGAAGTACTACTTCCAGCTGCAGCCCGTGAAGGCCGGGCCCGACGTGGACGCCGCGACGAAGGCGTTCGCCGGGGAGGCGCTGAAGGCGGAGCTGGCGTCGCGGCCGGAATGGGCCTCGGACGTGGGCGAAGCCGGCCAGCAGGGACCGGGGCAGGACCGCTCGGGGCTGGTCGCCGAGCTGAAGAAGCGGAACCTGCGCGGCTTCGACGTGACCGCGCGGATCCAAAGCCTCAAGCAACAGTTGAAGGATCCCAAGCCAGGCGCGCGAAACAAACAGCTGGCCGTCGAGGTGCAGCTGACCGTCTTCGGCACCACCATCCCCGACGCCAAGCTGGCCTTCAGCGGCGACGGGCAATCGGCGACCGAAGCGGAGGTCTCGGAGCGGCGGCTGGCGGCCGACACCGCGGACGCCACCCACGACGTCATCAAGGACGCCGTCAAGCAGGCGGTCGAACAGGCCGTGCTGAAGCTGTCGCTCGGCAAGTCGGCGCCGATGAACGAAAAGCACAGGAGGAGGCCAAGATAGTCAGGAACTTGGCACCTCGACCGGCCTGGCGGCTTTTCCCCAACCGGCCATTTTGCTAGCTTCGAGGATTCGGGGTCGATGCAGCCTGTGGAAATCGCGCTGTTCATCGTCGTGGCCGTCCTGGCGCTGGCGCTGATCGCCTACGCGCTGCGCCCCCATTTTCGCGGGCGCCCCGAGAGCCAGCCCGCTGCCCGCCCGCCCGAACCCGTCCGGGCCAGCTTCGAGCCGACCAGCAGCCGCGGGCCGGGCCTGATTTGTCCGGCCTGCCACCGCGACTACGCGCCGGGGCTGCGGTTCTGCCCGCATGACGCGCGCGAGCTGGTGCCGGTGACCGATCCCGTGGCGCGGGCGTCCGGCACCGGCTCGACGTGCCCGACCTGCAAGCGATCCTTCGACGCCGGCAAGAAGTTCTGCGCCTTCGACGGCGAGGAGCTGGTGCCGCTGCCGCTCGCGCTGGGCGGAAGCGACGCGGCCGGCCTGGCCCTGGGGGGCGGGCTCGGCAAGATCTGCCCGAACTGCTCGCGCCGATACGAGAGCGACGCCACGTTCTGCGGCCGTGACGGCGAAGAGCTGGTCCCCGTCAATTGAAGGGTCAGGGGCCGCGCGGAGGCAAACGCGGGCGCGGTCGCTGCTAGACTGCGCGCCATGTTGCGAAACACCCGCGCGGCCGTCGTGCTGGCCGCCTTGATCGCCGCCGTCGGCTGCCGCCGCGCCGCGCCGCCGGTGCCACCGGCCGCCAGCGGCGCCGCCCCCACCGTCCAGATTCTGAAGGGGGGCCGCTGGCTGTTCACGTACGCCGAGCCGGCCGGCACCTTCGCCACCACCGACAAGCCGGAGACCGTTCCCGCCGCCTCGCGCGGGATCGTCCGCGTGATCGATCCGGCTGCGGGTGGCGTGCCGTCGGGCGATCGAATTTACGTCGCCAGCGTGAACGAGCTCCTCGACAAGGGCAAGACCACGGCGCGGCCCATGTCCCGCGAAGCGTTCGAGACCGCCGCCCTGGCGGCGCTGCCGAGCGGCCAGTCGTCCCCGTTCGCGGCGCATCCCGGGCCCCCGCCCGCCAACGCGCCCTCCGGGGCGCCGCCGCCGGCCGGCGCTTCTCCCACCACGCCCCCGGGGACGAAACCGGTGGTGACCATCTACGGGACCTCGTGGTGCGGCGCCTGCCGGGCCGCGCGTGAATACATGATGGCGCACAAGATCCCGTTCGCCGACAAGGACATCGAACGCGATCCCGCCGCCGCCCGCGAGTTGGCGGAGAAGGCGGCCAAGATGGGGATCCCCACCGACCGCGTGCCGATCCTGGACGTGCGCGGCCGGCTGCTGCTGGGATTCGACCGCGCGCGGGTCGAGGCGCTGCTGGGCTCGCCGACGTGAGAATCGTCCCGGCGCTGCTGGGCGCCGTGTGGTTGCTGGCGGTGGCGGCGCGCCCCGCCGAAGCGCGCCTGGCCGACCTCTACGCGGGCGCGACGGCCGGCGGGATGACGGGGTGGGGCTCGGCGAAGACCCGGGACTTCTTCGCCACCACGCGGGGAGGCGGCCTGGGCGTCGGTCTGGGGATGAAGCTGCTGTTCATCGACGTCTCGGCCAACTTTCTCCAGACGCTGAACGGCTCGGGAACCTCCGGCACGCTGATTCAGCTGCTGCTGGGCGGCGAGGTCGACGTTCCGCTCGGGCGCACGAAGCTGCACGACGGCGAGCCGCAGAAGCTGCTGAAGCCGAAGCTGGCGGTCGGATTCGGGTTCGGCACGCCGGGACCGGTCGCCTACCCGTTGACCGACGAACAGGTGTCGGCCAAGGGCGTGGTCGCCGACGCGATCCTCGGGTACGAATATTTCATCGATCCGTTCGTGGCCGTCGGCGTCGAGGCGACCTTCGGCTGGCATTATTTCTTCGGCGGCGACGTGGTGAACTCGGTCGAGACCAGCTCCAGCGGCTATCACGTGCTCGGCCTCGGCACGGTGACGTTCCACCTGGGCCGCTGAGGCCCGCCCGCCGCTACCGGACCTGGGCCAGGAGGTCCAAAAACTTCTCCGGGGAGACCAGCGTGTCGGTCTTGGCCACCAGGTTGCCCTCGCGCGACAAGAGGCGGATGGCCGGCAGCGTGTCGGCGGCGTACTTGCGTTTGAGGGCGCCCAGCGCCGGGTCGTCGTCCTCGCGCGTGAGGTCGACCCGCAACAACGTGAAGCGTTGCATCGCCTGGGCGACGTCGGGCCGCGAGAAGACCTTCAGGTCGAACTCGTGGCAGGGGAGGCACCAGGCGGCGGCGAAGTCGACCAGCAGCGGCCGTCCCGCCGCGCGCGCCTGACCCAGCGCGACCTGCTCGTCGGCCAGCCAGGCCAGCTTCACGTCGCCCTTCGGAGCCAGAAGGTAGTTGGTCGCCCCGAACAGGCCCAGCGTCGCCAGCCCCACGCCCAGCGCCTTGCGCGCGCGTTCGCCGCTGCCGCCGTGGAAGCTGGCGTGCACGGCGCCCAGGCCGAGGCCGACCAGCACCAGCGCCGCCATCTCCAGCGCGAACCGCGGCGAGCCCGATCCGAATCGCGCCAGCGCCGGCACCACGTTCTTGAGGTAGTAGAGCGCGGCCGCGAACAGCGCGATGCCGAACACGCTCTTGACCCATTCCATCCAGGCGCCGGGCTTGGGCAGCGACATCGAGAAGCCGGCCAGCAAGAAGAACGGCAGTCCGACGCCGGCGCCGTACGTGGCGAGGAGCGCGAACCCCCAGCCGGCGTTGCGGGTGGTCGCGACGTAGGCCAGCAGCGACGCCAGCGGCGGCCCCGTGCACGGCGCGGCGATGATCCCGGCCACCAGGCCCATGGCGAACGCACCGGCGACCCCGCGGCCGCCCACCCGGTTGAGGCGCTGCTGCAGCCCCGACGGAAGCGCGACGTCGAAGGCCCCGAACATCGACAGGCCCATCGCGAAGAAGAACAGCGCCAGCGGCACGATCACCCACGGGTTCGCCAGGAACGTGCCGAACGCGCGGCCGAGCAGCCCGAACGCCGTCCCCAGCGAGCCGAACATGGCCGCGATGCCGGCCACGTAAGCCGCCGCCAATCCCAGTGCCCGCCCGCGCGGCACGCCGGCCCGCGCCCCGAAGATGCTGACGGTGATCGGGATCATCGGGTAGACGCAGGGCGTGAGCGAGGTCAGGACTCCATAGCCGAGCGCGAACAGGACGCTCGGGTGTGTGCCGCCGTTCATGGAGCCGGAAAGTATAGCGCCGAAGAAATCAGGATCGCGGCCGCCGAGCGGGGGCTCAACCGGCGCCTTGGCCGCGGGACGCGCCGCCCCGAGGGAGGGCGCCGGATGAATTGCCAGAAGCTCGTCAGGACAGTAAGGTCCCGGGGGTGAGGGCCGCGTGAGCACGCAGCGACGCTGGTCGGGATCGCCGATCGGCCGCCTGGCGGTCATGGGCGCCGGTCAAATCGGCGGCTCCGTGGCGCTGGCCGCGCGCGCCGCGGGGGCCGTCACCGACGTGGTGGCCTGGAGCCGCACGCGCGAAAAGTTGGAGCGCGCGGTGGCGCTGGGAATCATCGACCGGGCGGCGCCGTCGGCCGCCGAGGCCGCGCGCGGGGCAGCCCTCATCGTCCTGGCGGCGCCGGTGCGCAGCCTGGGGCCGCTGGCCGCCGAGATCGCGCCGGCGCTGGCGCCCGGCGCGCTGGTCATCGACGTGGGCTCGGTGAAGGCGGCCGCCATCGCCGCCGTCGAACCCAAGCTGCCGCCGGGGGCCTTCGTCGCCTGCCACCCGGTCGCGGGCACCGAGCGGGTGGGGCCGGACGCGGCCAGCCCGCTGCTGTTCGAGGGGAAAAAGTGCGTGGTCTGTCCGACCGCCCACAGCAGCGAGGGCGCGGTCGCCACCATCGAGCGGCTCTGGGCCGCCATGGGCGCCGAGCCGGTGCGCATGGACGCGCAACTTCACGACCGCGTTCTGGGCGCCGGCAGCCACCTGCCGCACGTGGCGGCCTACACGCTGGCGGCCGCCCTGGGCGGGCTGCCCGGCGACGTCGTCGAGGCGATGCGGCGGCTGCCTACCACCAGCCTGCGCGACACGACGCGGGTCGCGGCCTCCAGCCCGGCCATGTGGCGGGACATCTTTGTCGACAACCGGGACCAGGTGCTGCCGCTCATCGAGGCGCTGGCGGAGCAGGTCGCCGCGCTGCGCGCGGCGGTGTCGGCCAGCGACGGGCCTCGCATCGAAGAGCTGCTGGAGCGCGGGAGGGCCGGGCGTGAGCGGCTGGTCCCGGGCTGACCGGCTGGCGGCGCGGCTGAACCTGCTGGCCGTGGCCGTCCTGGCGGCCGCCGGGCTGGCCTGCGCGGAGATGCCGGCGACGCCGCCGGCGACCGTCGGCCAGCGCACGGCCCCGGACGACAGCGACCTTTGGAACCTGGCGCCGGCCGGCGCCGACACCCTGGCCGACGTCGACCTGGCGACGCTGCGGGCGTCCCCCTGGACGCGCGCGCTGATGCAGAGCGATCCGTCCGGGCAGCGCGAACAGAGCCGGCGCAGCTACGGCTACGACCCGTTCACCGACGGCGATCGGCTGGTGGCCGTGGCGGTCGAGTCGGGCGGCGCCACGCGCGAGCTGACCATCCTGCGGGGGCGATTCGACGCCGCCCAGGTCGGCGCCGCGTTCGGGGCGGCCAACGCGAGCGCCACCGCCGGACGGTGGCGGGACAGCCCCCTGTGGGAGGCGGGCGGCCGAGCCGTCGCCCTGGTCACGCCGCGAACGCTGGTGACCGGCGGCCCGGCCGAGGTGCGCGCCGCCATCGACGCCGCCTGGGGCATCGTCCCGGACGCCAAGACCGGCCCGCTGGGCGAGCTGCGGCGCGCGATGGCCGCCGACCGGGACGCGCCGGCGCTGTTCGTGGGCGTGAACGTGACCGATGCGCTCCGGGCGCGGGCGGCAGGCTTCGTCGCGCTGCCGGCGGGCCTGCAGCGCGTCGCGGCCCGGGTCAACCTGGGGCAGGACCTCAACCTGGATTTCACGGGCGTGGCGGACAGCGCGGCCGACGCGACGGCGGCGGCCAACGCGCTGGTGTCGGCGGCCCGCAGCTACGCGCAGGGGACGATGATCCGGCTGCTGGGCTTGTCGCCGATCCTGAACGGGCTGACCGTCGGCGCCGAGGGGACGTGGCTGCACGGGCACGTCGAGATTCCGGTCGAGCAGCGCGAACGCCTGGCCGACAAGATCCTCGCCGTGCTGCAGATGGTGGCGGCGGCCCGGCACTAAAGCCGCGCGGCATGATAGTCATGCGGGCATGAGTTCCGTGCTCCGCGTCCGCCGTTCGCCGCCGTTGCGTGGCGTCTGTCGGGTCCCCGGCGACAAGTCGATCTCGCACCGCGCGCTGCTGTTCGGGGCGCTGGCGGACGGCCTGGTCGAGGCGGAAGGGTTGGGGCAGGGGGGCGACAACCTGTCCACGGCGGCCGCCCTGCGGGCGCTGGGCGTCGACATCCAGCTGGGCGACGGGCGCGCGCGCATCGCGGGCGTCGGCTTCGCGGGGCTGCGCGCCGCCGCGGAAGAGCTGGATTGCGGAAACTCGGGCACCACCATCCGGCTGCTGCTGGGCCTGCTGGCCGGGCGGCCGTTCGAGACGCGGCTGCGCGGCGACGCCTCCCTGACCCGCCGGCCGATGGGGCGGGTGGCGGCGCCGCTGCGCCAGATGGGCGCGCGGATCGACGGGCGCGGCGATCCAGCCCGGCCCGGCGACGTCTTCCCGCCGCTGGCGATCCGAGGCGGCAACCTGACCGGCATCCGCTACGAGCTCGAGGTCGCCAGCGCCCAGCTCAAGAGCGCTCTCATCCTGGCGGCGCTTCAGGCGCGCGGGCCCAGCGAGCTGCGCGAGCCGGCCCGCTCGCGCGACCACACCGAGCGCATGCTGGGCTTCATGGGGGCGCCGATCTCCGTCGACGCGACCGGCGCCATCGTGATCGCGCCCGACGGCTGGAACGGCCGGCTGCGACCGGCCCGCTTGACCATCCCGGGCGACCTGTCGTCGGCGACCTTCCTGATCGTCGCGGCGCTGATCGTGCCGGGCAGTGACGTGACCGTCGAGGGTGTCGGCCTGAACCCGACCCGGGCCGGCGCGCTGGACGCGCTGCGGGCCATGGGCGCCGAGCTGGAGGTCGCCGTCACGGGCGACGCCATGGGCGAACCGGTGGGCCGCGTGCGGGCCCGGGCCGGCCGGCTGCGCGGCGCGCGCATCGACGGCGAGCTGGCGCTGCGGGCCATCGACGAGATCCCGGCGCTGTCGGTGGCGGCCGCCTGCGCCGAGGGCGAGACCATCTTCGCCGATCTGGCCGAGCTGCGCATCAAAGAGTCGGACCGCATCGCCGCGCTGGCCCGCGAGCTGACCCGCGCCGGCGCCGCCGTCACCGAGCGCCCCGACGGTTTGTCGGTGGTCGGCCTCGGCAGCGGCATTCCGAAGGGCGGCCCCGTCGTCCCCGAGCACGACCACCGCATCGCGATGTCGGGCGCCATCTTGGGCCTGCGCGCCGACGACGAGACGACGGTCCCGACCGCCGACATCGGCACGTCCTTCCCCTCGTTCGCCGAAACCCTGGCCGCCCTGGGCGCGCCGCTCGGGTCCTGAGCCCGGCTTCACCGCTGCCCGGGGCTCAGTCCGTGCCGGCGTCCCGAACGTCGCAGACGTTGGCTTCGCTGCAGACGACGTAGAGCGTGTTGAGGATGTCGAGGATGCTGGTGCACTCGGTGGTGTTGATGCGCTGGATGCAGAGACTCAGCATCGACTGGTCAATCCGCCCCTGGCACCCGGACGGCGGCCACTGCTTGGTGAAGTTGCCCGTCCAGATGTTCTGGCAATCGGCGACGCTGGCGTAGCTGGCGCCGGCGGCCGTACCGATCGCGCGGCAGGCCTGGTAGCGGCTACAGGTGGCGGAGGCCGCCCGGTTGATGGCGTCCTGGCGGTCGTTGGACACGGTGCCGCAGCCGTGACCGAACAGGAAAGCCACGCCGCCCATCGCGAACAACGCGAACGCGGCCAGCGGACCGCGCACTCTGTGAACCTCGTTCATCGTGTCTCCCCTCGTCTGGTGATCACCAGCGCCAGCCGACGGCCGCCCCCGTCACCGGGTCGGTGCCGCGGGTTCGTTCGATGGCCACGTAGGTGCCCGTCGCGGCCAGCACGGCCCCGGCGCCGATGAGGGCGCCGCCCATCGTGTTGCGCAGCCGTCCTTCCGAGCAGCTGCTCCCCATGCAGGGGCCGTTTCCGGCCAGCACCACGGCCCCGGCCGCCACGGCCAGGGCGCCGGCCAGGGCGGCGACCATCGGAGCGGCCAGATGGGGCGGCGCCGGCGGCGGCAGGGCCGGCGGGCCCGGCGGCGGCGGGGCCGGCTCGTCGATGTGCGAGCGGACCGCGTCGGCCAGCTTGATCATGGTCGATCGCGCCTCGGCGACCGTGCACACCTCGCAGCTCTTCGATTCGGTGGCGATGGGGAGCGCGGCCGGCGCCGCCCCCTCCGTCGAGAACAGCCGCGCCACCCCCTTGTAGCTGTTTCCGGCCACGTCGATCTTCACCCGCAGCACGTAACCGACGTCCAGCACCTGCCCGATCGCCTTCAGGCAGGGCGACGAATCGCAGTGCTGCAGCTCCGGGTGTCCCTCCAGCTTCTGGGCGGTGTCGGTCGGATCGATCACCTGCACGCCGGCCCGCACCAGCCCCAGCACGAAGCCGTCCTGAAGCTGCAGCGCCAGCGCCGGCGGCGGCCCTCCGTCCAGCTGGAATTCGGAGATGGCGGCGCGCACCCGGGCCTGGGCGGACGACGCGGCACCGGCGACCAGCATGAGGGCCACCGCGAGGGCGACGGACAGGCGCATGTCCGTCCATGTTAACGCCAGTCCGCGCGGGCGTGAAACTCGCGACTCGCGGCGACCGCGATGGCCGGAGCGTCAAGCGCCTGGCTTTGCCGAACGAAGCCGCCGCCCGGCCTCCCGCCGGCCTCGGTCAACGCCAGCTGGCTTCGACCGCGTGACGGCGGTCACCTCGAACAGGCGTTCGGGACGCAGCGGGCGGGCAGTCCGTGGAAACCGAGGCCAAAGCAGTCGTGCTGCGCGTCCTTGTCCGGAAGCTGCGGGCAGCGGGCGGCCGCCCGGCAGGACGTGAGCGGCACGCCGGATTCGCACGAAAACACGGCTCGGCCCGGGCTGGACAGGTAATCGAGCTCGAGGCGCGCGCCGCCCAGCGCGGTCGCCCCCACCAGGCCGTCGAGCTCGGGGCCCTCGGGCAGCACGTCGAACCGCAACCCCTGCAGGAACGGATCTTCGTCGCGAACGACCGCCACCGGGATCGCTCCATCGATTTCCAGATAGGCCGCGCTGTTCTGAGCCTCGCCCGACTGGTTCGGGTCCAGATCGCAGGGCTGAACGCAGAGGTGAGGGTCGGAGCTGTCCGGATCGGCGTTGGCGTCGTCGTAGGCGACGATCTCGGTGCGCCGGGCGCGCGCCAGCTCGACGCAGGGCCCGGGATCGTTGTTGCTTCCGGCCTCCAGGTTCACCAGCGCGTAGCGCGGAATGGCCGCCCACAGGAGCACGTCCACCGGCGACGGCCAGGTGGCCACGTGAAGCGGCGGCGTCACCGGGTCGGCGCCGGCGACCGGCAGCAGCAGCGGCGGCGTTTGCGCCGCCGCGCTGGCGACCAGGCGGGACCAGGCCGACGCGCTCAGGACCAGCGGGCCAATCCCGGTGTCGATCAGCAGCGACAGGTCGACGCCGGTCGACTGGGCCAGCGCGTCGGCGGCCGTGCAGCAGGCCGGAAATGGGTGGGCGGGATCGGGGACCGGCGAGAACGCGGCCGGCACCGCGCAGCCACGCAGGACCACGCGGCTGGCCGGGACGGTCAGCGGGCCGCGCAACCCCAGAAAGTCCGGATCGCCGTCGGCGGTGACCTCGCCGCCACCGAAGGGGGTGAACGACAGGACCGCGAAGCCCGCGTCCTCGAGGAACGACTGATCCGGGCCCAGGTGGTTCCAGAGCGTCATCGAGGCGCAGGTCCCGGTCAGGCCGGCCGGGCAGGGACCTGCCAGCCGGAACTCGACCGAATAGTTGTGGAGGAGGTCCGCGCCCAGCACCCCGCCCACCGGCAGCGTGCCGTCGCCGATCGGCTGCAAGGGGAGCGTCAGCACGTCCACGCCTCGGAAGGTCCCGCGCAGCGGCGGGCCCGGCACCCCCTGGCTATAAAGGTCGAACCCGGCGGACGACGTCTGGAGCCGTCCGGACGTGGGACCGTTCAGAAACGTCAGCGGGCTGGCGGTGTCGACGACCATCGAAAAGCTGGCGCCGCCCCCCGGCTGGCCGGCCAGCGCCCAGAGCGCGCCGGCGTCGGGCAGCCCTGCCGCGTCGGGGCCGCCGTCGCCGGCCGAGGCGCCCGCGTCGAGGGGCGGCGCCCCCGACGGCGCCCGACCGAGGAGGATCGGAAACGAATCGACGCTGCAGCAGTCGTTCTGACAGCCGCCCAGCACCGGGACCGCCAGCGCCGCGGCGGCGCCGAAGACCGCGGCCGCGCGGATCACTCGGTGTCGTCTTCCTTTTCGTCCAGCTTCTTCTTCATCTTCTTCAAGAGCGCGTCGAAGCCGTCGCGGTTGATGATCTTGTTGAACTCGGCGCGGTAGTTCTCGAGCATGCTCTGCTCGTCGGTGACGATGTCGTAGACGACCCAGTGCTCTTTCCAGAGCATCTTGTACTCGAGGGCGACCTTGGTCTTCTTGTTGCGGACGACCGTGTTCAGCGTCGCGTAGACCGTGGCTTCGTCGCCGTTCTTCTCTTCCTTGTCGTACTTGATGCTGTAGTTCGCGTTGCCGTGGATCTGGCGGAGGTAGCTGCGCTCGACCAGCTGCCGCAGCGTCTCGACGAAGTCCTCGCGTTGCTTGGGCGTGATCTTGTCCCAGTGCTTGCCCAGCGCCCGCTTGGCCAGCTCGCCGTAGTCCAGGAACGAGCCGACCAGCTTCTTGACCTCGGACCGCTCCAGCTCGGCCTCGGGCGACCAGTTGGGCTTGGATCTCTGAAGCAACTTGTCGAGCTGTGCGTTGGATTTTTTCAACTCCGCCATCGGGCTGGCGCTGGCCGGCGGCTCACCGGCGGCGCGGGCAGTCCCGGCGGCGGCCGTCAAGGCGCTTGCCAGGAAGATGACGGACAACGAACGACGCAGACTGGACATGGTCGTCATGTTCATACAGCACCGATGAGGATGGGGGAAGTTATGCACGGCGCGCGGCGCCATGCTACCGTCAGGAGCGATGCCGATCCGCGATATGCCGCCGCCGGATCGTCCGGGGGGCGCGCCGGCGGCCGACGGTGCTCCGACCGCCCACGGCGGCGAATCCTTCGACGCGCGCGAGTGGCTGACCCACGCGACCGGCGAGATGCGGGAGAGCTTCGCCCGCAACCGCCGCGTGATCTCCTTTCCGGAGTACGTGACGCTGTTCAGCGCCGAGCCGGTCCGGCAGCTCCGGTCGGCCGCCCAGTACGTGCGGGACGTGTTCGATCACTTCGGCACCGAGCCGGTCCGCACGCCGCGCGGCCCGATGACCCGCTGGCGCCTGTTCGACTGCGGGTGGGACAACGGCAAGGACGCGCTGGTGGGCCAGGAAGAAGTGCAGGCCGCCGTCTACCGGCTGGTGTCGAACTTTGCCCGCGAAGGGCGCACGAACAGGCTGATGCTGCTGCACGGCCCGAACGGCAGCGCCAAGTCGACCTTCGTCGCGTGCCTCCAGCGCGCGATGGAGCACTACTCGACGCTGGAGGAGGGGGCCCTCTACAAGTTCAACTGGATCTTCCCCTCCCAGAAGCTGACCAAGGGGGGAATCGGGTTTGGCGGCGGCATCGAGGCGGCCGGCGGACAGGAGACGTTCGCTTACCTCGACGACGAGCTGATCGAGTCCAAGATCTCGGACGAGATGCGCGACCACCCGCTGCTGCTGCTGCCGCGGGACCGGCGCCGCGATCTGATCGCGCAGCGGCTGCACGCCGTGGGGCGGCCCGAGTTCCGGCCGGCGGACGCGCTGCTGCGCGGCGACCTGTCGCACCGCAACCGGCAGATCTTCGAGGCGCTGCTCTCGTCGTACCACGGCGATCTGTCCAAGGTACTGCGGCACGTGCAGGTCGAGCGGTTCTTCGTGTCGCGCCGCTACCGCCAGGCGGCCGCCACCGTCGAGCCGCAGCTGGCGGTCGACGCCCGCTCGCGCCAGCTCACCATGGACCGCTCGCTCGGCTCGCTTCCGCCCGCCCTCCAGTCGCTGACGCTTTACGAGTACCAGGGCGAGCTGGTCGACGGGAACCGAGGCGTGGTCGATTTCGCGGACCTCCTCAAGCGCCCGCTCGAATCGTACAAGTACCTGCTGGGAACGGTCGAGCAGGGCCGGGTCTCGCTGGACGTGGCCAGCCTCGAGCTGGACACGGTCTTCATCGGCTCGTCGAACGAGAGCTACCTGGCGGCGTTCAAGGAGATCCCCGAGTTCCAGTCGTTCAAGGGGCGAATGGAGCTGGTGCGCGTGCCCTATCTGCTCGACCACCGCGTCGAACAGCGCATCTACGAGGCGCAGATCCGCGCCGCGCACAACGAATCGGGGCGGCACGTGGCGCCGCACGTGGCGTGGGTGACGGCGCTGTGGGCGGTGCTGACCCGCATGAAAAAGCCGCTGGC